>JAUJGA010000001.1:0-1233 GCA_042095675.1 Gammaproteobacteria bacterium
TCATAAAAGATTCCATCAATCATTGGATTATCAGAAGCCAATGGATGTGTATTTATCCAGTATGGAAGAACAGGCAGAAATCAAAAAAGCTGCTTAATAAAAGAAATAAGTTTTTTGAAAAAGTTGTCTAGACAATTTGGGGTGGAATATTTGTAGCCTCTGCTATTGGTGTCGTAACATGGCATTGTAACCCTGAGTCTTGTTTAATTTACAGGGTGTTTGCTTAGCTACTATCAGAGGTCATGCGCTTACTATACGAATTCAGCAATTACAAATAAATGCTCTAATGACTTTACTTTATCAGTACCTGAGTTAGAATGTTATTACAGCTATGTAATAATTACTATTGATTGACATTGAATAGACTTACATCAAACATTTAATTTCAGAGAGAAAAAATGAGAATTGTTTTATTAGGTGCTCCAGGTTCAGGTAAAGGTACGCAAGCAAAATTATTAGTAAAAAAGTATGGTATACCGCAAATTTCAACAGGAGATCTTCTGCGTGAAGCCGTCATAGAGAAAACTAAGCTGGGCATAAAAGCCAAACAAGCGATGGAAGCAGGTGAGTTAGTAACAGATGCTATTGTATTAGGTATTATTGAGGAAAGACTCAAAGAGCCTGATGTCTTGCATGGGTTTATCTTAGATGGTTTTCCCAGAAATATTCCCCAGGCTGAAGCACTGGATAATATGCTTAATACCATTTATAAACAATTAGAAAAAACCATTCTTATTGATGTTGACTTTGATGATCTTATGCAGCGTTTAACAGGTCGAAGAACCTGTGCCGATTGTTCTCAACTTTTCAATATTTATACTTCAGCACCAAGATTAAAAGAAGTCTGTGATAGCTGTGGTGGAAAATTAATTCAACGTGCTGATGATAATAAAGAAACCATCAGTCATCGTTTAAAAATTTATACATCACAAACTAAACCATTGATCTCATATTATAAGCAGCAAACAAAAAATGTGATCATCAAGGGAACTGGAGAAGTAGATGAAATCTTCAAACAAATAAGCAAAGTTTTGGATCCTCTCGTTAAATCAAAGGGCAATAAAATAATGAAAAATAAGAATAAAGATAAGAAGAAAAAGTCAAAGAAGTTGTCAAATAATAATAAGCTTATAGATAAAAAGAAAATAAAACCGATTAAGAAATTAAAAAATAAGAAGAAAGACAAGAAAAAAGATAAGAAAAAAGATAAGAAAAAGAATAAAGTTAAAAAAA
>JAUJGA010000002.1:0-8006 GCA_042095675.1 Gammaproteobacteria bacterium
AAGCCAGCTTAATGCATGTTGATGAAACAGGTGTTAATGTGGCAGGTAAACGCCACTGGCTACATTGTTCCAGCAATCAGTTTTTTACCTCGTTCATGACTCATGAAAAAAGAGGCAGTGAAGCCAGGGATAGCATGAATATTATCCGTCGCTTTGAAGGTGTTTTATGTCATGACCATTGGAAAGCTTATTATCGCTATGAAAATTGTTTGCATTCTTTATGCAATGCACATCATTTGCATGAATTAACCTTTGCTCATGAGCAAGACAAGCAAAAATGGGCTGGTAAAATGAAAATATGGCTTGAAAAAGCCAATAAATCAGTCAATCAGGATGGTGGTGAGTTAAATCAGGAAAAAGCAAAACAATTTTGGTTAGAACACAGAAAATTATTAAGTGAGGCTGAAATTGAATGTCCACCCCCTGATGAAAAAGAGAGAAACGGAAAACGAGTTCGATTGAAACGAAGTAAATCTCGTAATTTATTAGAGCGATTGATTAAGTATAATGAGGATACACTGCGTTTTATGGAAAAGTCAGAAGTGCCATTTACTAATAATCAAGGTGAACGGGATATTAGAATGACCAAGGTACAACAAAAAATATCAGGGGCTTTCCGTAGTCTGGATGGTGCTAAAATGTTTTGTCGTATTAGAGGTTATTTATCGACTTGTAAAAAACAGGGAGTCACATCTGGCTATGCTATGGATTTACTCTTTAAGTGAAAACTGCCTAATTTTATCAGTTAGTTTTATATGAATAAAAAATTACGCTGAATAGTTACAAAAAATTAATATTATCAGTCAAAAAAATGGTGCAATTCATATCAGCATTGAAAATGATCTTATTTTTAAACTAGGTGGTATACAAATTTTAAATAGCGGAGTCATTATTTTACAAAAAGTGGCCAGGCTTTTACGTAGCTATCCTGATAGAAAGATTCAAATTATCGGACATACTGATAATATCCCGGTACGTGCAGGCAACTATAAGCCTATTCTATCCAATTGGGAGCTATCTGCCATCAGAGCTGGTGCTATCATTCGATACCTGCAACACGGGACAAAAATTGCCCCACAAAGAATGAGCTTACTGGGAGCCAGTCAATATCAACCTTTAGAAGAAGGTAATAATGATTTCATAAGAGCTAAAAATCGCAGAATAGAAATACGCTTGTTGACAAAATAAATACTCCCTCTTACTACTTATTAATAAAACGCAGGGCATCATAATTTCCATCTGATGATAATTGATAGCCCTCACCTTGCATAATCAGCTTGGGGCTTAAAAACACAATATTATCCTCATACCATAAAGAAACATAGGGCAATAATTGATCAAGTTTTTGCTGTAAGTTGCGATACAATTTCGCCTGCTCTGTTATTGATAATTCCTGTTCTGCTTTTTCAATCATTTGATCCACATCATGATTGTTCAGTCTACCCCGATTAGCTCCAGAAGGTGGTAGTGATTCACTATGAAAGACATAACGAAAGATATCAGGTGTTTTGATACCCACCCAGGTCAAACTATACAGTTGAAACTTGCCTTTTTTTATATCTCCGTAAAATGTTCCCCAGTCATAACTTTTAATATCCACATCTATATAAACTCGTTTCAATTGACTTTGAATAATCGTAGCAATACGGATACGAAAGGGATCACTGGAAGTTTTATAACTCAATTGTAAAGGCTTTTCTTTTGAATAACCTAATTCACGCATAAAAGTTAAAGATTTTTCAAGATTCAATGAATAATTATTCATTTCCAGACCTGCCCAATGATAAGGAGGAAAAAAGCTACTGGCTTTTATGGCGGCATTACCAAGTGCATATTGAATAATTTTATCCCTGTCCAATGCATAGGCTATAGCCTGACGTAATTTAAGCTGTCCTGTTTGTTCATCCTGTAAATTAAACCCCAAATAGCTATAGTTTGAACCTTTTTTAGTCAGGTATTTAATATTCTGCTGTTTCTTTAGATAATTAATATACTCAGGAGGCAGGTTATTCTGGATTAAATCAAGTTCTCCACTTAGTAATTTAAGTACTCGAACGGTAGGATCTTTTACTTTTAGAAATTCAAATAACTGCTGATCTGATCGCCTTTTTAAAAACAACTGCCCATCAAAAGGCCAGTTAGAAAACTCAAATTCGCCACTACCAACAGGCTGCCGGTTAAAAGGATGTCCTTTGTTCAGCAAGTCTTCAGAAATAATACCTATAACAAGGAAAGCTGGAAACAGAGGATCAGCACGATTTAAATGAAAATCCAGAGTTGATTCATTAATAATTTCAATACGATCTATATGTTTGAGAGAATTTCTATGGGGAGAAGCTCGCTTTTTATCTAAGACCGCCTCATAAGTAGCTTTAATATCTGCACTTGTGAGTAATTTTCCATGATGAAAATAAGAAGGTTTAATAATGCTAAAACGATAGTGCTTTGCATTTATCTGCTGCCACCGGGTTAGGCCTGGAATAGGTAGTTCATCTTCACCAAAATCAATAAGCTGCTGATAGATTAAACGATTAATACGCCCTGAAGTAGCATCAGTAGCATATAGAGGATCTAGTGTGACAGGTGCGCTGGTAATGCCAAAGCGAATAATTAATGTTTTATCTTCTTTTTCATTGCAGGACAGCAATAAAAAAGAAATTGAAAAAAAAACTATTACGAATAAAATCCGTTGTAACATAAAAACTAGTCCTGCCAGTTTTTATAAGGATTCTTGATTAACATGGAATTATAGTAACGCTTATCTTCTGATACTTCTTCACCTAGCCAGTCATGCCTTTCAAAACTTTCATTTTCATGCTTCAATTCAATCTCAGCGACTATCATTCCTTCATTATCCCCGAAAAATTCATCAATCTCCCAGACATGCTCACCACTATAAACATAGTGACGTGTTTTCTCAATAAAAGGAGTGTCACATAGGGTTTCCAGTAATTCTTTAGCATCTTCCATAGGAATAGGATATTCAAATTCCTGACGTCGAATACCCAGGGTTGCACCTTTGATATTAATATTTGATTTATCCGCTTCAATACGTACTCGTACTGAGGCTTTTTTTGAACCCACTAAATAACCCTGACTAAACTTGATACTCTTCTCAATCTGAGTACGCCAGTTATCATTAGCCAACAAAAACTTTTTTTCTATTTCTACAGCCATTCTAACTCCTAAAATAATGGTCGTTTGGGAATGATGTAGTGGCAGTACGTGGTTTGGAGTGTGTAGAGTGGAGGGTGACATAATTGGGGATTGTGAAAACATGGATGTTTTCACATAGCGGGCCATGGATGGCCTTGAAGCGTCCCAAATTATGTCACCCCCCACTCTGCGCAATCGTTTTCCAAAGTATTTATCCGAACGCCACCCCTTCTTTTATCTCTTGCTCTTTCTTTAAAGCACTTTTTCCTATTTCAAGGAAAAAAGGGCAATGGATTCCAAATGTGCTGTATGTGGGAACATATCCATGACACCGGCTTTAATTAGTTTATAACCATGTTGATGTACTAGTATTTCTGTATCCCTGGCAAGAGTCGATGGGTTACAGGAAACATAGACGATCATATGGGCACCGAAATTTGGTATGTATTCAGCAATTTCTTTAGCGCCGCTACGAGCTGGATCTAAGAGAATTCTATCATATTTTTGCTTTGCCCACTTCATCCCGGAGAAAGCTTCAAATAGATCAGCTGCAAAAAAATCAGCATTTTCAATACCATTTTTCAATGCGTTTTCTTTGGCTCGAATGACTAAATCCGAACTCCCCTCCACTCCTGTAACATGCTTCACTTTTCTTGCTAAGGGTAGAGTAAAATTACCTATGCCACAGAATAAGTCCAAAACATTATCATCTGGCTTAGGATCTAATAATTCCAAAGCCAGGTTAATCATTTTTCGATTTATTTCTGAATTGACCTGAGTAAAGTCCGTAGGTTGAAATTCATGGACAATATTATAATCAGGTAAAGAATAACTTAAGGGTTTAAAATGTTCATCATCAGGAGCAAGACGAGTAATGCTATCAGGTCCTTTTGGCTGAAGATAAATCTGTATGTCCATTTTATGGGCAAAATCAATCAGTTTTTGTTTATCTTCATCATTAAAAGGTTCTAAATGACGAATAATAAAAGCACCATGCTCATCACCATATGCTACTTCTATCTGAGGGATTTTCTGATAAATAGAAAGTGTCAGCAGCAGGTCTGCCCAATCTCTTAGATGTAAACCTATATCATGATGTAAGACCTTACAGGTTTCTAATTCTGCCAGAAAGTTGCTATGTTTTTCTCTAAAACCTACCAGCATCTTATCTTTTTTAATAACAAAGCGAGCCCCTAAACGGGATTTTTTTCGATAAGCAAAATGAGGGCCTGTTAATGGTTCCAGAATAGACTCAGGTTCAGTTTTTCCAATACGTTTTAAATTTTCCAACAACAGATCCTGTTTTAAAACAATTTGTTGAGTTTCTTCCAGGTGCTGCAGACTACAGCCACCACATATATCAAAATGAATACACTCTGGCTCAACACGATGTGGTGAAGCTTTAATTATTTCATGGACTTTAGCTTCGGCAATATTCTTACGTTTATTGGTATAAATAAACGTCAATTCTTCCCCTTCTAAAGCACCATCAACAAACACTGTCAAATCATCAACATGACAGACTCCTTTACCATCATGACTAACAGATTCAATAGTAACCTGTACAGGATCTTGGGGGAGTTTTGCTCTACGTCTTCTTCTGGCCATATAATATCACTATAAATTTAAAAGAATAATTTCAAAGCTCGGACTTCTACCCTAGTTGATCATATGCCACACGATATTTAGGATCTTCAATCACATTCACTTCACATAAATTTCCTGCTTTCTTTAATAACTTTTTACACTCAGGACTTAGATGTCTAAGATGCAGGCGTTTATCTGCACTGAGATAACGTTCTGCCAGAGTATCAATGGCTTCAATACCAGAGTGATCAGAAACCCGGGAATATTTAAATTCAACCACTACATCATCCGGATCATTTTTAGGATCAAATAACTCCTGAAAATTATGTACTGAACCAAAGAAAAGTGGACCATGTAATTCATAAACCTTTGAATCTTCATTATCACGGGTAATATTAACCGTAATATGTTTTGCATGATTCCAGGCAAAAACTAAAGCCGCTATCACCACTCCAATACCAACAGCTATAGCAAGATTATCGGTGATAACAGTGATAGCAGAAACAGATATCAGGATAAATGCATCTGATTTTGGTATCTTAGACAAAATACGAAAACTGGACCATTCAAAAGTGCCAATCACCACCATAAACATCACACCAACCAAAGCAGCCAGTGGTATTTTTGAAATAAGAGCTGACGCAAACATAATAAAACTTAATAAGAATAATGCTGCAGCAATGCCTGAAACTCGTCCCCGGCCACCTGAATTCACATTAATCATAGATTGACCAATCATGGCACAACCACCCATACTACCGAAGAAACCACAGGTAACATTGGCAAGACCTTGTCCCACACACTCCTTATTTCCACGCCCTCGGGTTTCTGTCATTTCATCAATTACGGTCAAAGTTAATAATGATTCCGTCAAACCAATAGCTGCAAAAGCTAGAGAAAAAGGGGTTATTATAATGAGAACATCTAATATTTCTGAAAAAGAAGACATGGGAATCATGGGAATATGAAATTCAGGAAAGCCACCGGCAATGGAAGCAATATCACCTACAGTCCGTGCAGGAAGGCCAAAAACAATCACTAGAGCAGAAACCACTAAAATACCAGCCAGAGGAGCAGGAATTGCCTTGGTATATTTAGGCAAAATATAAATAACTGTCATCGTTAATAAGATTAATCCTATCATCGTCCATAACATCATGCCTTCCATCCACACAAGAGCCTCTCCTCCTTGTGGGTCAGGTACTTTAAATTGACCAATTTGAGCAAGAAAGATAACAATCGCCAGACCATTGACAAAGCCCAACATCACGGGATGAGGCACCAGACGAATAAACTTACCCAAACGTAAAGCCCCGAATAATATCTGAAACAGCCCCATCAAGACTACTGCGGCAAACAGATATTCAACACCGTGTATCACAACCAGGCCAGTCATTATTACAGCCAAGGCACCGGTAGCCCCCGAAACCATACCGGGTCGACCACCGAAAACAGCAGTAATCAAACCGACAATAAAGGCAGCATATAAAGCGACTAAAGGATCAACTTGTGCCACAAAAGCGAAAGCAATAGCTTCAGGAACCAGTGCCAGAGCAACAGTTAGTCCAGATAACACTTCAGTTTTGAAATTACAGGGACTATTTTTTGGGCATAGATCAATCATAGGAAATCCAGAAAATTAAAAATAATTGTAACAACTCAGTCTAGTTTAACAAAAGTCTTATGATTACTTGTTTTTAGAACTTAGAACTTTCTGAACGTAGTGAGTTTTCTAAGTTCTAAAAATAAGTGAGCATAATGCTCAACTGTTATTTGTTAGTCAGTATCCTGAGTAGTTACAAATAATTAAAGATGTATTAGTTTATCAATAATCACTAATAATCGTAAATAAGATGCGGGATTATACTCGTATTATCTTTTTTTTGCCAGTTGCATTTGGTTCAATCTCACCCAGTATTTGACGCATAGTGTCATGACTTCATCATTAAAATCATATTCAGGATTATGTAAAGAAGACGTTTCACCGTTACCAATAGAAACATAACAGCCCTTAGACTCACTCAAGAGAAAAGAAAAATCTTCAGAACCCATACTTGGTGGTGCATCACAAAGGATATTATCTTCACCGACAATATCCAGTGTAGCCTGATAAGCATGCTGTGTTTCTAGCTCTGTATTAATTGTGCAGGGATAACGTTTTTGATATTTTATTTCTGCTTTAGCACCATAGGCTTCACAACTTGAATGAACAATTTGTTTCAGTTGCTCAATAGTCTCATCTTGTACCTGATGACACAAATTTCTCACCGTACCTGATAATTGGGCAGTTTGAGGTATCACATTATAACTATCCCCTGCATGTACGCGTGTAATAGAAACTACCAAAGAATTAAGAGGATTAAGCTGACGACTACTAATGGATTGTAATGCATTAATAACTGCAGCAGCTGTTATAATGGGATCAACCGTATTATGAGGTGCGGCGGCATGGCCACCCTTACCATGAATGGTAATATCAAAGATATCATATGCAGCCATCACTGCACCACTGCGAATTGAAAACTGTCCTACTTCAGGGCCTGACCAATTATGCATACCATAGACTTCATCAATAGAATATTGCTTAAATAAGCCTTATTCAACCAGTTTTCTACCCCCACATTCATTCTCTTCTGCCGATTGAAAAATAAAATAAACTGTTCCATCAAAGTCCTGATGCTCCGCTAAATACTAAGCTGCTCCCAATAACATAGTTGTACCTGATTACCCACAAAACTCAGCTACCTCTTGGAGGTAATATATCTACCGAAGCCAATAACTACGGTAAAGCTGATTTATTGCACTAATACAAACAGGTCATTTTTTCTCTAAGATTGTATATAATTTCTTATTATTGAAAATTTTCATCTATAACATATTGTTTTTACAAATATTATATTTTCTGAATATGGCTGAGCTTTGTAAGTAATCAGGTAGTTGTATGACCATCATGTCCACATGCATGCATTACGCCCTGATGTGTTGAGCAATATTTTTTATGAGATTTTTCAACAATAGGTAGAGCACCCCAATCAGCTCGCAAAGCAATAGAATGTTTACTGTCACCACATGATAGTGAAGCAATCACCCCTGTACCAGCCATTCTGGGATATACTTTACACCTGTTAATAAGCATGTAAAACTGATCCACTTTTAGGGTTAATTTGCATTTAAAATTGATCCACCTATCAAATGTAGTTTAATACCAAGCATTTGCTTGGAGAAATAGGTGATATTAATGGAAACAGCAATGAAGGTCAGGC
>JAUJGA010000003.1:0-25189 GCA_042095675.1 Gammaproteobacteria bacterium
GTCTTAACAGATTTACGTATAACGCTGTTTAAAGATTCTATTGCATTGGTCGTATAAATGACTTTACGAATATCTGCTGGATAATCAAAAATAGTAATCAGATTAGTCCAGTTCTTCTGCCATGAACGGCTAATTTGGGGACATTTCTCATCCCATTTTTCTGTAAACTTCTCAAGTTCCATACTGGCTTCCTGCTCTGATATGGACTGATAAATTTGTTTTAAATCTTTAGTTACTGCCTTGTAGTCTTTCCAGGGTACAAACTTGAGTGAATTACGTACCATATGGACGATACAGAGCTGAACTCTAGCATTTGGATAGACAGTATTAATTGCATCAGGAAAGCCTGTTAAGCAATCCACACAGGCAATAAGGAAATGTTTAACCCCTCTATTTTGAAGCTCTGTTAAAACTGAGGGCCAGAATTTAGCACCCTCATTCTCTGAAATCCACATGCCTAATAGTTCTTTATGGCTCTCTAGATTAACGCCTAAAGCCAGATAAATAGCTTTGTTGATTACCCGCTTATCCTGACGGATTTTAAGAACAATACAATCTAGATAGACTATGGGATAAACAGCATCTAATGGCCTGTTCTGCCACTCAGTAACACGTTCCATAACACTATTTGTCACTTGTGATACTAAGCCATGAGAAATATCAGCACCGTACATTTCATCGAATGTGGCCACAATATCACGGGTACTCATTCCTTTGGCATAAAGACTTAAGATCTGATTATCCATACCAGTAATACGTGTTTGACATTTTTTGACTAATTGTGGTTCAAAGCTGGAATTTCTATCTCTGGGGGTTTGAAGCTTTATTTCACCATGATCACCTTTGAGTTTTTTAGAAGAATAGCCATTGCGATTATTGCTTTTGTTACGACCTGTTGCTTCATGTTTTGAGTACCCTAGGTTGGTGTTCTATCTATCCATTAAGAGCGGCTTCTACGGTTAATTTGATTGGCTGTGCACTTAATGCACTCAAATCTTCAGGTGTTTTTACATCTTTAGCAAGTTCTTCTGCTAACTAGTTATTACCTTTTGGTATATTAACAAAAATGAACAGTTACACACTTATTTTTACACCCTCCAGGTTTTTTTAATTTTACTGAATTTAGTAACCTCTTTGGTGAAGAAAAAATCTCAATACTGAACTGTCCAATACGTTCCAAAATGCAACTTAACAAAAAAGCTGTTGAGTCGTCATTATCCAATATCGCATATTTTAGTGTTGTCATACTCTTGTTCCGATGTTAATTCTACTGATGTTATTGTTATCGACACTAAATAATAAAACTTTAATAAGCATTGAAATTTATTCTCGATCTTCAATCCAGGCCATCTGGATGGCCTCCAGAATTCGTTCACCACAATGATTTTCTGTTTCTTCAAAATCATCTAATTTTAACACCCATGACATTAAATCTGTAAAGCGCACCCTTTGTGGATCCACCTCTGGATAAAGTTCATCCAGCTCAATCACAATCTCGTTAATATCCGTCCATCTTAATCCCATAATCTGACCTTTTTAATTATTTTATATTATTACAGTCTAGTATTTTATCAGCCTGTATTGGTTAATGGTTCTCTGAAACCATATTAATGGTATATTTAGGGATTTCAATCACCAAATCTTCATCTTCCACCACTGATTGACAGCTTAAACGTGAATCCGGTTCTACACCCCAGGCTTTATCAAGATAGTCTTCTTCTAATTCAGTAGCTTCTTCAAGAGAGTCAAAACCTTCACGAACTATCACATGGCAGGTAGTGCAGGCACAGGATTTTTCACAGGCATGCTCAATATTTATATCATTTTCCAGAGCAGCATCACAAATAGTGATACCTGGTTCTACTTCAATCACCGAACCTTCCGGGCAGATTTCTTCATGAGGTAAAAAGATTATTTGTGGCATTTTTTTCTCGCTTACTTAATAATAAATAATTTATGGTTCTTTAAACTTTTTCCTGATTACTTACAAAGCTCAGCCATATTCAGAAAATATAATATTTGTAAAAACAATATATTATAGATGAAAATTTTGAATAACAAGAAATTATATACAATCTTAGAGAAAAAATGACCTGTTTGTATTAGTGCAATAAATCAGCTTTACCGTAGTTATTTGCTTTGGTAGATATATTACCTCCAAGAGGTAGCTGAGCTTTGTGGGTAATCAGAAACTTTTTTGTACTATAACTTTCTTTACAATCTTAACGAACGAAGATCAAAAGACGGGGTATACGTTCGGAAATGGTGTTGCTTACCCGTAATTGGTGAGGTATTGTTGCAATTTTTGGGGACGCTCAAGTACATCCATGTGTCGCTCAGCCTCAGCATCCATGCTTCGAAAAGCCCCCGAAACAGCAACAACACCTCACCAATCACTACCTGCATAATGTTCCTCTCTAGAGGCGAAAGTGAAAAAAGCACCCCATCCCAAAGTGAGGATAAGCACAGCGGGAGAGTGTGCAGAGAAGTGGTTGGCATCATTGGGGATTATGAAAACATGGATGCCCTTGAGCTTCCCCAATGATGTCAACCACTTTGCTGTGCAATCGTATCCCTAAGTACTTATCTGAACGTATAATCCATCTTTTGATCTTTGTCCGTTAAAGTATGTATTTTTGAGATAAATCTAATTTATTCAATATCATCTACACTATGACCTGTTAATGCTTTATTAATACTTGCATCCATACGTCGTTGTGCAAATTCTGCAGATAAATTATCTACAGCTTCAATTTTTAATTTTATGGCTCTTTGATCAATGCCCTGTGCGACTTGTTCCAGTTCACCAATAATATCATGAATGGCAGCTGCCTCATCACTTGTAAGTAATTTTTCTGCATCTTCAGCCAGAGCAGAATTAAGAGACTCTACTACCCTATTCGCCTCTACTTGTTCTTCTCTGAGTTTACGTGCTTCTATATCATCCTGAGCATGACTGAACGAATCTTTTAACATGGTTTCAATTTCATTATCACTGAGGCCATAAGAAGGTTTGACTTGAATACTACTTTCAACACTTGAAGTTTCTTCTCTGGCGGAAACTGATAACAAACCATCTGCATCAATTTGAAAGGTGACTCTTATGCGTGCAGCACCTGCCACCATAGGAGGAATTCCGCATAATTCAAAACGCGCCAGAGAACGACAATCACTAATCAGTTCACGTTCTCCCTGGATCACATGAATCGCCATGGCAGTCTGGCCATCTTTAAAGGTAGTAAACTCCTGGGCTCTGGCTACTGGAATCGTGGTATTGCGATGAATGACTTTTTCAGTTAAACCACCCATGGTTTCCAGGCCTAATGATAAAGGCGTCACATCCAGTAATAACATCTCTTGATCAGTTTTATTACCCACCATAACATCTGCCTGACGAGCAGCACCAATGGCAACTACTTTATCTGGATCTATATTAATTAAAGGCTCTAAGTCAAAAAATTCACCGACCATTTGTCTTACTAAAGGTACTCGGGTTGAACCTCCAACCATAACCACATCTTCAATATCTATTGCTTCAATATCTGTATCACGCAATGCACGACGACAGGCTACCAGTGTTTTACGTATTAAAGGCGAGACCATTTTTTCAAACTGTTCTCTATTTAATTCTGCAGACCAATTCTCGCCATTACTCAGTTGAATGGAGATATTTACACTCTCTTTATCTGTTAAGCCTTCTTTTGCTTCTCTGGCAGTATCTAAAATCTGGCGTTGTAAAGCTGCATCGGCTTCTGCTATTTTTGCTTCTGATAAAATCCATTGTGCAATAGTATTATCGAGATCGTCACCACCCAGAGCAGCATTACCAGCTGTAGATAAAACTTCAAAAACTCCACGGGTTAATTTAAGGATGGAAATATCAAAAGTACCGCCACCCAGGTCATATATAACATGAATACCTTCATTACCGGTGTCTAATCCATAAGCAACTGCTGCTGCAGTAGGCTCATTAATTAAACGCAATACATTAAGTCCAGCTAATTTGGCTGAATCTTTAGTCGCCTGACGTTGTGCATCATCAAAATAAGCCGGTACAGTAATTACAACTCCGGTCAGCTCATCTCCCAGAGCATCAACAGCCTGAGCTTTTAATTTTTTTAAAATTTCTGCAGATACTTCTATGGCACTAACATTACCGGCAATCGTTTGAATACGCGGCACAACGGAATCCTGTTCTTCTACAAAATGATATACGGAGCGATTAGTGATATCATCTAAGCCACGCCCCATATAACGTTTTACAGAAACAATGGTATTAAGCGGATCATTGACCGCATTTGTCTTTGCATGATAGCCAACCTCAGTCTGAAAATTTTTATCATTATTAGATAAAAATTGAACTACGGAGGGCAATAGGTGTTGACCATTCTCATCCGCAATCGTTTCAGCCAGGCCGTTTTTAACAGTAGCAACTAATGAATTAGTAGTACCCAAATCAATACCCACAGCTAATTTATGCTGATGAGGTGCTGCCGATTGTCCCGATTCTGAAATTTGTAATAATGCCATAATGAATAATTATCTTTTTGTGTTGTTAGTTGCTAGTATCCGTCATTAACTTAATATTGATTAGCCAGATCTTCTTCTCTATTCAAGCACTCTTCATGAAGACGATTTAAAAACTGCATTTTTAAAACTTGAGATTTAACTTGCTCTAATAGGTTTTCTCTATCCAGACTGAGATCATCTGATAAAATCTGTTGAAATAATTCAACTAAATTCTTCACAAGATTTTTAATTTTTGACTGAACATCGCTTAATATTTCATCTAAAGCAGTCAATGGATCATCTTGCTTTTCTATTTGCGAAAGATTCTCACGCAACTCCATCTGTTCCATCAGGAACATTGGATCAATTTTATTATCCTGTGCACTTAACTCAATATCATGTAGTGATAATAAATAAATAGCTCGTTTTAAGGGATCTTTGAGCGTGGCTAGAGCATCATTGACCTGGGCTGCCTTTTGTACTGATAAACGCCTTTCAGCATCTGAGCTATTAGCATAATTATCCGGATGAATAGACTTTTGAATTTTATGATAATTATCATTGAGCTTATTTTTATCAATTTCAAAGCTTATAGGTAGGGCTAGTAAATTAAAATAGTTGTCAGGAGTCATGTTTGATATCAGTTTGTACAATGGGAGGGATTATTTAGGCGAATCCACTCGTCTAAGAACGCCTATTTTTGGTGTGGATCACATGGTGGCTATCGACGCTATAGAGAGGCTAAACGTTGAAACTCTCCGCAACTACACGTTGAAACTCTCACCACAGCCACAAGAATCTTTTACATTAGGATTATTAAATTTAAAACCTTCATTAAGACCTTCACGTCCATAGTCCAGTTCTGTACCATCAATATAAATCAGACTCTTAGGATCAACAATAATTTTAACACCCTTGTCTTCAAAAACATTATCCTCTTCTTCAGTTTTATCTGCAAACTCAAGAACATAGGCCATACCGGAACAGCCATTGGTTTTTACGCCCAGACGTAAGGCTTCACCCTTGCCACGATTTTCAATAAATCGCACCACATGTTCTGCTGCTGCATCTGTTAAAGTAATGGCCATATTATTTCCGTATATTTCTAGAATATCCTTAGGACTGTTTTTCTTTATAATCTGTAATAGCGGCTTTAATCGCATCTTCTGCTAATACAGAACAATGAATTTTAACCGGAGGTAATGCTAATTCTTCAGCAATATCTGTATTTTTAATTTCACAAGCTTCATCCAGAGTCTTACCTTTTACCCATTCAGTAACCAAAGAGCTGGAGGCAATAGCTGAGCCGCAACCATAGGTTTTAAACTTAGCATCTTCAATAACGCCATTATCATCTACCTTAATCTGTAAACGCATGACATCACCACAGGCAGGTGCACCAACCATTCCGGTACCTACACCCTTATCATCATTTTCCATTGTACCCACATTACGTGGATTTTCATAATGATCTAATACTTTATCGCTATATGCCATACTAATTTACCTCTTTTTTACAAACATTATTCTTGAATTTACTTTATCTAAAGTGCTTAATGAGCATTCCACTGTATAGTAGAAATATCAATACCATCTTTATACATATCCCATAAAGGTGATAATTGTCTTAATTTGTCAACTTTTTCACTCACTAGTTTAATCGTATAATCTACATCCGCTTCTGTGGTAAAACGCCCCAAACTAAAACGAATTGAACTATGCGCTAATTCATCATTTCGGCCAATAGCACGAAGTACATAAGAAGGCTCTAAACTGGCAGAAGTACAGGCAGAACCAGAAGAAACAGCCAGACTATCAATAGCCATCAATAATGACTCACCCTCTACATAGTTAAAACTCATGTTAAGATTTTGTACCACTCGTTTTTCTAAATCACCATTAATATAAAGTTCTTCCATTGTCTGCAAACCATTCAATAGACGATCACGCAAGCCACGTATTCTTTCATTTTCACCGGTCATTTCTTTTTTAGCAATTTTAAATGCTATACCCATGCCAACAATCTGATGCGGTGCTAAGGTACCGGAACGCATACCACGTTCGTGTCCACCACCATGAATTTGTGCTTCAATTCGAATTCTAGGCTTACGACGTACATAGAGTGCACCAACACCCTTCGGTCCATAAACTTTATGTGCCGAAAGAGATAGTAAATCTACTTTTAGATTCTTTAAATCAATTTCAATTTTTCCAGCACTTTGCGCTGCATCCACATGAAAGACAATTTTTTTAGAACGACATAATTCACCTATCACTTCGATATCCTGAATCACACCAATTTCATTATTTACATGCATAATTGATACAAGAATCGTATCTTCACGTATTGCTGCTTCAAGCTTATTAATATCAATCAATCCATTAACTTCAGGATCAAGATAAGTCACCTCAAAACATTCACGTTCTAATTGACGACAAGTATCTAAAACAGCCTTGTGTTCAGTTTTTGAAGTTATAATATGTTTACCACGTTTCGCATAAAAGTGTGCCGCACCTTTAATAGCCAGATTATCTGATTCTGTTGCACCTGATGTCCAGACAATTTCTTTTGCATCTGCATTAATAAGTGCTGCAACATCTTCACGTGCTTTTTCAATAGCTTTTTCTGCATCCCAGCCATATTGGTGAGAACGGGAAGCGGGATTACCAAAATTACCATCCATAGTAAGATATTGACACATAACATCAGCAACACGCTGATCAACAGGCGTAGTGGCTGAATAATCCAGATAAATCGGTGAACTCATTAATAAATCCTATAACAAAAATTAAATAAAATATTACTTAAAATAGACAGTTGCTAGGCTATTTTTTTATTATCAAGAAGGAAATTATTATCCTGACGCATTGAAACTTCCTGAACAGCCTTCTTTTCAAGCATGCTAGCCAGGCTGATTTCACTTAAAAAGCTAAAAATCTGATCACTCAAATCACACCAGAGATCATGCGTTAAACATCTCTCTTCATGCTGACAATTTCCTTTACGGCGACAACGTGTTGCATCTACAGTTTCATTTACTGCAGCAATAATCTCAGCAACCGAAATATCATCTGCAAGACGGCTCAGGCGATAACCACCACCCGGACCACGAGCACTATCAACTAAACTATTTTTACGTAGCTTAGAAAATAATTGTTCCAGATAGGAAAGTGAAATTTCCTGACGTGTAGAAATGTCAGCCAGAGTAATTGGACAATTTTCATAGTGAATGGCCAAATCCAACATTGCTGTAACAGCATAACGACCTTTTGTTGTCAATTTCATTGATACTTTCCTATTATTTTAATATCGATACAAGTATCATAAAAAAACCAAGCAATTTAGTCAAGTATTTTATCTTTTCCTAATTGTATATTTTTCTCGAAATGAACAATATGAACATTTTCTTCACTATCATTACCCGGTGCATTACTGCAAATATCCTGTACAGGACAGTCCTGATGTGACTCAGCCGGCGTTATTTCACAGATATGTACTTCAGGAATAGATATATCAGGAAATTCAGCATCAATAGAACGGATAGCTGTACACATTTTTTCTAATTTATCGTCTATCGAATGCATATGATCCAGCATACAATTAATCGCATGTGCCACTGGGTCAGGCATTTCACTGGAAGTACCATAGGCATCAAATCCTATTTTTTGGGCCATATGTACACGTTTTTGTTCGTTTGGATGAGCTTCATCCTGTTTTTTCTTATTGGCTATCAAACGTCCGGGAACACCAACGACAGTACAATAGTCGGGCACATCCTTGACCACTACAGCATTAGAGCCGACGCGTGCACCATCTGCTAAAGTAATAGGGCCTAAAACTTTGGCTCCAGCACCTACTACAACGTCATTACATAATGTAGGATGACGTTTTCCTTTATTTAATGAAGTGCCACCTAAAGTTACCCCATGATATAAAGTACAATCATTACCGATCACAGTTGTTTCACCAATGACCACACCCATACCATGATCAACAAAAAAACGCCGGCCAATGGTTGCTCCGGGATGTATTTCGATTCCTGTAAAGAGTCTGGCCAGGGATGAGAAAAAGCGTGCTAACCAGCAAATATTCCATTTCCATAAACGATTATTCATGCGATAAAATATCATTGCATGAACCCCCGGATAGGTTGTTAAAACTTCAAAATAATTTCGTGCCGCTGGATCGCGCTCAAAAACACATTGAATATCTTCTTTTAGATGTTCAAACATTTTATAAATTCATTACCATGGTTAGGTTAACTTGGATTATAAAGACCACATATTTTACTAGGATTTTTCACAAGTCTCAATCATTATATAAGAGCAAGCTGATTTAGCTTAGTTATTCTTTCCTGATTACCCACAAAGCTCAGCTACCTCTTGGAGGTAATGTGTCTACCGAAGCCAATAACTACGGTAAAGCTGATTTATTGCACTAATACAAACAGGTCATTTTTTCTCTAAGATTGTATATAATTTCGCCTCTTCAAAAAAATGAGTGGGCTCTTTCTGGTTCTGGGAGCTTCCCCATCGTATGAAGCAAGGCGATTTTCCGTATATCGTAGTTCCTAAAACCGTAATATCTTCTGGTGACCAGATTAACTTTACGATTTAATCCTTCTACAGCATCTAAAAAATAGGCTTTTTTTGCCTTAAACCAATTCATCAATAATGGTTCATGTCTTCTGAGCATTTTGACAAATTTCTTCATCGGTTCAAGTTTTGAACGCATTGCTCTTGTACACTATTTCCTTAAAAACCACTGTGCCCAACAGGGTGAATTATATTGTCAGAAAGCCTCAAAACAAACTTTGAGTTAATAGTCTCTGACACTTCTCAGATCATATTGTAAAACATCTTTTAGTTTGGCATCCTGATTTTTAGTCAGATTTTCTTCTTTTTTCAAGAAGCAATATTTTGTTTTATTCAATATGGGTTCATAACCATCCTGTGTGAGTTTTCTGTTTTCCTCAATACGCACATCATTTACTGCTTCGTTTAGTTTTTTAACAATGTGAAATCTGTCCAGAATGTTTAATGCATTAGGTAGCTTCTCTTTTATGACTTTAAGATAATGTTTCCACATATCAGAGCAGACATATTTTATGCTCTGGCAGTTTTCCTTTCCCCATTCTCTGAAACACTTCAATAAACTTGTTATGGTTCGCTTTTTTTCAACCAATAGCAGTCGCGTTTCATTTGGGTCAAGCTGATAAAAAATCGTCAGATATTTATGACCTTTTCCATAATGAATTTCATCAACACCAATAGCTTCTATCTGGCTTAAGTCACACGGTGAGACAGACCATATTCAATCATTTGTTTCACTGCTGTAAACACGTTATGCCAAGAGGTTTTGAAAGATTGTGCTACCTCTTGCCAGGATAATTTCTTTGCCCAGTGTGCTAAAAATTGTCCATAGGTATGGGTTATTGGACTTTTTTCCTTTGCCCAAGGAACTTGCTCAATACGAACACCACAATCTGGGCAGTCTACCCGTCTCATCCGATATCTAAAAAATGTGGGCATTCCCCACAACGGCACAAATTCAAAATCTCTGCTATTTGCTTTGTTATCATAAATACTATGATGTTCTCCACAAACAGAGCAGATAGGTTTGCCATTTTTTCTAGCTGATATTTCAATAATCAGCATTTCTTGCTGAGATTTTTTCTCAACATATGTTTCTTCCAATTAATAACCTGGGTGGTGTGGACTTCAAATTCTGAAGCAATTTCTGCAACTGTTTTCTGGCTTTTAATCGCTTCAATGGCTACTTTTGCTTTAAACTCAATACTGAATGATTTTCTCTTTCTGCTCATATTTCGTTCCCCGTTAGGTTAGCTCTTATATCTTAACCTATTGTCCAGTTTTCGGGGTCCACTATAGTATTCCTATTAGCTGTTTATTAACATCAGCATCAATGCATGACAGTCAAGCGTCAATACCCTTGGCAGAAATGAGTCACAATAGAGTAAACAGCCTGTATGATTTAATGGATGCAGCTTATGATGTACCAAAAATTCATGAGCATAGTAAAAAATTGGGACATATACCAATAATTGACAAAAAAGCTCGACGTAACAAAGAGTTGAAACTTCAACTGAAGATGAATTGAAAGCTTGTCGTTATGCTGGTTATAAAACAGCCAAGGCCGTATGATACAATGAACGCTCAACCGTAGAAAGAGTTAAGGGTCGGCTCAAAGATGAATTTAATGGACGAATTGTCAGAGTACGAGGTCCAAAGAAAGTCATGTGTCATCTAATGTTTGGGATATTGACTTTAACTGCCGATCAATTACTAAAATTTGTCACATAGACTTAAAAAATAGTTTTGGTTTTATAAGATGTATAGTTTTAAAGAGTTTACCTATGCGAGTCTAATGGATAATTTTGTAAGTATGATGAGAAAATACGATTAAAACTGTACAAGTATCATAAAAAAAATCGTTCACTCCGTGACAAGAGTGTTTTTAACATTTAGCCTCTGGAGTTTTGCAAGAGGCTCATTAAGCCAAATTAAACCTCTACTCTAAAAATTAGCAAATTATATTTGTGCTAATTTGCTAAGTTCTCGATAAATCCATCATAATTCAAAAGAATATCATCAACACCGAATTCATTAATTGGGACAACCCTATTCGGACTCATTAAGAATTTACATAGTTTGCATTGATCTTGTCGTTATTTGTTGTTAACTTTAAAAAACACGACAATTAAGCTAATATTTCTGGACAAAATCATTCAACTATTGCAAAATATGTCTAATAACAACTTTTTTAAGCTTAATCGACGCTGTTAGCCTCTTATTTTCGACAAAATAACGACAAGGTTAAGCAAATTAACATCCAGGGCTAGAATTTAAATGGCAAAGTTATTGTTGCTCAATGGACCAAATCTAAACTTATTAGGGTTACGTGAGCCTGCTATTTATGGTCATCAAACATTAGATGATATCAACAAAACTTTGATTCATCAAGCTAAGGAAGCTGGTCACCAATTAGAGTGTCTGCAAAGCAATGCAGAAACTCAGCTTATTAAAGCCATTCATGAAGCTTATCAAACACACATAGATTTTATTATATTTAACCCTGCAGCATTTACTCATACCAGTGTTGCACTAAGAGATGCCTTATTGGGAGTTAATATTCCCTTTATTGAACTACACCTATCCAATGTTTATAAACGTGAAATTTTTCGTCACCAGTCATTTTTCTCTGATATTGCCATTGGTGTTATCAGTGGTTTAGGCTCAAAGGGTTATGAATTAGCATTAGAATACGCCTGTTTTCATTTAGAAGACAAGCAATAATATTAGGGTTTAAAATATGGATATCCGTAAAATAAAGAAATTAATTGAGCTGCTTGACGAGTCAGGTGTAGCAGAGATTGAAATTCATGAAGGCGAAGAGTCTGTGAGAATTTCACGTAATGGCACAGCTCCTGTTGCCAATATTGCTTCTCCTGGTTATTATCCACCAGCTATGCCAACAGCCGCTCCAGTTGCGACAGCACCTGCAGCAGAAACAGCTGCACCTGCTGAAGAAACAATTACCGGTCATGAGGTCACTGCACCGATGGTAGGCACCTATTATAGTGCTTCTGCACCTGGTGCATCACCATTTATAAAGATTGGTCAAACTGTCAGTAAGGGTGATACCATTGGTATCATTGAAGCCATGAAACTGCTCAATCAAATTGAAGCTGATGCCAGCGGCACCATCAAGGCTATCTGTGTTGAAAATGGCGAACCACTAGAATATGGTCAGGCTATTTGTATTATTGACTAAAAGCCTTTAGCCAAATAGAAAAGGTTTAGCTAAAGAAATTGTCTTTAAGAAAAACTTGAATTTATTAAATCAGCCCTATTAAACTCTGGAAATAATCAATGTTTGAGAAATTAGTTATCGCCAATCGAGGTGAAATCGCATTACGTATCCAACGTGCCTGCCGTGAATTAGGCATTAAGACCGTTGCTGTACATTCTGAAGCAGATAAAACACTCAAGCACGTCATTCTTGCTGATGAATCCGTTTGTATCGGCCCAGCTTCCTCTTTGGAAAGTTATTTAAATGTACCTGCCATTATTAGTGCTGCAGAGGTAACTGACTCACAGGCTATTCATCCCGGCTATGGTTTTTTATCTGAAAATGCAGATTTTGCTGAGCGTGTTGAAGAAAGTGGCTTTGTTTTCATTGGCCCACGTCCGGAATCTATTCGTACCATGGGTGATAAAGTACAGGCAATTAAGGCCATGGTAGCCGCAGACGTTCCAACAGTACCCGGTTCCAATGGTGCATTAGTTGATGATCCTGATATCAATATAGGTCTAGGCCGTGATATTGGCTATCCGATTATAATCAAGGCGTCTGGTGGTGGTGGTGGTCGTGGGATGCGCGTAGTACGCTCTGAAGCAAGCTTACTCAATGCTATCTCATTAACCAAAACAGAAGCAGGTGCTACCTTTGGTAATGATGAAGTGTATATGGAAAAATATCTGGAAACTCCGCGTCATATTGAAATCCAGATCATAGCAGATGAACATGGTAATGCGGTACACCTTGGCGAACGTGATTGCTCTATGCAGCGTCGTCACCAAAAAGTAGTCGAAGAAGCACCAGCACCGGGAATTTCTGAAGAAATTCGCCAAAAAATTGGTAATCGTTGTGCAGAAGCATGTCGTAAAATCGGTTATCGTGGTGCTGGTACCTTTGAGTTTTTATATGAAAATAGCGAATTCTATTTTATTGAAATGAACACTCGCATACAGGTTGAACACCCCGTCACCGAATTTATTACCGGTGTCGATCTGGTTAGAGAGCAGCTCCGCGTTTCCGCAGGTTTGCCATTAAGCTTTTCACAAAGTGATATTGAAATTAAGGGGCATTCCATAGAATGTCGCATCAATGCAGAAGATTCTAAAACATTTTTACCCTCACCAGGGCGTATTGAAACCTATCATGCCCCCGGTGGCCCTGGAGTGAGAGTAGATTCACATATTTATAGTGGCTATACCGTCCCACCTTATTATGACTCTATGATTGGTAAACTCATTACTTTTGGCAATGATCGAGATATTGCTATTGCACGTATGAATACCGCTTTAAGTGAAATGGTGATACAGGGAATCAACACCAATATTCCACTGCAACAGGATATTCTATCCGATAATGCATTTAAAGCCGGTGGTACTAATATTCATTATCTTGAAAAGAAATTAGGTTTATAAGAGCTGGTACATAGAACATATGCCCTGGCTACAACTTACCCTCGAAGCAACTCATAGTAATAGTGAGCAACTTTCTGACTTACTCAGTCAGGCAGGTGCTGCTGCTGTCACTATGCAGGATGCAAAAGATGATCCCATTTATGAACCCCATGTCGGCAGCACTCCTTTATGGGATCAGTTGCTTTTAACAGGACTATTTGAAGCTGATATAGATATGAATGGCGTACTATCATTCATAGAGACTCAATATGGTGACATACCTGGCCATAGCATTAACCCTCTGGAAGATAAAGACTGGACCCAAGCCTGGATGGATGATTTTAAGCCCATGCAGTTTGGTCAAAGAGTCTGGGTTTTCCCCAGCTGGCATACACCACCGGATCCAGATGCTGTTAATATCATGTTGGATCCAGGACTGGCCTTTGGAACAGGAACCCACCCGACAACAGCTCTTTGTCTGAACTGGCTGGATGAAAACTTTGAACAACCTGTTGATGTTATAGATTATGGCTGTGGTTCAGGTATCTTAGGTATTGCTGCTAATTTGCTTGGTTCACAACAAGTCTATGCAGTTGACTTGGATCCACAGGCTCTAATTACGACACAAGCAAATGCTGAAAAAAATCATATAGCAGATAAAATCAATACTTTTTCTGTGCATGAATTTAAGAAACAATATTCACAACTACAATGTCCCTTACTCTTAGCCAACATACTTACGGGCCCTTTGGTTGAACTCTCTGAAATGCTCTCTTCACATGTACTTCACGGTGGAAAAATTGTTTTATCAGGTATTTTAGCTGAACAAGCAGATAAAATATCTACCGCCTATCAACATTGGTTTCATATTGATGAAATTAAACAGAGAGAGGATTGGATTCGCATTGTAGGTACAAAAAAAACATAAATTTACAATCTAATGTGCTTATTCTATCTATAGAGGTACTTGCAAAACTAACAAGTTAAGAGAGTTTCTTAGCTGAATTGCTAATTTTTGAATAAAATTCAAGCCAAATATGTTTGCGAATAAAAACAAAAAAAGCTTGGAGTATTAGTATGTTAATAGACACTTTAGCACAGAATTTGGAACAAATACAAGGCTCACTTTTTCCTTGGATAGGTTACAAATTACATATTGATGCAGCATATGGTGGTATTCCTATTAGCTGTTTATTAACATCAGCATCAATGCATGACAGTCAAGCGTCATATCCTTGGCAGAAATGAGTCACAATAGAGTAAACAGCCTGTATGACTTAATGGATACAGCTTATGATGTACCAGAAATTCATGAGCATAGTAAAAAAATTGGGACATATATACCAATAATTGACAAAAATGCTCGACGTAACAAAGAGTTGAAACTTCAACTGAAAGATGAATTGAAAGCTTGTCGTTATGCTAGTTATAAAACAGCCAAGGCCGTACGATACAATGAACGCTCAACCGTAGAAAGAGTTAATGGTCGGCTCAAAGATGAATTTAATGGACGAATGGTCAGAGTATGAGGTCCAAAGAAAGTCATGTGTCATCTAATGTTTGGAATATTGGCTTTAACTGCCGATCAATTACTAAAATTTGTCACATAGACTTAAAAAATAGTTTTAGTTTTATAAGGTTTCTAGTTTTAAAGGGCTTACCTATGAGAGTCTAAGGGATAATTTTGTAAGTATGATGAGAAAATACGGTTAAAACTGTACAAGTATCATAAAAAAATCGGTCACTCCGTGACAGGAGTATTTTTAACATTTAGCCTCTTGAGTTTTGCAAGATGCTCAATAGTTTAAAGTTTTAGAATAATATGAGTCTGTTTATGTCAAAGATCAACTAAAACATATTTTTAATAATGACTTAAATACGTTTTTTTGCTATATTACCTCTCCCTTATTAATATGAATGATAAATGAGCGATATTCAAAAAGACAATTTGACGGCAGAAGATGTTGCCTTAAGCATTAATGGACATTTCATTAAAGCGCCTCAATCTATGTCAGTTATTGAGGCTCTTTGGCATAATGGTTATCCTCGAGTTAAAGGTGTTGGTTGTCTGGATGGCGTCTGTGGCTCCTGTCGTGTTATGGTTCGTCGTTCTAATTCCTCAGAATTAAAAATGGCCTTAGGCTGTCAGGTTCTGGTTAAAGAGAATATGGATGTGTTCTTTCTTTCCTTTTCTGCTCCCTCTCACCATAGTTATGACTTATCGGAAATCAATACTTTCTGGGATGTACAGACACAATTCCATGAAATTTTTCCCGAAGCAGAAAAGTGTCGTCATTGCCATGGCTGTAATCAGGCCTGTCCTAAAGATATTGATGTTGAATTAGGTATCGATCTGGCGGTAAAAGGACGTTTTCGTGAGTCCGGTGAGTTATTTGTTGAATGTGTGATGTGTAATCTATGTATGACAGGTTGCCCTGAATTCATTGATCCTAATCATGTCGGTCTATTTGCTCGTCGCGTAACTGGTTATTTTCATACTCGACCTTCTAATTTAATTAATCGTCTGGAAACCATTCGCATGGGTGAATTGGATGTATCAATTGAAGATGATGAACAGCTGCAATCATGAGTTCTTCAATTAAAAACAATAAACAACAAGTGATTGATTATGATCAGGCACTGAATACTTATCGGACTAAAGATGAATTTCCTGAACGGGATCTAAGTATAGATGCAGGTAAATTACTACAGGGGTTTCATCCCGATAATATTCAAGGGACGATGACAAAGCTTCTAGTCGGGCCGAATAAGGGTGATGTTTGCCAAATTCAAATTGCTAATGTATTACAAGCAGATGCTCGTATTGATGCTTCAGATCTGGCCGGTGCAAATATTGAAAAAACAGATGTGCTAGTTATTGGCGGTGGTGGTGCGGGCTGTGCTGCAGCATTAACTGCTTCAAAAGCAGGGGCAAAGGTCATTTTAGCCACCAAGTTAAGGCTGGGTGATAGTAATACAGTAATGGCTGAAGGTGGTATTCAGGCATCCATAGAAAAATATGATACGCCGCAATCACACTATGATGACACTTATAAGGCTGGTCATTATTCAGGTGATAAAGAACTGATTAAACAATTAGTGATGGATAGTCCTGATAATATCCGTTGGTTAATACAGCAAGGTATGCAGTTTGACCTCAATGAGTTCGGTGATCTCTTAACTCGTAAAGCAGGTGGTACATCACATAGTCGTGTTGTGTATTTTCGTGATTATACCGGTCTGGAAATGATGCGGGTGTTGCGTGAGGCGGTAGAAAATAGTGATATTGATGTACGCCATTATAGTCCTGCAGTAGAATTATTAAGCAGTGAATCAGGTTCATGTGCTGGTGCGATTCTTTCTTCACTTAAAGATTGTCAGTATGTACAGATAAAAGCCAAGACGGTCATTGTTGCTACCGGTGGTATTGGTCGTGTTCATTTAAACCAGTTTCCAACTTCTAATCATTTTGGTGCGACTGGTGATGGACTGGTTTTAGCTTATCGTTTAGGCGCTAAACTACGTGATTTAGATTCTTTTCAGTATCACCCATCAGGATTAGCCTTTCCACAACATTTATCAGGTACTTTGATTACTGAAGGCGTTCGTTCAGCGGGTGCCTATATGATCAATGCTTTAGGTGAACGTTTTGTTGATGAGCTAAAGCCCAGAGATATTGTGGCAGCAGCTATTTTACGTGAATGTGCGGAAGGTCGGGGTATTACTGTGAGTATTGATGATGCTAAAGAAAAAATGCAGGGGATATGGCTGGATACTCCGGGACTTGAAAAGAGAAATCCAGGTATTTTGAAGCAACGTTTTCCAAAATTGGTGCAACTAGGGCTAAAAAGTAATATGGATCTGACTAAGACACCTATGTTAATTTATCCCACCTTACATTATCAAAATGGCGGTGTGGTTATTGATAATAATGGCTTGTCAACAGTTTCAGGATTGTATTGTATTGGTGAACTCAGTGGTGGTATTCATGGTAGAAATCGTTTGATGGGCAATGCCTTATCAGAAATTATCAGCTTTGGCCGCAGAGCAGGTCAGCATGCAGCTAATAATAGGAATAGCAGTGGATATAAGAAGATCTCCATTGATCATATTAGTCAATGGCGTCGCGAACTCATGCAAAAAGAAATACCGATGAAAACTAAATCTCCGATTCTTTTCCCTGAATATGCAAAATATGATGCAGATGTCACGAATCACTGTGAGATATACGATCTATGAAGAAAGTTTTACTGGATCCTAAATCATATGGTGTGAGTTTATCGAGCTGGCTGAGTGGCTATGGTGGTAAGGGTTTAAAAAAAGCAATCTCTGATCCACAAAGTATAGTTCCTATAATAAAGGATGCCGGCTTACGTGGGCTTGGCGGCAGTGGCTTTCCTACGTATAAAAAATGGCAGTTTGTCTGTGATCAAAAAGCCAATCCTGATAAATATTTGATCTGTAATGGTAATGAAGATGAGCCGGGTACCTTTAAAGATGCTTTTTTATTAACCAATACGCCTCATCAGGTGGTGGAAGGTGCATTGATAACGGCATTGGCTAATAATATTAATAAAATTATTTTTTATATTAATCCGGATCAAACGCAGTCTATTGAAAATATGCGTATTGCCATAGAACAATGGCAGGAAAATGAACTTTATTCATTATTTGAAAAAAAATTTGAAGTGCCAGTTTTTATGCAGGTACTGGAAAGTTCCGGGCATTATATTGGTGGTGAAGAAACGGCAGCTATTGAATGGGTAGAGGGTAAATTTCCTTTTCCAAGAGGCAAACCGCCTTTTCCGACTATATCAGGTGTTCATGGCTGTCCTACATTGATTAATAATATTGAAACAATTGCGAATGTTTCACATATAGTACGCAATGGCGCAGAGTGGTTTCATGAATTGGGACGCGGAACTTCATCAGGTAATAAGCTGTTTTGTCTCAGTGGTGATGTGCTTAATCCCGGTGTTTATGAATTACCGATGGGGACTACCTTATCAGAGCTAATTTTTACTCATGGCGGTGGTATGCTTTTATCTAAAAAGTTAAAAGCTGTTTTTACCGGTGGTGTGTCCAGTACTATTTTAACGCCTAAAGATTTAGATGTATCACTGGACTTTGACTCTGTTTATGAACGTGGCTCAAGTTTGGGAACGGGTGCAATGATAGTGGTTTCAGAAGGCACTGGTATTGTTAAGCAGGTGACTGAATATGTAAAATTTTATGCCCATTCATCATGCGGTCAATGTCCACCATGTAAGACAGGTACCTATTATGTTTCACAATTATTGAATAAAATCGACACCGGCAATGCGACCATTGTTGATTTAGATTCATTAATTAATTTAAGTAAGATTTTACCGGGCAGTGGACGTTGTCATTTAATAGATTGTGCAATGAAAATTGTTGATAGTTCGTTAGAGCATTTTAATGAAGAGTATAGAAGCTCTTTGATTAGTTAGTCTATCTAAAAGCTTTTTTTGCCCCCTTCTTTAGAAGGGGGCTTGATGGGGTTGGATATTTTGATTTTGAGTTTATACATTATGCTCAAAACCCTAAACCCCCTTCAAGCCCCCCTTTGAAAAAGGGTGAAGCAAGATCAAGAGCAATATACAAATAGACTCTAATTATAAAAATTTTAAGAAGCAGGAAATTGATAAAATGAGTGATCAAGTAACTAATTCTCAGGATATACCACAAACGATTAATGAACATATCGTTGAGATTGTCAGTGACTCAGGTGAGGGTGCACAGAAATGTGGACAAACCTTTGGTGCCATTGGTGGGAAAATGGGCAATGGCGTCTGGACAGTTGAAATTATTCCAGCTGAAATCCAGCCACCTGCCCGAACTCCTGCTGGTGGTTCAGGTAACCGAATTCGTGTTGGTTCAAAAATTATGACCAATATGGGTAATGAAGCGGATCTGGTGGTTGGTTTCAATGAGCAGGTGCTCTATGCCCGTATTGCAAATGGTGCCTATAAAGATGGCACTATTGTTTTATTAGAAAATAAATGGGCCAATGATCCTCAGGAAAAAATTCGAGATGAATATGCCTTTGCAGTCAAAGAATTTCGTGAAAATGGTTTAATAGTTCATGAATTACCATTAGAACAAGAATGTCTGAAAATTGTCGCTAATGCCCGTAAGGGAAAAAACATGTTTGTGTTAGGTATGCTTTGTCGTATCTATAATCGAGATACAAAGTTGGGTCTTAATGAAATTCATAATGCCTTTCAACATAAGGGTGAAAAAATTATTAAGCCCAATCAGGATTTATTCAAAGCAGGTTATCAATTTGCCAAAGATAATCTTGAATACTTTTTTGATGTACCACCTTATGAAGGTGCTGAAGATGATTTAGCAAATATTGTGGTGACCACTGGTAATACCGCAGTTGGTTTAGGTGTAATGGCTGCAGGTATGGAATTAATTTCCATGTATCCCATTACTCCTGCAACATCAGCCTCTCACTTTGTGGCTGATGTCTATGATGGTGTGGGCGGTTTTATACACCAGGCAGAAGATGAAATTGCGGCAATAGGTTTTGCTATAGGTGCTTCTTATGCGGGTCAAACAGCTTGTACCATCACCTCAGGTCCTGGTATGGCACTTAAAACTGAATTAATCGGTTTGGCTGTTATGGGTGAGATACCCTTGGTGATAATTGATGTACAGCGTGGTGGCCCTTCCACTGGCTTACCGACTAAAGTAGAACAGGCTGACTTATTATCATCTCTCTATGGTGAACCGGGTGATGCACCAAAGATCATTATCGCAGCGGCAACTATTCCTGAATGTTTTGATTTTGTCATTATGGCTAGAAAGCTAGCAGAAGAATTTAGAACTCCGGTGATTATGTTGACAGATGCTAATCTTGCCACAGGTGTTCAGCCCTGGCAGCGTCCTAAAATACAGGAAGAGTGGTTTCCAGCACCGTTTGATCAATCATCCTGGGATAAAAATATTCCAGCTTATGACTGGGATGATAATACTGGTTTATCTCCCAGACCAATTCCAGGTCAGGCTGATGGTATGTATGTTATGACTGGTTTATCTCATACAGAACGTTCTAAAGTTTCTTATAACTCTGAAACTAATCAAATTACTTCACAACATCGCAGTCGCAAGCTGGCAGCCTTACAAAGTACCTTGAAGCCGCCAGTTGTTCATGGTGATACTTATTCAGAAGAAGAACAGGGAGATTTATTAGTCGTTGCCTGGGGTTCCACCATTGGTGCGATTGAAGAAGCTGTTGATAACCTTCGTGCTGATGGTTATAAAGTATCCAGTATTCACTTACGATTCTTATCACCAATGGAGCCAGGTTTAAGAGAAATATTCAACGGCTTCAAGAAAGTGATGACGGTAGAAATTAATTATAGTGATGAGCCTGATGCACCTCAGATTAATAAAGATAATCGACGCTATGCTCAATTAGCCATGGTTTTACGGGCACAGTTTGTTATTGATATTGATTGCTGGTCAGTGGTTTATGGTCATCCATTACAACCGGGAATGGTCACAGATGAACTCAAAAAACGTCTGGATAATATCGATTCTTCTCATCAACCAACACAAGATCAATAAGGAGTTAGTATGTTTGGTATTAAAGCGGATTGGTCTTTAGAGGTTTTTGAACGTTATTTTACATTAGATGATTATGCCGGTACTAATGATGTACGCTGGTGTTCAGGCTGTGGTGATTTCGCTATTCTCAATACGGTACATCGTGTATTGCGTGATGCACAGATAGAGCCTGAAAAAAGTGTTGTCGTATCCGGTATTGGCTGTTCAAGTCGTATGCCTCATTATATGGGTACCTACGGTTTTCATGGTTTACATGGTCGTGCATTACCCGTTGCCAACGGTATAAAATCACGTCGTCCGGAGTTGGATGTGTGGGTTGCCACCGGTGATGGTGATTGTTTCTCTATTGGTGCAGGACCCTGGTTACATTCGGTACACCTTAATATGAATATGGTTATCCTGGTTTTTGATAATGGTATTTATGGTTTAACCAAAAAACAAACTTCACCAACGACTAATCAGGGTACTAAGACAAATACTCATCCCAATGGTGCTATATTACCGCCTTTAAACCCTTTAACGATTACTTTGGGTATCACCAATGTGTCTTTTGTGGCACAGGTCGTTGATTGGAATCCACCTCTATTGTTTGAAACAATTAAGGCTGCTCATGAGCATCGTGGCACTAGTTTTGTACGTGTTTTACAGCGTTGTCCGGTATTTTCTGAAGAATTTACCAAGCCTTTACAGGAAAACCCTGATAAATTTACCTTACTTGAACATGAAGATGGCATTACCATTGATGACAATGTAAAACGTTTATTTAATAATGTAGTGGAACATGATCCCAGTGACTGGTTAGCTGCGATGAAATATGCGAAAGATATCGAAAATATCCCTCTGGGCATACTTTTCAAAGATCCTGATGCTATCGTTTATGAAGATCATTCAAGTCAGGGCTTAAATACCACAAATGATGAAAAAATCGCAGCCATAAATGCTGCTTTTGATAAGTTTTCAATTTAAGGCATGTACATCTGAAATGGATGTTTTTTGCTTTTAGCTTCCCCCTTCTTTAGAAGGGGGATTGAGGGGGTTGGATCTTTTGATTTTAAGTTTATATATTAAAGTCAAATCATTTAAACCCCCTCAGTCCCCCTTCGCCTAAGAGCGCCTACTTTTGGTTGAAAAAGGGGGAAGAAAAAAACAGCAAGTACAAATGAAAGTTAACTAGTAATAAAAAAACATGACATCAAATACAAGTAAACAATCTATGAATAATCGACCCTTTATTTCAATGAATGAAGAGGATGACTGTGATACACAGCAAATTATGCATACTTTTCGACATTTCCACTTAGGAAATCCCAAAGCAGCAGAGCAATTGCCAAAAATCACAGATGCTTTCCTGCCCGCATTACTGGCAGAATATCGTGACACATCACAGCTTCGTTATGATTATCCACTGTATTTAAGCAATAATCATAGCATTGATGAAAGTAGTGATGCACTGGCAAAACCGATTGCTCAATTCTTACAGGAATGTGTATTAGAATTTGCACCTACTGCTGAGATTGCACTTATTTTAAAGGATAATCTCGCCTGGATTGAGCGTGATATTAGAAATTCCAGTCGTAGTATTGAAGGGCCAACCGCTTTTAAACCTTTATTAAGTGAAGCGGGTAAAAAGTTATTACAGCATTTACGTCTTGATGAGGCTAGTCAGCAAAGACTTCAGGATGATATTGAAAAATTAATTGCGATAGTGCCTGAAAATGGATTGATTTTATCCTATGGACGCTTTCCTGCATTACATTTATTGATGCATCTAATCAGTAATCAGTCTATTCCTCAAATGAGTCTGTTCAAAGAGGAAGTAGAAGAATATATTAATGAGCTGCAGGTTTTATTAGATGTCGATGATAGCAAGTCAGACCAAGCCAGTTCAGCAGAGGCATTAAAGTCTAATATATCCTCTAATCAATTTTTTAATACTGAATCCTTATCCAAAGTAGTAAAACAGGTTTCTCATGGTTCTGTATCCATGTCAGCAGAGAGACGCAAACGTATTGAAAATGCTTTATCTGTGCTAATACATTTTACAGAAAAAGATATTTTAATTCATATTGTACATGCATCTAATGTATTGGATGATACTTTTTCTATGAAACGTGCTTGTTTTACCACAGAGCATCACGATGACCCTTGTAGCAAGGCAACAGAAATATTTGATAGGGAAGCCGGTGAGTTGGCAGAAGTATTTTCGGCCTCTCGAATAGCCAAACTTGAAATTGCCAATGCCTATGATGAGAATATCCATGATCCCTGGTTTAATAATTTCAGTTGGGAAACTTTCTCAAAAAGAGAATTAATTCTTGTACCATCTGTCATTGTTCTGGAAGCGGCAAACCGCCTGGTAGATCAAAGTATGGTGTCATTTTCACATCTATTGAGTTCAGGCCAACCTGTCAATATTTTTGTCCGGGTTCAGGCACATAATAATCCTGGTGCTCGAGAAGATGAAGATCCATTTGAAAGTTATCGAACAGAGCTTGGATACTTAGGAATCAGTCATAGACAGGCTGTAGTGACACAGTCATCAGCAGCACGTCATTCACATTTATTGAATCACTTTAATACTGCACTGAATGCGACACGAACCAGCTTACACCTTATTAATGTAGGCTTGCGTGAAGTAGGTGAGGATGCTGGTCTTAATGCCTGGCTAGTGGCTGGTGCTGCTTTGGAAGGCCGTGCTCATCCATTTTTTTCCATTGATCCCAGTGCCGGAGATTCATCAGCAGAACGGGTTGATTTTGAGGGTAATCCTCAAAATGACAAAGACTGGCCAATACAAAGTTTTTCCTATTTAGATAGAAAGGGTGAAGCTCAAAGCATGGAGTTGAGCTTTACCTTTGCTGATTATGCTTTATTAATACCACGTTTAAATCACCATTTTGGAATTGTGAATAATAACTCTGATTGTGAAGAATTAGTACCTATTGCAGATTATTTAGCCCTCAGTCTTGATGATATTGAGAATCTTATTCCCTACATCTGGGCGGTGGATAGTAATAATGAATTGTATAAATTAGTTGTATCCATTGCCTTAATTCATGCCTGTCGGGATCGTTTAAATTTCTGGCATAGCCTGCAGGAAATGGCAGGAATTCGTAATCGTTATATTGAAAATGCTGAAGTGTTATTCAAAGCAGATGCTGAAATAGAAGTGGCCAAACAAGTTGCTCAGGCCAAAGCAGAATTTGATGCTGAAATTGAACGTGTTAAAACTGAATCAGCAGCTGAGGTCATGAGTCGTCTAACTGATATGTTATTGGGTATGGATTTAACTGCCGGGGCTGTTAGAACGGCTGCAACTGCAACACCATTAGCAGATGTCGATGTAACGACTGAGGTGGAAGAAGTCATTGCTGAAGCAGAGGAAGAAGCTGAAGACCTATCAGAGGAACCATGGATTGATGCTCCATTATGTACCACCTGTAATGATTGTACTGATATAAATCCTATAATGTTTGTTTATAACGAGAGCAAACAGGCCTATATTGCTGATCTAAGTGCCGGTACTTATAAACAAATGGTGGAAGCCGCTGAAATTTGTCCATCAAAATGTATCCACCCAGGTAATCCATGGGATGATAGCGAAACTGATTTAGATGAGTTGATGGAGAGAGCAAGGGCGATATAAAGAAGTATTAAGTGGTAAGTGCTAAGTGCTAAGTGTTAAGTAAGAGCATAAAAGCAAAAGGAAAAGCAAAAGTGAAAGTGAGAAGAGGGTGTAAAAATAAGTGTGTAACTGTTCATTTTTGTTAATATACCAAAAGGTAATAACTAATGAGCAGAATAATGGATCAAGAAAAACTAAAAGCGTTAGCAGAAGAACTTGCTAAAGATGTAAAAACACCTGAAG
>JAUJGA010000004.1:0-13344 GCA_042095675.1 Gammaproteobacteria bacterium
AATTCACATAAAAATCAATCTTTTTTAATTTTTTATATGAATTAGGCTTACTTGAATAGAGCACTGAATCTGCTGCTCAAGCATGCAATATTATTAGCCCTGCTTGATAGGCGGCAGATTATATTGATAATTACTCAAGTGAAATTCATCGTTTTGTCTATCTTCTGGATTATCTCTAATTCAATCATCTAATGATATTTGTTTAGGAAGTTTATTAATTTCGATATCTAATATATAAAATGTATACTTTGGATATGCTTCTATTATTTTCTTTATATTATATAACGATGGTTTTCCAATAGGTCTTTTTTCATAATCGTAAAGCGTGTTGTAACTAATTCCTGTCTTTTTAGACATTTTGGTTCTTGTATCACCTTCAGCTTTTTGTATCAGCAATATTTTTTTTGCAAAAGTACTATACATTTTTCTATGTTTCCTTGTATAATCCAAAGTCAGAATTAATGGTTGGTGTTGAAATTCTTAATTTTAGATGTTTTTTTCAAATATTATTATACATTAAAGATGCCCTCTAAAGATTGTTAGTTTTTAATGATTTTATTAACATGGATATACAATGAATATTAATTCATTATTCTTAATACTGATTCTTTTCATTTCAGGTTGTACTGCAAATGGTTATTCACTTTCTTGGAATAAAGATTTACAGCAAACAGAGCTGATAGCTATTAATTCACAAGCTCTTATGTCTTCCTCTGCTGTTAATATTAACGACACTAAAATTAAACCTGTAACAGTCTCTACTAATAAAACACTGGCTCACTTAGATCCCACTTTACAATTTCCCCCTATAAAAAAACCAACAATAAAGAAGAATCCTAAGAAGATTAACAAATCAAGCCCAAAGAAAAAAGCTATCTATTCAGCAAAAAAAGGAGATGTACTAGAACAAATTATCTTTAAATGGTCAAAAGCAAATAATTATACACTTTCTTGGAACGTATTAACCAAAAAAGGAAATAAACCGGTATGGAGACTACCGGCTGATATAACTATTAATGAAAATTATTACAATGCTGTAATTACATTATTAGAAGCATATAGAACAGATCATAGCGGTGTAAAATTCACCTATAAATTTTTCAGAAATAAAGTTTTATTAGTGGCAACGGAGGCACCTGTAAATGATTAAAATAAATATTAAGCATTTACTTACTCTTTCTTTATCAATATTCTTTTTTGGATGTTCAGCACAACAATCATTTAACAATGTTACAAGTGATCATTCAAATGATACGAAAATAGCAGCTAAATTTAATCAAGAATTAAGTGAAGGAAAGCCATATTCTACTATTAACTATGAACGATATATTACGTCTAAACTTTTTGTTGCCTCAAAGCCTGTTATAAAAAAACTGAGTGAAACACACGAAAAGCTAAAAAAGCAATATACGCTCAACCAAACAAATGCCGTTGATATCTCCCAGATTGCTCAAGAACTATCTTTGCTTTCTGGTATTAAATTCAGGTTAGCACCAGAAGTAATTGATGGGATTAACATTAAATCTAGCACCAGTAATTTTTCTGCCGATGCCGCAGGAACAATTAATAAGAATACTTTAAACGAAAAGCTAAACTTCAATACCTCAATGCGTCCGCAATGGGTCAAAACTAAGCTTTTAGATATTTTAAACCAAATTGAATCTCAACTTAGTCTTTCTTGGAAATATTCTATCAAAAATAATACCATTGATATCTACAGATATAAAACGAAGGCTTATACAATTCATGTACCAACAGAAAAAGAAAATCACATTTCACAAATGTCTAATGAGTCACTTTCTGATTCTGATTCTGGCACAAAGCAGGGGAGTAATGTAACAACCACATTAGAAATTAATAGTGATTTTTGGTTCAAAATTGAGCAGAGCATTGATGCAGTTTTATCTATTGCAGGCAGATATAGTGTACACCCCGATATTTTTACAATCTATGTAACGGACACTGAGCTTGTACACGAAATGCTTGAGCAATTAATTGATGGGATTAATAATGAACAATTAAAACAGGTTGTGTTTAACGTTGATATTTACCGTTTATCTTCAAATAGTTCTGACATTTATGGTTTAAATTTTGATGCTATCTATCAAACAGCCAATACTGCAATTAATTTAACTACTCCAAGAAGTATCGCAACAGGGCTATATACACTAACAGGTCAAAATCAACAGGCATCTAGTAAATATAAAGGCAGTCAGTTTTTTCTTGATGCGCTATCTGGCTATGGTAAAGCTGAGCGTCTTGATCATTATAAGCGTGTAACGCTAAATAATAGAATTGCACCTGTAATGATCTTTAAAAACACACCATATTTAAGATCTGTTGGTTCAGTAATTGGTGATGGTCAATCCCAATCAGAAGCAGAATTAACAGATCTTATAACTGGTTTTAACTTAATGTTAAGACCTCATTTGATCAATACTAATGAGGTTCTATTAACGTTATCACTGGATAGAAAAAGTGCGGGGGATTTTGATCTTATCTCTGCTGGGCCTGATGTTTTTTTAGAACGACCTAATATTGAAGGGGACAGTATGTATAGCCAATCAATCATGAAGAATAATCAAACAATGGTTCTGACTGGTTACGTTTCTAAAAATAGTAACGCAAGCTCTTCAGGTGTTGGTAATAGTTCTGCTTGGTGGGCTGGTGGCCGTCAAGATGTCTCTCGTGATCACAGCATTATTGTTATTACTGTTAATATTTCTATCCTTTAAGCCGGTTAAGTCTCATGGAAGATATACTGAATTTTAAAAATCGAAACATAATTTTTTCACTAGATTGGAAAAATTTTGATCTCGATAAAACAAGTAAAAGAGAACTACTAAAGTATGTAAAGCAATCGGGGTTTTCATCTGGTATTTTAAGCTGTTATGGGAAAGATGTATCTATTGGTATCTCTTCAACAAAAAAAGGAATTTCTTTTGCGGCTCTTATTGGTTATGAATATAGAAATGGTATTTTTTGTTTAGAGTTAAATGACGGTCTTTATTCTATTATTCATGTTATAGATGGTCTTGTTGTTGTTCACAGAGATATGATTGCGAACAAAGATGAAGCAGAAACAACTATAAAGGATTGGCTGGAATTCGCTATAGATACACCTTTATTCGGTGTTTCATCTATTTTTCCTTCAGATACATCCGTTAAAAACATTAGTGTTGATAAAATTCTTTCAGATTCAAAAAAGACATCTGGAAATATCCGGTTTCTTCCTTTTTTACTTATTTTAAACTTTTATAAGCGACATATATTTTATTCTTTTATCGTTTTCTTTTTATTGCTCGCGGGAGGTATAAATCTATTAAAAAAACCACAACCGGAAATTACAGTACCTATTATTAGTGCTGCTGAACTTGCGCAGAACACAATTAATCTATTCTATCAAAACAAAATAACACCTTTAATAACAAAATCTAAGCCAGTGCCTTGGGTTTCAAAAATTAACGGACTAATTCAGGAGCTTCCTTACAGCATAAATGGCTGGGATATCAATAACATCACCTGTATAAGTAACCAAGATAAATGCAAGATAACTTATAAAAGTAATGGTTTTGCAACAAACGAATATTTTGAAGATTTCTTCACTGTTAGCTATGACACTGGTTATGGCATTAAGGGGAACTTAGCATGGATTTTTGTAAAATTATCCCGTAATAAATCTTTAAAAATAAGCCCTAAAACTTTCTATGATACTTTGCCTATAAAACATGAATTTCTTGTTGATGCGCTCAGTGAAATACAAAAAAGTTTAATGAGTGGATTAATAACATACCATGTTGATAACGTCACGGTAACTAATAAGCGAAAAAATGATAAGAAGTCTCACTTACCTGGATTATCACTTCATAAATGGACATTACACGGTGAGTTGCTTTTTTATATGGAAGAGGCCGTTTCCTTTCTCGACAGTCAAGCCTTCTTCGTCGATAAACTTCTTGTAGATTTTACTTCTAATAAAAAAGAAAAATGGACAGTTGAGGGTATCTATGTCTCAAAATAAATTATTAATCGCAATTTCGATCATCTTTTTTTCTTCTAACTTGTTTTCTGCGACACCCCCAAGCTTAAAAGAGATTGCTACAAAAAATGCGCTCAAAGCGGCGATGGAAAACGGTTATTTGGAAGTTGATTTAATTGATAATCAGCCACAAAACATTCAGAAGCCTATTTTTATTTCACAGCCATTTCTTACAGGCATTTTAACTTCTTCTAATTTATCAATTGCAAAAATTACTTATCAGGGCGTGTCATCAAAATATATTCTTGGCGACAATGTACCTCCTTTCTACAGGCTATCAAGCATTAAAAATGACTCTATTATTCTAGCTTGCATTATTAAAACAATTAATTGTAAATCCAGTAAGACTTTTTATTTAACAACAGCAGAGAAACACGAGGCTAAGGAAGCAATTTTCACAACACATATTATTGAGCCTATAGGTAAAATAATTAGCAAGCATCGACGATGAACACATCAATTACTAAGATAGAGTTGTTACCGCCTCATTCTGGTATGCTATTAGACAGCGCAGATATCCTAAATGGCGCTAGTATACCGAATAATATTATTATATTGATGGGGGTTGATTATGAAGATAATCAGGAAGTTTTTATATTAAGCCATGATCTGCAAGCTAATAAGCACCTTTTTCAAAACTTAGTCTCAATTCTTAAAGGTAATGGCATTCAAATCAAAGAAATATTATTAATTTCAACTGATGTGTTCAATATACTAACAAATCAGTCTGATATTTTAACATCACAAAAAAAAACTTCAGTTATATTCAAAATTCAAGAGCAATTAGACTTATTCATTAATGAAGCAATTAAAAACCATGCTTCAGATCTTCATTTTCAACTTAACTCTAATTCTGCTTGTCTATTTCATAGAATAGACGGTCAGCTTATTCATATTCGTGATCTCGATCCATTGGCATTGAGTACTTTTCTTGAAGCAAGCTATCTTTCTTTCTCTGTTAATCGTGAACATGAGGCTTACCAGGTTCAAGCTCCTCAGTTTTCAGCTTATGAAGGTATATATTTTCTTGAATCTCCATATATAAAATCATCATTAGGATTTAAACCACACGATGTCACTGTACGATTAAGAAAACAACGATGTCCTTTAGATAAAGATACGCTTGATGAAGTATGGCGTATCTTGATAATTGATCATGAATCTTCATTGCCTACTCTTGAAGACCTGGGTTATGAACCCATACAAATTGCTCTTATGGAAAGAGCTGTTCATCGTCCTGAAGGATTAATACTTGTTACAGGAACTACAGGTAGCGGCAAGACAATTACATTAAGTGTTTTACTTCATTTAAGTTCAATTTTAAATAAAGGGAAACACTGTATTAGAACTATAGAAAACCCGAAAGAACTTGTGCTCAATTTTGCACGTCAAAGAAATATTGAAAACCCTAATCAATTCGCTCAATCCATTGAGATTTATCTCAGAATGGATCCAGACGAAATGATGGTTGGTGAAATTAGAGACTCTGAAACTGCAAGAGCGGTTACTCATGGGGTTCTTTCAGGACATCCATTATACGGTACTCTGCATACTTCAGACGTTGCAACCACTATCGCTAGATTAGAAGGGCTTGGTATTGATAATGTAACTATGGGTGAGAAAAATTTCCTTAATATTATCTGTAATCAATCACTAATAAGGCTCTTATGTTCAAAATGTAAAGTTCCATATCTTGATTCTCAAGAGTCAAAAAGTTCGTTTTTAACTGCTGAATTAGAATTAACAAAAATAGATGCAAACAAAATATTTGGCCCATCTGATAATGGTTGCGACTATTGCAAAGGATCGGGTTTTTTTGGAAGAACCGTTATAGCTGAAGTTGTTGAAATAACTCAAACTATGAAAAGGCAATTCTATCTTGGGAATATTTATGAAGCATTTGACCACTGGATTACTTTAGATCCTTGCAAAAAACACGCTAACCCTAAATCTAAGTTAGACCATGCGCTTTTACGATTAGAACGTGGCGAAGTATCTCCAAAGAGCGTTATTGATTCTTGCGGTGTTCTATTTGAAGAGGCGCATAATGTTTAATATTGAGCTTTATTATTTACGCATTTCCTTACAGTTGAATACAACGATGCGCATACATACTTATAGGGATTTATCACGCTATATCCAAGATTTTGGCATCGAGGGAGCGTTTCATACTCTTGCCAGGGAGCAAAAAGAAACAAAAGAGGGTTATGAGCCGATGTTTAAACATTGGCTTCACCTGCTTAGAAGTGGATCTTCTTTTGACGGATTACTTAAGGGCTGGATCCCAGAAAACGAACGACTTCAAATATTAGCCGCTAAGTACGATAGCGGGAAATCTGCAAACGCGCTTTCAACAGCACTTTTGCGAACAATGGTTTTTACACAAAAACAAAAAAAGCTTAAAGACACGCTGACTAAAAGTGTAAGAACACCTTTCATTTATTGCTTTATGGTAATTTTTGCAACTTTTGGCCTGAAGCACTTTTTACTTCCTGGCATCATCAAAGACGATAGCGTTGTTCAGGGATGGCCGCAAGAATCAATATCGACCTATGAAACTATTATTTTTTTTACCGATAACATTTTGTTAATTACATTATGCACATCGCTCTTTATTGTTTTTTTATATCAATATTGTCTTAAAGGAAGCTCTGCTATCCGCGATTACTTGAATGTTATCCCTCCTTTTAGTTACTATCAGATTATTACATCTGGCAGTTTTTTATTAACACTATCATCACTTATGGCATCAAAAGTTACGATTTATGAAGCAATGGAGTTAATAGAAAACAATAGCAACAATTGGGCATCTTCTCATATTGCTTTAATGCGTAAAAGAATGAGCGGGGAAGGGGTTGTTAGTACTGACACCATTACAGCCCAAGCTTTTCATTCAAATATGTTTGATAAATATACAGCATCCAAATTAAAAAGTTACTCTAAAACCAGTAATTTTAAAGGCATTTTAAATGAGTTAAGCGATTATATTTTAGAAGTTGCTCAAAAAAGGATAGAAGTCCTTTCTGAGCGACTTAATTGGATTTTACTATTTGCTGTAGCACTGGTAATTAGCAAAATAGGTCTTATGTTAATGGCAGCCAGTTTAGGCTCATTAGCAAAAGGCGTCTAGTTCTTAAGCATAGTATGATTTTTAATATTTCAAGGAAAAAAAGGAATAATATAATGAAAACAACGATTTTAAATCGTAGCAAACAGTATGGTTTTTCACTAATAGAAGTTTTGCTCGGCATCTTTATAGTTATTGGCGTACTTTGGGTCGCTGTTGCTAACTATATGGAAGGTGGTAGATCATTGGCGAAAGTTGGGGCTGAGGATGCTTTTCTTTCTGCTGCTGCTGACTGTGTACGCAGTCAAAAAACAGGCCCAGATTTTACTACTGTAAGCACTCAGGGATTGATTGATTCATCTTGCATGGATAAATTCGGCTCAATTAACGCCTTGCGAACCACCATTACAAATACTTACGGTGGTAATTTAGTAGTAAGTTCTGAAGATCTAAATGGTCTTACAGACAATATCGCACGTTTTACTATCACTGGTTATCCTCAAGACGGCTGTAACCGTTTAGCGTCTGGCTATCACCATAAGTTTGCACAAATTACTATTAATGCAGTTGTTGTTAAAAGCCCCATACTTAATATTACCTCCGCTGCTGTAGCGGCAAACTGTGCTGCTGGTGCCAATACTATATTGTTTGACTTTGGTTAAACCTTATAATCATGTTTAAACAACATAATCATAAATCTCGGCTGATGCAGGCTGGTTTCAGCCTTCCTGGGGTTTTAATGGGCTTGTCATTAGTTAGCTACTTCATGATCAAGGTTTTTAATCCAATGCTTGAAATTTCTATTGAAAAAAGACGAGCGGCTAGTGATGCCCATTTTCTTGCAGAACATATTGACGCTATTAGGAGGAAGGTAACACTTGAGGGCGATACTATAGCCACAGGATATCATGCCAACACAAACTGGCTAAAACATACATCTTGTCCTGGTGGCTTAGGTACTGCTACGGAAATGTATTTACGCTGTGATTTTAGAGATTTAACTGATACAGGTTTTGAGTACTCTTCTACGATTGTTAACGCTGGCGGGATAATAAAGGTTACAACTAATTATTTTGATCCAGTTAACCTAAAGCTTACTGGAATTGGCCCTCGTCCTGATATTCTAAATTTAATTATTCAAACCGTTAACGGTGGCGACATATCTACCCAAACTCCAGCCAATCAAGCATGGTTTAATATCTCGTCCAATGCTGACGGAAACCTTATTAGTGTTGTATCTAATGAAGTTAGTCTTGAAGAATGGCTTAGGCGTGACGGTTCTGTCTTGCCATCAGCAGATTTTGATTGGAATGATAACGCCATAACCAATGTTAGTAACCTAGGCGTTAATGGTGATGTTCAGGCTCGCACCTTTGTTGACAGCGATGACCCTGAGTATCTTGTTGACCCAGATGGGAAGAGTAAGCTGAACAATCTAGTTATTAGTGAAGATATTTTTATTGAATCATTAGATGGCTATCTTACAAATCTTATTGTTCACAACCGATCAATAATTTCTCAGGATGGTTTTGTACCTGAACCAACCTGTCCGCATGGTTCTCCACAAATCTTTGGAAGTGCTGTCTCATTAGCACAGAATGAACTTGATCCATTACCAATTGAAGGTTGGGAAGTTAGGGCATTTTTAGTACAAGGAGGTTGGAAAGTTAGAGCGAGGGTCTATGCGGAATCAACTTTTACTACTCCCCCCTCTTCTGTTGTTTTCATACAGACAACCACTTACTGTATTTAATTTTTTAAAAAGGCTTGTAAAAATGAAATTGTTAAATTTGAATATTGCATTATTGATGATATCTTTATACAGTTCAGTATTTGCTGATATATCAGGCACCGGTATTGATGCGACAACATTAGAAATATCTATTACACCGCCAACTGGATCTGGGGCACATCCAGATTATACAGTTTACGGCCCTGGAAACTATAATGGGTCAATTATTTTCACTGGTCGTCATGCTTATTGTGCACCTACGAAGTTTGAGAATTTAGAAGATAAACATTTCTGTCGCGTAGAAACGAATGACTTACAACGTCCGCCTGTATGGAAAATAACGAGCTACAAATCAAGATGTTACGCTACATGTACCAATTAAAAATATCTGACACGACCATATTTGTTATTTATTAATTTTCCATGATTTGTACCTGTTGGGCAACTAGCAAGAAATGCACCCCTTTTTTTAAAAGTCCTGCTCTTACTGAATTTACCGTGTTTTATCTTATAGATCGCAAAGTAATCTGCAATCGGGCTTTTGCATTCAGACGAAGTACTAGCACCATTTAACAAACCAAACATACATAGAACAGTTTGACAGGCATTAGCGGAAACAACCGAAGATGAAGAAAAAATCACCAACCCGGAAACAAAATAAAGAACCTTTCTAGTAACCATTTTAATTCCCTTATCACGTGTATTGGTTTCCACAAAAGTATACCACAAGTGTCGTATGACGAATAAATTTTATCAAAACATTTACTTTGATGGTCAACATGGATATAATGAGGCAACAAAAATGTGAGGTCTTTATGAAAAGAAAGTCGCTAACGGAAAAAGAATTAATTGATAATTCTAACGATAAACGGATTAAAGATGTTTATATTACTCAAGGCCATGATGGTTATTTTAAATTGAATGTTATTTTAGACTGGACGGATGCTGTCTATTTTATAAGATCGCAACGCGGCAACGAGCGGAGATGGTCAAGCCTTGATAGGTTGTTAAATTATTTAAAAAGAAATAATGTATTGCCAAAAACAATTAAGCTTACGTTTAAATAGAAAAATGAGATTATTTTAATGTCACAATTTAGAGTGCTTTTCACCCTGTTATTGATCTTAGTTATACCTAATATTGCCTTCGCTGCTGGTGGTACGCCGATTTCCGGCGCTATAGATTGGGTACTTGACCTCTTAACCAATGGAATAGCTCGTTCTGTAGCAATTTTAACTATCGTTATGCTTGGTTATATGTCCTTTGCAGGGCGGTTATCTGCCGAATTTGTAGCTAAGGTTATTTTCGGCCTTGTGCTCATTTTTGGTTCCGCCACACTTGTTGATTTAATGATCGCAGCAGTAACATCTTAATTATATGGATACCCTCTTTGTCGGTGCAACACGCCCAGCAATGAAGTGGGGCGTTACTATGGACGCTATCATTGTAGGTGTAATACTTGCGTCTATCATTCTTATTGGCACTGGAAACCCCTTCAGCTTGCTTCTTTATCCACCAATCCACACCTTCATGTATTTCTTGTGTTTGAAAGATCCTAGAGGAATTCGCCTCGCTTTTTTAGCGCTTATTACAAAAGGCAAATCAACAGGTCGTCATTTTTTTGGCGTATCTACGGCCTCCCCAGGTATTAACCGACGAGTCAAATTTAGGTAAAAAAGTGGAACAAACCAAGGAAGATATACTCGAACGTAAATGGTCATTAGAAAATGATACCTCTGATTTTGTTCCTTATCGTGTTCAGATTGATGAAAATACCATTAAGCTTGCTTCTAACGATATTATTCAAACACTTAAACTTCAAGGCGTGTCACACGAATCAGCAGCAGAAGAAGATGTTTTAATCTGGAAAGATCAGCTTAATGCAATGTTGCGTAACATCGCATCCACTCAATTATCTATTTGGACGCATACTGTAAGGCGTGAATATGGTACATATCCAGGCGGTGATTTTTCTAATGATTTTGATGCGACGCTTAATAAAAAGTATCGTTTAAATCTCAAGAAGAAAAAAATGATGGTTAATGAGCTTTATATAACCATTATTTACAGACCAACAGTGACCAAATCGGCGGGGCTTTTTAGCCGTTATGAAAAGAACTTAAAAATTATTAATCAGCAGAATAGGCTTGCCATTGAAAAACTCAATGAAACAGTTGATTTTGTTTTAAACGCCTTATCAAATTACGGAGCGCGTAAATTAACGACTTATCTAAAAAATGATATTTTACATTCTGAACTCCTAGAATTCTTCGATTTTTTAGCTAATGGTGATTTTACACCTAGAGCATTGCCGAAAAAAAATATTGCTGATTGCTTGGTTCGTAATCGTGTTTTTTTCGGTGCTGAATCACTAGAGATTAGAGGTTTAACAGAAAGTAGGGTTGCCTCTGTGCTTGGTATCTTGGAATATCCAGAAGGCACTGAAGCAGGGCTACTTAACACATTACTCTCAGCGCCTTTTCCTCTCATATTAACCCAAAGTTTCAACTTTCTAAGCAAGCCTGTTGCTGTTGATATTTTACAACGACAACAAAGACGAATGGAATCTACCGAAGATCTAGCGCGCTCGCAAGTAGACCAAATTAGTGTTGCTCTTGATGATCTAACCTCTAATAAATTTGTTTTTGGTGAGCACCATTTATCATTAACAGTTTTTGGGCTTGATCATGATGACCTAAAGAAAAATCTATCTGCGGCACAAACTGCTTTTGCAGATACATCAATGGTTGTTATGCGTGAAGATTGGGCATTAGCAGCCGCTTTTTGGGCGCAACTTCCAGGTAATCATCGTTATCGCCCAAGACCATCACCTATATCATCCATTAATTTTGCAGGCTTTAGTAGTTTTCATAACTTCCCAACCGGCGATAGAGTAGGTAATCAATGGGGTTCTGCGGTTACTATGTTTAAAACAACTTCTGGCGCTCCTTATTACTTCAATTTCCATGAGCCTCTTGATGTTCAAAAATCCTTAAAACTTAAGGAAATTGAAATTAATGATGGTCTTGGTGATAAAAAAAGCGAACAAAAAGCTTTAGCTAATACACTTATTATTGGCCCATCTGGTTCGGGAAAAACTGTATTGCAAGGTTTTTTGATATCACAAGCTAAGAAATTTAACGCTACACAAATTATTTTTGATAAAGATCGTGGACTAGATATTTTTATTCGTGTGAGCGGTGGAGTCTATCTCCCGCTTGAGATTGGTAAGCCCACGGGTTTCAACCCTTTTCAACTTCCTTATACCGAAGCCAACATATCTTTTTTAACTATTTTTGTTAAAAAATGTGCTGGCGGTGAATTTAATACCACAGATGAAAAGGAGCTTGACCTTGCAGTTCGTGGAGTCATGGGTCTTGATAAGCCTTTGCGTATTATTAGCCGTTGCTTAGAATTTTTAGATCCAACAAGTGAAAATGGTACGTTTAATCGACTTTCAAAATGGTGTAAAAATGGTTCTTTATCGTGGGTTTTCAATAATGATAAAGATGTTTTAGATCTTAATAGTGCTTTAATGTTTGGATTTGATGTTACTGCTTTTCTCGACAACAAAGAGATTAGAACACCCCTCATAATGTATCTTTTCCATCGTATTGAAGAAATCCTCGATGGTCGACGTGTCATGATTTTTCTTGATGAGTTTTGGCGGTTATTGGCTGATGAATACTTTGAGGATTTTGCTAATAACAAGCAAAAGGTTATTCGTAAGCAAAACGGATTAATGGTCTACGGTACACAGTCTGCTAAAGATGTTCTCTCTTCACCTATTGCACATACGCTTATCGAGCAATGTGCAACGATTATATTAATGCCCAATCCAAAAGCGATACGAAACGATTATATTGAAGGGCTGCACCTAACAGAAAGAGAGTTTGAATTAATAAGTCGAGATATCAGTCCTGGTTCTCGTAGTTTTCTCATTAAAAAAGGACATAGCAGCGTTGTTGCTGATTTAGATCTGGCTGGTTTTGATAATGAACTGGCTGTTATTTCTGGTACTACTTATAATGTACATTTAGTGGATAAACTAATTGCTAAGTTAGGTACTAATCCTAGCAATTGGTTGTCTTCTTTTCATGCCCAAAGGAATTAAATAGTATGAAACTTCTTAAACCTTTTTTTATCTTTTGCTTCACTTTTTCTTTTAGTTCCTTTTCACATTCGAATGGAATTCCTGTTATTGATGCTGCCAGCATTAAGCAACAAATTGTTCAAATCACACATCTAGTCACGCAAATTAAAACATTACAGAATCAATTAATAACATCTAATGCGCAATTTCAGAGCATGCAAGCCCCTAGAGGTTTTGGAGATTTGATTGACACTCGATATGACCAAAATCTCAATGTTGTCATCGATGATGTTCTTGCTTCAGCGGGGATCAAAAGTGGTGATTATTACGAGCTAAAAGGTGCTTTGCTCGACCTATACAACGAGGCTAACACTAATGCTTCAGTTTTTCAAAGTAGAGCGCGTCTAACGCGG
>JAUJGA010000005.1:0-439 GCA_042095675.1 Gammaproteobacteria bacterium
CGCAAGCGACCGAGTTTTAAAACAAGTCCAGCTGGTCTGAATGTCTTTCTTTTTGATCTTACTCAACTAGCTGTTCTTGAACGTACTTTCTAATTGTTTCTTCATTTGCATTTCCAATCGTTTCAACAAAGTAACTTTGTGTCCACAACTTACCCACCCCAAAAGTATTTTTTCTTAATTTCAGGATAAATCCTGAAAAATTCACGAGCGGTAATACTTTTTATTATTTGCATTACACCACTAGGTGATTGCCTGGTTATACTCCTGATAACCATATGAATATGAACTTCTGGCATTTCAAGCTCAACGATATCAATATCGTAATCATATCCAATTTTCTGAATAATCGCCTTCATCGTTGTACAATAAGGCTCCATAAAAACTTTATGCCTATATTTTGGTATCCAGACAAAATGATACATTAGCCTAAAGACATGAT
>JAUJGA010000006.1:0-7416 GCA_042095675.1 Gammaproteobacteria bacterium
AGTACAACGTCTGATGAGGATTATGGGATTAGTCTCAGTTGCACAAAAACCGAATACCATCAAGCCCTGTAAGGCAAACAATATCTATCCGTATTTGCTGGGTGGGATTGATATTCATCGAAACAACCAGGTTTGGTGTATTGATTTGACGTATATTCGGATGCCACATGGTTTTGTCTATCTGAGTGCTGTTATGGACTGGAATAGTCGGTTTGTACTGTCCTGGGAGATATCAACCACGATGGAAGAAAGCTTTTGTATCAACAGTCTGGAAACCGCATTACGGCGACATGGAAAACCAGAAATATTTAATACGGATCAAGGTGCTCAATACACCAGTCGAGCATTTACATGCCTTCTTAAAATAAATGATATAAAAATCAGTATGGATGAAAAAGGCAGAGCAATGGACAATATTATGATTGAACGCCTTTGGAGAAGTGTGAAATACGAAAAAGTTTACCTTAAAGATTATCAAAGTATTGACGAGCTAAAAAGCTCTCTAAAGGAATATTTTGAGTTTTATAATTATGAAAGGCCACACAAGGCACATGATGAAAAAACACCTGCTCAAGCATATGGCATGATGACAGAAGTTGTTTCAGAACTAAAATTGGCTGCATAAAAGCGAGCCTATTAACGATGGATATTTTATATCTTATTTTATATCTTATTTTATATCTTATTTTTTAACTGACTTGTCTTGACGATAGGGTCCAATTTATAGATTCAGAGCAAACACTATTAATTGAACCCAATAGTAAAGAGGACGAATATTTTATCCATCATAATAGTAAAAACCTTTATAATTTTTAATCATGTTAACAGCAAATTCCTTCTACAGAGAAATCATCTAATGAAATAGATTTAACAAATTGAATATCACTACCACAACCGGGAAAGATTCCAAAATGCTTATTCATATCACTTTGACTGCTTTTGAGGACTCCATTGCTATTTCAGCATTGGCTAAAAAGGTCTTTTTCCAATTTTAAAGGTTTGCTGGAGTCACATTATTTTCACTGGCTATTTCATTCAGTGTCTTTTTATTTTGCAGCACTTCTAAGACTAGCTTCGTTTTAAATGCTGAATTGTAAGTGGCTCTTTTTCTACTCATTTTTTACTCCTGTTTATTATTTTTATTTTAACTCGTTAGGAATAAGTTTTCTGATTTTGTTGTCCTAATTTCTTGGGGTATTATAGTTACTAAAAAAGAAGTTTATGATGCTGTTCACAAGCTCAATAGTCGGCCACGAAAGTGTCTGGGATACAAAACTCCTTATGAGGTTTTTGAAGAGCTAACCTGAATTAGCCAGGAAGAGTTAACCGGTCATGCACTTATTACTTGAATTCAGGAAACTTTATTCTAGCACATATTTAATTTAGAGCCAGCAGACAAATTTTATGTCCAATCAAAAATCAATTTTAATTACAGGATGTTCCACAGGTATTGGTCTTTGTTGTGCTCATGCACTTAAAAATAAGGGCTATCAGGTTTTCGCCACGGTAAGAAAGAAGCAGAATATTGCAGTCCTGAAAGCTCAAGGACTGAACAGCTTACAATTAGATCTGTCACAAAGTGATTCTATCAATACGGCTGTTGATGATGTATTAAATCGTACTAATGGTCATTTATATGCTCTATTTAATAATGGTGCCTATGGACAACCAGGAGCCGTTGAAGATTTACAACGTTCTGTACTGGAAGAGCAATTTGCAGTCAATGTATTTGGTACACATGAATTAACCAATCGAATTATCCCAGTTATGCGTCATCAAGGCCATGGCCGCATTATTTATAATGGATCTGTACTAGGTATTATTTCACTCCCCTTCAGAGGTGCTTATAATGCATCTAAATATGCATTAGAAGGACTGACCGATACACTAAGGCTTGAACTTCATGGCAGTGGCATCAATATATCTATTATTGAGCCAGGGCCTATTACAAGTGCATTTCGCAAAAATGCACATGAAAAATATTTACAGAATATAAATAAAGAAAACAGTTTTTTTAAGGCTAATTATGAAGGCATGGAAGCACGCTTAACGAAGAAAGGTCCTGCAGTACCTTTTACACTGCCACCTGAAGCAGTGTTTAAGAAGTTAGAACATGCCCTGGAAAGTAAAAGCCCTCAGGCACATTATTATGTGACCTTTCCAAGCTACTTATTTGGTACTTTAAAAAGAATATTATCTGCAAAAGGTATGGACTGGGTATTACGAAAAGTCTCTAAAGAAGAAAATCAACCATCCTAGTAATAACACCACACTGAGTATAATAAAATACAATGCTAAAATTTAAGATTATTCCTGTCACTGATTACGAACAAAACTGTAGTTTAATATGGTGTGATCAAACTCATCAGGCAGTATTAATTGATCCCGGTGGCGATGTCCCAATATTATGGTCTGCAATAAAGGATAATAACTTAGACTTAAAACAAATATGGTTAACCCATGGACACTTTGATCATATTAGTGGTAGTGAAGAAATTTCATCAAGCTGTCATATTGAAATTATTGGCCCTCAACAGGATGACTTATTTTTATTAAATGCATTAGCAGAACAATGTGAAATATTTAATTTTCCTAAGGTAAAGAACTTTGTCTCTGATCAATGGTTAAGTGAGACTGATACTTTAAAACTGTGCAATGAGCAGTTTGAAATTTTTCATACACCAGGACACACACCAGGACATATTGTCATTATTCATCATGCGTCAAAAACAGTTTGGGTTGGTGATGTTCTCTTTAAACAATCCATTGGCCGTACAGATCTACCCGGTGGCAATCATGCACAATTAATAGCCTCCATAAAAAATAAACTATTTACTCTGCCTGATGATTATCAATTTATTCCTGGCCATGGTCCTAGTGGTTTTCTAGGTGAAGAAAAACAGCATAATCCTTTTCTTCAAGGCTAAATCAAATACATTTATGAGTCATGATATAGCAAATATGAAAGCACTAGCAATTAAAAATTTAAAAAAATTTTATGGCAATGGCTTTGAGGCTTTGAAGGGTATTAATCTCGAAATTCAACAAGGAGATTTTTTTGCTTTATTAGGCCCCAATGGTGCAGGTAAATCGACAATTATTGGTATTGTCTGCTCTCTGATCAATAAAAGCTCCGGTGATATCTCAATACAGGGACATGATTTATTCAAAGTCCCAAGAGAAGCAAAGCAATCTCTTGGCGTTGTCCCACAAGAATTTAATTTTAATGTTTTTGAGCCAGTTGAAGAAATATTAGTCAACCAGGCAGGCTATTATGGTATTGAACGAAAAGAAGCCTTTAAACGTTCTGAAATATATTTAAAACAATTAGAGCTTTGGGATAAGCGTCGTGAAATGGCTCGAGACCTTTCCGGTGGTATGAAACGTCGCTTAATGATTGCCCGTGCTTTAATGCATCATCCTAAAATATTGATCCTTGATGAACCTACTGCTGGCGTAGATATTGAAATCAGACGTACTATGTGGTCTTTTTTACAAAAGTTAAACCAACAAGGTACAACCATTATTTTAACCACTCACTATCTGGAAGAAGCTGAGCAACTGTGTAAAAATATTGCCATTATTGATCAGGGACAGATTATTAAAAACTGTGCCATGGGGGACTTACTAGCTGAGTTAGATAGTGAATGTCTGGTCTTTAACTTAAAAACAGCCATTGAAACATTTTCTGTATTAGAAGGTTATCCTGCTCAGCTTATTGATAGTCAAACACTTGAAGTTCAGGTCAAAAAAGGGGAATCAATTAATCAATTGTTTGAATTATTAAATCAGATGAACATTGAGGTCTTAAGTATGAAAAATAAAAGTAATCGTCTGGAACAATTATTTTTAAATATGGTTCACTCTAATAAAAATAATCAAGAGCTCTAGTTCATGTCATCACTATACAAAAACAGACCGTATAATTTCATCGCCTATAAAACTATTGTCATAAAGGAAGTTCTGCGGTTTTCACGGATCTGGTTGCAAACCATTGTACCACCCGCCATATCAATGAGCTTATACTTCGTGATATTTGGTCAGCTGATTGGCTCACAGCTTAAGGATATTGATAATTATAGCTATATGGATTACATCGTACCTGGGCTAATCATTATGTCAATAATCAGCAATTCGTACTCTAATGTCGTCTCATCTTTTTACAGTACAAAATTTCATCATCATATTGAAGAGCTTCTAGTATCCCCTATTAGTAATTTTACCATCATTGCCGGATATGTATCAGGTGGTGTTGTCAGAGGTTTAGTCGTGGGAGTTATTGTCACGATAGTTTCATTATTTTTTACAGAATTACATATACATAGCTATTTTATTATAATTTTAATTGCTATATTGACAGCCACACTATTTTCTTTAGCAGGTTTAATTAATGCTATTTTTGCCAAAAGCTTTGATGATATCAGTATTGTACCCACTTTTGTTTTAACACCTCTCACCTATTTAGGTGGCGTATTTTATTCTATCGAGATGTTACCGAAATTTTGGCAGTCGATTTCTTTGTTCAATCCCGTATTGTATATGGTCAACGCTTTTAGGATGGGTATGCTGGGTGTTTCGGATGCAAGTATGATAACAGCTATTATTATTATTCTTGGATTTATTATGGCCTTGGGTGCTATCAGTCTATGGTTATTACACAAAGGAGTGGGGGTTAAAAAGTAGGCTTTAATTACCCCAGGGCTTTAGTAAAGAATGTGGTATTTTTAAATGATCCATAATTCTTGCTACAACGAAATTAACAATATCTTCAATATTTTTTGGCTGATGATAAAAGCCGGGGGAAGCTGGCATAATTGTCACACCAAGTTGGCTAAGCTTTAACATATTTTCTAAATGTATGGCCGAATAAGGCATTTCTCTTGTTAGTAGGATTAGCTCTCTACGTTCCTTGAGCATAACATCAGCTGCACGCTCTATTAAATTATTACTCGCGCCATGAGCAATAGCAGACAAAGTACCCATTGAACAGGGGCACACCACCATTGCATCAGCAGGATTAGAACCACTGGCAACGGGTGCAATCCATTGTTCTTTATCAAATATTTCTAATAAATCCTCATTAATGGAAATTGAATTATTTTCTTTAAAAATTGATAGCAGAAAAGGTTTAATATCATTATGTTTTTTAGGAAGAGATAAATTAATTTCTGTTTCAATTACTATTTTTGCAGCAGAAGATAATAACAAATAAACTTTAACTTCAGATTCTAATAAACTTTTTAGAAGTTGTATAAAATAAGGTGCACCTGAAGCACCTGTAACAGCTAATGTGATTACTTTATTTTTCATCTCTATTCTTTATTAAGTTGTAAACAATATTACTTAAGTTCATCTAAAAGTTTTTGGTGAATACCTTCAAAACCACCATTACTCATTATTAGAAGATGATCAGTGAAATGAATATCAGAAAGTATTGCCTGTCTCATAAGTTTCATATCTTCAAAAGCCTGACATTTTTCTCCAAGCATCTCTATAGTATCATCAAATTTAGTTGCATAATCACCAGGCAGATACAGAAATATTTTATCAGCCTTGGCCAGAGCAGCGGGTAAAATACTATTATGAACCTGCATTTTCATGGTATTAGAACGAGGTTCAAGTATCGCCAATATGCGTTGATCAACTCCTACTTTTTTTCTTAGTCCATCAAGGGTAGTCTTTATGGCCGTAGGATGATGAGCAAAATCATCATACACAGTCACACCATTAACAACACCTTTAACTTCTAAACGGCGTTTTACATTTTTAAATTCGGCTAAGGCATCAATGGCATGTTTTGCCGGAACACCTGCATGGCGTGCAGCAGCGATAGCGACAATAGCATTATCAACATTATGTTGACCGATAAGTTCCCATTGGACTATACCTTGTAAATCACCATTCCAATAAACTTCAAATCTGGAACCATCAAGTGCCATACTATTAGGAGCAGCTAACAATTTTACAGACCAACCTATTGTATCAGTTTTTGAGTATGCTTCCTTTTCACTCCAACATCCCATGGTAAGTACGTCATCTATCTCTACATCATCGGATGGATGAATAATTAAACCTTTACCTGGAATAGTTCGTATAAGATGGTGGAATTGTTTTTTTATAGCTGCTAAGTCATCAAAGATATCAGCATGATCAAATTCAAGATTATTTAGCACAACGGTTCTTGGGTGATAGTGTACAAATTTAGAACGTTTATCAAAAAAAGCAGTATCATACTCATCTGCTTCCACAACAAAAAATGGTTCATTGCCATTTCGTGCTGAAAGCCCAAAATTTTCAGGCACTCCACCAATTAAAAAACCTGGCTCTAGGCCAGCATATTGAAGTATCCATGCTAACATACTAGCAGTAGTAGTTTTGCCGTGTGTTCCAGCAACTGCCAACACCCATCGATTAGCAAGTATATTTTCAGATAACCATTGTGCTCCTGATGTATAAGCAATATTATTTTCTAAAACATATTCTACCGCAGGATTACCTCTGGAAAGTGCATTACCAATCACTACTACATCAGGTGAAAAATCTTTAATAGGCTGAAAATCAAAACCTGAAATCAAATCTATGCCCTGCTCTTCTAGCTGAGTACTCATTGGTGGGTAAACATTAGCATCCTGACCAGTCACCTTATGACCATTAGCATTGGCTAAAAGAGCAATTCCTCCCATAAAAGTACCACAAATACCTAAAATATGAATATGCATTATTCATTTCCTAAAATAAAAGAAGAAAGTTGACTAAATGAAATAAAGTATGTCAAAGCCAGAGCAAAGCCCAGTATAAATGCAATATTAGCTGCTCGTTTTAATATATGAGCATAAATAGAAAGAATCCATCCTAATAAAAATAAATTAACCATACCAAAATTATTATTAACCAATATATTCATTTGCCACAACACGGTAACAGGAAAGAAAAAGAAAACATTAGTAAATAAATTAACCCCGATAAAAGCAGTTAATGTTTGTATAAGACGAGTATTTAATTTTAAAAAAGTTAATAAAACCCAAGTACAAGTTGCCAAAGAAGCAATAGATAAAAAAGCCAGAAAAGAAGAAACACCAATAGAATATATAGTTAGCCCAAGTAGTAATTCAATGAAGAAATTGGCCAACAAAAGAATAGAAAGTAAATGAATTGAAGAAGGAGTATCTTCCGGACCTTGCTTGAAAAAACTAATATTAGCAAATAAGCGAATCAGAAATTTCATACTACCCTTTTTACAAAAATGAATTTAAAGAAGACCATTATTTTAATGTAAAAAAAATAAAAATAATAGGCAAAAAAAAGCCCAATCCTAAGATTGAGCTTTCTCTCGACCAGAGATGCTGCTAGAGCAAAAATGATCTCATAAAAACCTGGCAGTGACCTACTTTCGCATGGGAACTCCCACACTATCAT
>JAUJGA010000007.1:0-1100 GCA_042095675.1 Gammaproteobacteria bacterium
CAATATCAATTGTTACCTTATAAACGGATAGAAGAATATTTTAAACAGCAACTGCATATACCTAGTTAGTCAAGGCTCTATTTATAACTTCAATAAAGAAGCCTATGAGAAATTAGGACAATTTGATGGTTTAGTCAAAGAGGCTTTAGCCTAAGCCAGCTTAATGCATGTTGATGAAACAGGTGTTAATGTGGCTGGTAAATGACTTATTGGCTAAGGTAGGTATTCAATAGTCGATCACCAATCTCGGGGAACCGATATTTGGCTGTGACTGCAGAAACGGGTCTTATGGGTTATGCGACCAGTGTAGTCCCAGATCAGGGTAGACACTGTTCCGCTTGTATCTCGGGGAAGCGATATGTGGCTGTGACTGCAGAAAGGGGTTTTATGTCATGACCATTGGAAAGCTTATTATCGCTATGAAAATTGTTTGCATTCTTTATGCAATGCACATCATTTGCATGAATTAACCTTTGCTCATGAGAAAGACAAGCAAAAATGGGCTGGTAAAATGAAAATATGGCTTGAAAAAGCCAATAAAGCAGTCAATCAGGATGGTGGTGAGATAAATATCTCGACCGCAAGCGACCGAGTTTTAAAACAAGTCCAGCTGGTCTGAACGTCTTTCTTTTTGATCTAACTCAACTAGCTGTTCTTGAACGTACTTTCTAATTGTTTCTTCATTTGCATTCACAATCGTTTCAACAAAGTAACTTTACGTCCACAACTTACCGCCCAGAAGTATTTTTTCTTAATTTCAGGATAAATCCTGAAAAATTCACGAACGGTAATACTTTTTATTATTTGCATTACACCACTAGGTGATTGCCTGGTTATACTCCTGATAACCATATAAATATGATCTTCTGGCATTTCAAGCTCAACGATATCAATATCGTAATCATATCCAATTTTCTGAATAATCTCCTTCATCGTTGTACGATAAGGCTCCATAAAAACTTTATGCCTATATTTTGGTATCCAGACAAAATGATACATTAGCCTAAAGACATGATGCATATTTCTTTGAAGTTCCATGTACTGAATAATATAGACAGGGACAAGCCCTGTCTACACTATTCAGCACGGGGGCAAGCCCC
>JAUJGA010000008.1:0-1556 GCA_042095675.1 Gammaproteobacteria bacterium
CTCTATCGGATTTAAATTTGGACTGTAAGGTGGTAACTAATGTAGCTCAATATTGAGTTCTTTTGCCTTATCTTTTACTGCATTTGCTCTATGGTACGCAGCACCATCTAAAATTAGATGAATTCGTTTATCGCTAGTATCATGCAGACGTAACTCACTTAAAAATTGTTGAATAGTTTCACTATTTACTTTGTCATAGCGTTTTACTTTGGCATCTACTATATTGTTCAAGTCCACTGCACCAATAATATTTAAACGTGTACGACTACCTGTGGTTTCAATGGCTTTATCCTGCCCTTTTCTTATCCAACCACAACTCACTTTTGTTGCTTGTGTTGGGTGTATAGCATCCATAAATAATATCGTTTCATCAGTTAATTGCGACTTTAAATTATTATACTCTTTAATAAATTTAGCTTGCTTTTGATTATCAAATTTATGAGGGACTCCCTTAGGCTGCTTATAACTAATACCATGCTAGGACGTTGGGTAATAGAGCATCAACAATCTGATAATGGTCATGCTTTTCGGGGTAATGGTAAATTAACACAGAACAAACAGAAATAAAAAAACTCAAACAACAAGTAAAACGTCTTGAAATGGAGAAAGACATCCTAAAAAAGGCGAAGGTATTCTTTGCAGCAGAAACGAAGTGAAGTATTCGTTTGTTACCCAAAATACGACTACCTGGCCAATTAGCCTGCAGTGTCAGGTTTTGGGTGTGAAACGCAGTGGTTATTATGCATTCCAGAAAAAAAGCAAAAATGATGACTTACGTCTGGATATGTTGTACTGGGTAAAGAATATTGGTAGAAGCTCTAGTTATACGTATGGAAGCCGTAGAATTAAAGAAGTACTCAATGCTCTGGGGTTTCCACTAAGTCCTGATAAGACAAGAAAGTTGATGAAAGAGGCGGATGTAAAAGTCCGTCGTCGCAGGAAATACAAAGTAACAAATAATAGTAATCATAAATTACCATTATTTGATAATCTGGTTAAACGTGATTTTGATGTGCCACAACCCAATCAGGTTTATGTTGGAGACATAACTTATATTTGTACTCAGGAAGGCTGGTTATATTTAGCTGTAGTGATCGATCTTTATTCAAGTAAAGTGGTTGGCTGGAGTATGGGTTCTCGAATGAAAGCACAGTTGGTTTGTGATGCACTGACAATGGCTATTTGGCAACGCCAGCCAGAAGAAGGTTTAATTCATCATTCAGATCGTTGTTCACAGTATGCCAGTAAAGCTTTTAAGCAATTACTGAAAGCTCATGGTGTTAGAGGAAGCATGAGTCGTAAAGGTGATTGTTGGGACAATGCTCTGGTAGAAAGCTTTTTTGGTACATTAAAACAGGAACGTGTTCATTGGCAGAATTATCAAACAAGACACGAAGCACAGCAGGATATCTTGCAGTACATATCGATGTTTTATAACAGTAAACGAATTCATTCATATTTGAACTATATGAGTCCGAATAATTATGAAATGCAAAAATTTGAATTAAAGAAAGCAGCTTAACTGGGGTGTCCGGAAAAGGTTGACCACGTCAGAA
>JAUJGA010000009.1:0-5448 GCA_042095675.1 Gammaproteobacteria bacterium
GTATTAAAAATTTCAGGTCGCCCATATCGTTTTAAGGCTTCATTGAGTACACTCATCACTAATTGGCCATCCATTGTATTGGATATTCTATGAGCCAATATGGCTTTAGAGTGCCAGTCAATAATAGCTGATAAATAAACCATGCACGTACCCATTTTTACATATGTGAGATCGGTACTCCAAACCTGGTTTGCTCGGTCAATTTGAAGTACTTTTAATTTATATGAATACTTTTTATGCTCTTTTATTGGAACGGTTGTATTAATGGGCTTTACGCCTAAAACAGCCTTCAAACCCAACTTTCGACGGTAACTCGATACGGTATTCAAACTGACTTGGTAGCCATCTTCAAGTAATTGTTGATAAACTTTGGCTGCCCCATAAATAGGGATGTCTTCGAATACTTGATGAATTTTGGCCTTAAGTAATGCTTTTTTAGGATTAAACTGAGGTTCATAATAAAGACTTGAACGATTCAATCCTAATAATTTACACTGCTTAGATACGGATACTGTTTTTAGCTCAGGCTCAATCATTTCTTTCTTATCAGATAAGCCCAAGCTTTTTAGCTTTTTAGCTTTTTTTCAAGCCATTCCTTTTCAACCGTCATTTTGCCAACAATTTTAGTCAGCATTTCATTTTCTTTATTCAATTGAACCAATTCTTCTTTGTACTCTTTGACTGTTTTTGAGGGCTCCATTGCTATTTCAGCATTGGCTAAAAAGGTCTTTTTCCAATTTTTAAAGTTTGCTGGAGTCACATTATTTTCACTGGCTATTTCATTCAGTGTCTTTTTATTTTGCAGCACTTCTAAGACTAGCTTCGTTTTAAATGCTGAATTGTAAGTGGCTCTTTTTCTACTCATTTCTTACTCCTGTTTATTACTTTTAGTTTAACTCGTTAGGAATAAGTTTTCTGATTTTGTTGTCCTAATTTCTTAGGGTATTATAGAGAACCAATTTTGATTTAAATTCCGCACTATATCTTGTTCGTTTTTTACTCATTTTATCCACCTGTTATTTTTAGTAAATTGTAACATTTGGAATAAGAAATTTTCTATAATTGGTTTTAATTTAAGGGGCCATTATAGTCATAGAGTTCCTTCACTTTAGACGACTGTTGATCTTCATCTATTGCCTTATATTGTAAAATTTCAGGCAATAGATGAAAATATCAATAGCCCCTAGTCGTTAATAAATTATTGCTCAATTCCCTGACTGGCCAGATATTCATCATAACTACCTTTAAAGTCGATGATTGCATTTTCTTTAATTTCAATGATACGCGTGGCCAATGAACCAACAAATTCACGATCATGGCTGACAAAAATTAAAGTCCCCTCATACATATCCAATGCCATATTCAAAGATTCAATAGATTCCATATCCATATGGTTAGTTGGCTCATCCATAAATAGAACATTAGGTTTTTCGAGCATTAACTTGCCATAAATCATACGTCCCATTTCACCACCAGAGAGGACTTTAACAGATTTTAGTGAATCATCTCTTGAGAATAGTAAACGTCCTAAAATCCCACGAATAACCTGATCATCATCCTTTTCCTTGCCCCATTGATCCATCCAATCAAATACTGTCATATCCACCGCAAATTCATCAATATGTTCCTGTGGATAATAACCATTATCAGCATTTTCAGAAAATTTAATCCGGCCTGATTTAGCTTCTAGATCATGTAATAAAGTTCTTAAAAGGGTGGTTTTACCAATACCATTTGCACCAATAATTGCAATTCTCTCACCTACTTCCACCAGCATATTTAGATTTTTAAATAATAATTCATCATAACCATTACTTAAATTTTCAATCTCAAAGGCATTACGATAAAGCTTTTTATCTTGCTCAAAACGAATAAAGGGGTTCTTTCTGGAAGATACTTTTATATCATCCAATTGAATTTTATCCAGACGTTTACGACGGGAAGTCGCTTGTTTAGCTTTGGACGCATTGGCTGAAAAACGCTCTACAAATTTTTGTAAATCTGCAATTTCTACCTTCTTTTTCTCATTAGACTGCAACTGCTGCTCTCGAGCCTGAATCGCTGCCAACATGTATTCGTCATAGTTACCCAGATAAATATTAATTGAACCATAATCCAGATCAGCCATATGTGTACACACACTATTAAGAAAGTGGCGATCATGAGAAATAATTATCATTGTACAATTACGTTCATTAAGAATGTCTTCCAACCAGCGAATGGTATTAATATCTAAATTATTGGTAGGCTCATCCAATAACATAATATCAGGGTCTGAAAATAATACCTGTGATAATAGAACACGTAATTTAAAACCCGGAGCAATAGCAGACATCAAACCAAAGTGCTGCTCCACAGGAATATCCACTCCAATTAATAACTCACCCGCTCTGGACTCGGCAGTATAACCATCCATTTCACCATATTGTACTTCTAGATCTGCCACTCTCATACCATCTTCTTCTGACATTTCAGGATTTGCATAAATCTTGTCACGCTCTTCTTTGACCTTCCATAGCTCTTCATGCCCCATAATGACGGTATCAATGACGCTATATTCTTCATAAGCAAATTGATCCTGACGTAGTTTACCGACTCGTGCACCTGTTGAAATGGTCACAGTCCCATTGGTTGCAGCCAAATCTCCACCCAGAATTTTCATAAAGGTGGATTTTCCACAGCCATTGGCACCAATAAGACCATAGCGGTTCTCATCACTAAATTTTACAGAGACATTTTCAAATAAGGGCTTTGGTCCAAATTGAATAGTAAGGTTTGCAGTTGATATCAAGTTAGTATTCCCAGCTGATAAGGTTAATTCCAAAAGGTGTGTATTATCCTTTAAAAAAGATAAAAAATAAATGGACATGTAGATAAAAGTACATTATTCTACAAGTATCTTGATTTTAGATATCTGTACAAACATCAAAATTTTGAAAAATATAAGTAGATCATACGAGAATTTAGGGAGAATATCATGGCAAGAGGCGGTAAACGACAGGGTGCAGGTCGTCCAAAAGGCACTGGGAAATTTGCTGAATCCACCAAGGCTATTCGTGTACCGGTCAGTATGGTGGATCGTATTTTAGAATTTGCTCATTCCGGTGGTTTTAAAATACCTCTTTATGGTGGCAAAGTTGCTGCAGGTTGCCCTGCACCTACAGATGATTATATTGAAGATCAAATTGATTTGGCAGAACACCTTATTCCTGATCCTATTTCTACTTTTTTTGTACGAGTCACAGGTTTTTCAATGATCAACGCAGCAATTCATCCAGATGATATTCTTATTGTAGATAGAAGTATGGAAGCTCGGCATGGCAAAATTGTCATTGCAGCAGTAGAAGGTGAGCTAACAGTCAAACGTCTTCATAAAAAAGATGGACAAGTACGACTCATGCCAGAAAACGATGATTTTAAGCCCATTGAAATTGGACCAGAAGAAACGCTTCACATCTGGGGAGTAGTAACTAACGTTATTCATACTCTCTAATATTCAACTCTCTATATCTCTAACTTCCAAGGTCCTTAAAATCCCATTAAACATTATCTCACATCATAAAATATGAGATAATGTCGTTTCTCAAGTACCTCTTATTAAAAATGAATTTGTCACCACTGTCTCTTTGCAGTAAAAAATGTTTGCAAAGCGACAATGGCGAAAAATTCATTGGCCGAGGGCTTTCTTATAAAATAACAATCGGAAAATATGTATTATGTGGTTTAAAAACCTAAAGATTTATCAATTCAGTCAAACTTTTTCAATAACTGAAGAGCAATTAAAAACACATCTCAATGAAAAAACTTTTCAGCACTGTGGTTCTACCCAGGCATCATCAGCTGGTTGGGTTAGTCCTTTAACATCACTATCTGAAAATAGTAGTAATCTTTTAACTCATACCATTGCTAAAACAACCATGGTCTGCTTACGCAATGAAGAGCGTCTACTTCCTTCCAGCGTCATTAATGATGCTTTAAGTGAGCAATTAGATACTATTCAGGCAGAATCCGGCAGACGACCTGTTGGTAAATACAAGCAAAGTATTAAGGATGAAGTTATTCTCACTTTATTACCCAAGGCTTTTACACGTTCTAAACGCACTTATGCTTATATTGATCAGCAGGCACAATTTATTATTGTCGATGCTTCCAGTAATAATAAGGCAGAAGAGTTAATTGAATTATTAAGAGAAAGTATTGGCAGCTTACCTGTTGTACCTCTTAAGACAAAAGCATTGCCTTCTCAATTGATGACCAATTGGTTAAAAGGTAAAAACTTAAAGGATGATTTTGTTATTAAAGATGAATGTGAATTAAAAGAATCTAATGATGATGGCGCTATATTACGTTGTAAACGTCAGGATCTCAGTAGTGATGAAATTCAAATGCATCTGGATAATGGTAAAGAAGTCACTAAACTGGCATTAAACTGGAATGATGCTATTGAATGTATTCTGGAAGATGACCTTGCGATTAAACGTTTAAAATTCTCTGATGAGCTATTAGAGCAAGCTGATAATGATGGAGCAGAAGATCCTATTGCTCACTTTGATGCTGATTTTAATTTAATGACTGGAGAACTTTCACGATTTATTCCAAGACTTATTGAAATCCTAGATGGTAATCAGGCTTAGTGATTAATTAGTGTGCATCCATACCCCAAGGACACTCCCTACGGATCGCAAATTGCTCTTGATCTAGCTTTCCCCTTATTGCCCTCGTGGGCCCTACTTTTGATAGAAAAGGACACAGGATTACTACTTTGCAAACAAAGTAGTAAAAGTTAAGAGCTAAATCAAAATAATACTATAATGGTTTACTACTTGTGTCCCTTGGAACTTCTTGAACTGGCGCTGGTTGATGTTCTGTATCCTGTGTTGCTGAGTCTCATGCTTCGGAAGATACTTTTTTTGTTTTATCCTATGTCTCACCGGATACTTTTTTAGTCGCATCCCAGGTTTCGCCAGACTTTTGTTTTACCACATCCCAACTTGAGTCTTCAGCATTAATAGTCATTGAAAATATTGTACTGAATAGAATAACACTTAAAACAAATAAATTTTTCAATTTTATCTCCTCTTGAATAACAAAAAATGTTCACTAAATTATTTAAAGTCGTTTTTACATTAGCTGAATTCGTATAATAAGTGCATGACCTCTAATAGTAGCTGAGCAAACACCCTGTAAATTAAACAAGACTCAGGGTTACCATGCCATGTTATGACACCAACAGCAGAGGCTACAAATGAGCTATAAACACCTGAGTCTTGAAGAAAGACATTATATCGAAATATCACTAAGAAACGAAGAGAGTCATAAAGTAATTGCAGAATCACTTGATCGTTCACAGAGTTCAATTACAAGAGAAATTGCACGTAATACAGGCTTGAGAGGATATCGGCATAAACAAGCCCATAAAAAGACCATAGAGCGCCATCAGAACAAATT
>JAUJGA010000010.1:0-3973 GCA_042095675.1 Gammaproteobacteria bacterium
GAAGCTGTCTTTATATGCTAGTTGTGTCTCATTGAGTGCGTCCACTTCAACGATAATCATATCTTTTGCTATTGGTGCAGATATGATTTCTCTAGCGGTCAGAGACTTAGCACTACCGCCTTTTGTATTGAAAACTAATACTTTCATTTATAATACCATTATCTTAAAGTTTTATTTTTAAAGCGTCAGAGGGGTTTTGTTCTTCTGTTTCTTTTATGTTGTAACTATCCTTTGTTTCTGTTTTTTTTATGATAGGTGTATCTTTCTTTGTTGTTCCTTTTCTTCTTTTTTCAAAGCCTAAAACATCTTGACAATATATTCTTACTGTCTGCTCATTTATATTTAAACTGAAGTGTTATTTTATCATTAAAGTTATTGTTTTAAATGACAAACCTTTATCTTTCAAAGTAAGTAATTCATCTTTGATTAATATCAATTTTTGTTGTACTGAGTTGGTTATAATTATATCTGTTTTACCTGCGATAACTTTATCGGTAAAAGATGCAAACTATCTTTTTTATTTATGATGGATTCATCGTCTGGTAATCTTGTTCTTGTTTTTGCCATATTACACCTTTATGTTTTATTTATTTTCATGTTTAGATTTATCATGTAGTTGATACGGGTGTCAATAGGTTTGTTTGTTCTATATTGTTACGAATATTAGCGTATGATACACTACAAATGCGAATCTAAATAAAGAGTAAGGCACGTGTGCAATTGTAAACATTTATTTCCGCTACGCTACAATAAGTATTTAAAATTGCACAATGCTTAAGGGGTTAACCCCTTAAAACCCCAAGAGATAAAAGCAAAAGAAGGAGCAAAAGCCATGAGTGAGGTTGCTCAAAAAAGACGTGTTGCTACAGGTGAAAATGTTGGTGAATCTGAAATTATGCGTGAATTACTTGAGCTTGGTATTAAAGCTATGAAGAAAGGAGCTAACTAATGAAAACAGGCGTAGGAGTTAAAGATATTGCCTTTATTCATTACAAACAACATTCTTTATTGCAATTGGTAGAATATTCGACACTGATCAAAAATCATGTTCAATTCATCTATTATTTAGGCAATGTAATAAAAGTATAAAAGAATTTAGCAAATCCAACTTAAAACAAAGAAAAATTGAATTATTTTCTGACAACCCAGACTTAGATGAATTAGATGAATCAGTAAACCAAGCATATGAACCTAAATCTAAGGATTTTAAAAAACTAAAAAAGAATATTTCAAGAGTTCAAGATATTTACAAACAGCATTTACGACCAATCAGACATAAAGTTTTCGCACATAATGATTTAGACGATAATTCTAACCCCTCGGTTCTTTTTTCTAATGCAAAGATAGATGATGTCAAAGATATTCTTGATACTCTTTATAAGGTTGAAAAAGTTATTTGGGCTCTGCATACGAATGGTCATAAAATGAACTATGAAAATTGGAAATTGAAAGAAGAAGATTATATGTTGCATGACATAGAGTCCTTGCTTAGGAAAATATAACCAGGACTTGCATTGGAAAAACTGGTCTATGCGATTTTTTAAATAATGAGTTTCGTTTAACTTTTAGAATACTAAATTGATTCCCTGGGAGACCAGCTTCCCAATGAAGTCAACGTTATGTGCAACAAGCACCAATCAAAGAGATAAAATAATGCAAGCGTTGTTAGGTATTGGTGGGTTCATCCTTTTTATGGGATACAGCATTCTGCAAATAGTTGCGGGATATGTTGGTATTGATTTTCATTTTGGTGCTGTCTGGTATGGCGTAGCTATCGTTGCAGCTTTAATGTTTCGCTTCACGCTTCCAATTACAATCGGTGCTTTCTTTGGCGCAATGGATGTTTGGGGCTGGCATTGGGGTTTTGCTGCATTGTTTGCCGCCCCCGGTCTGGCATTTTTAATACCAGGAGTCATCCTTTCAATCATAGAGGGTGCTTTTGCAAACCGGCCAACTAAATGCAAAAAAGAAACAGTTTATAAATCATTACCTTTAGGTAAAACAACTGAGCACCGTCAACAACCAGATATTTCAGATAATAGTAAAAACCACAATCCTGTTGTTCAACAAAACCTATTAGAACAAGAGAAGCCAGATGTAATGTCAATGGATAAGGGGGTTTATAAAAATGCATTAATGGCAATAGAATATAGGCCAGAGGCCAAAATGGCTTTTGATTCAATTGAAGAGCTACCAGAAGAATATAAGATAAAATTTTTGGAACTTTTAGAAGACAACCCTAAGGGAATAGTTGATGACTTTATTAAGATTGTAAGAGATAAATATTCAGATTGGTTAACCCCCTATGAAAATGAAAATACTAATTCTATTCTACAAGATGTAAGAAAGTTAGGATGCCCTGCTGCAGAACAAGAATTTAAAGAAATAATAGATGTATTAGATACCTCTGTTGACCCAAGAGAAATCTTTGAGAAAATAAAAAAGAAACATGAAGGAGATCATAATAAATTACAACCAATCAAAGAAAATCATAAAGATGAAGTTGGTATTAATGACTATGACAATAATGGTACAACACCATTAATTCGTGCTATTAACGAAGGTAATATTAATACAGTAAAAAGACTGCTAGAACTCGGAGCAAATCCAAAAATAGAATATATGGGTTCCACCCTTGCTGGTCTTGCACGACAGAAAAAAAATAATGCTATTATTGATTTGCTTGAAGATAATCTTTATCAAAATGTATGGAACGAAATTATAAACAACGCACCAGAAAGAGAATTATGGGAAAAATCTGTCGCCACTAGTGATAGCAATGAAAATCAAATAAAAACCAATTATGCCAAACTTCGCATTGCGCAAATAAAAGTTCTTCTGGCGTATGAAAACAAAAAGAAACAAGTGCAATCAGAAATAAATGAAATACAAAAAATTGAGGAAATATATAAAGGTGGCGTTGGTATTAATGACTATGACAATAATGGTACAACACCATTAATTCGTGCTATTAACGAAGGTAATATTAATACAGTAAAAAGACTGCTTGAACTTGGAGCAAATCCAAAAATAGAATATATGGGTTCCACCCTTGCTGGTCTTGCACGACAGAGAAAACGTGATGATATTCAACAATTATTAAAATCTCATAATTCTTATTAGTCTGGAATATATTGTGAATCTACGATGATAAATATAATATTAGATACAAACATATTACATAAAGAAGGTCTTCTATCTGGCCGCATGCAAATGATGGAGAAACTTGTTGAAGCTGGGGTGGTAACAATCCATATTCCTGATATTGTGAAAAGAGAATTTTTAACAAAAAGAGTTGGCGATGTTACAGACGCTTGTGACATGATCCGAAGAAATGTTTTAAAAGGACTAAAAAACTTGATAATGGAATCGAATTAAAAAATAGAATGCAAGCGTTAGAAGCTGAAGTTATACAACTGAAAGAGTTAGCAGGCAATATAACTACTGATGATAGTGGAGTTGAAGTAACTCTTGACCTAGAGACTGCAAAGTTAGTCGGCATAATTGCATAACAAGTTTCTTAAACGGAACTAAAAGGGGTAGTTACCTCATAGCTGTCAAACCCGCCATCTGTAAATGATATGTTATATGTGCTGAATTCGTATAATAAGTGAATTGTTAATTTTTATTTATAGGATTTTCGCCATTGCCAAGGAGGCAATCTTTGAGATTCTGGTAGCCCCCATAATCCTAATTTGTTTTGTCTGGCGATTTTTTCATCTTCAAGAAGCGACTCATCTTCCATATATTTCCGATACACCCATGCATGCCCTTTTCTCACCATTTCCTTATTGATATTTTTTTGACCATAAAATATGTGTGCCACCGTCCTGCCATATCGATCCGTGGTAACAGGCTTAATAGTTACATTCTTTTGGAAAATTAATTTGGAAATGGCTTTTTTTGCTTTCTTGCCCCATGGCTGTTTTTTTTCAGGAGTATCAATTTCAGCCAACCTGATTTTTATAATCCT
>JAUJGA010000011.1:0-11716 GCA_042095675.1 Gammaproteobacteria bacterium
TGATAATCCTTGAGGTAAATTTCCTCATATTTCACACTCCGCCAGAGGCGTTCAATCATAATGTTATCCATTGCTCTGCCTTTGCCATCCATACTGATTTTTATATTATTGGCCTTTAGAACTCCTGTGAATGCTCTACTGTTGTATTCAGCACCTTGATACGTATTAAATATTTCTGGTTTTCCATGGCGCCGTAATGCGGTTTCCAGACTGCTGATACAAAAGCTTTCTTCCATCGTGGTTGATATATCCCAGGACAGTACAAACCGACTATTCCAGTCCATAACAGCACTCAGATAGACAAAACCATGTGGCATCCGAATATACGTCAAATCAGTACACCAAACCTGGCTGTTTCGATGAATATCAATCCCACCCAGCAAATACGGATAGATATTGTTTGCCTTACAGGGCTTGCTGGTATTCGGTTTTGGTGCAACTGAGACTAATCACATAATTCTCATCAGACGTTGTGCTTTTTTGCGATTAATTTTATAACCTCTTAACCGCAGAGCGTTTCTAATTTGGCGACTGCCATAAAATGGATGTTTTGTGTACAGTTCATCAATTAAATTCATTAGTTTTAAATCTTTACTATTTTGAGGCTCTTTAGGCTGATAGTAATAGCTGGAACGATTCAGATTAATTAAATTACATTGTTTTTTGATGCTCAACAGAGGGTGCTCTTTTTCTATGCAACACCGCTTTTCATCCGTATTCAGTTGAACATCTTCAACTTTTTTGACAGCCAGTTTGCCTCCACCTGTAATTGGACTATTTGGCTATAAAGATGCTCTTTTTCCTTTTCATGTTCAGCTTCTTTGTTTTCTAACTTTTTGGAAAAACTATCGGCTGCACCCGCTAATAACTACTTTTTCCAATTATTGATATGTGTACTATGAATTCCAAATTCTGAAGCAATTTCAGCAATACTTTTCTGAACTTTGATGGCTTCAATGGCCACTTTTGCTTTAAATTCATTGCTGAATGATTTTCTCTTTTTACTCATTTTTAGGTTTCCCATTTGGTTAGGTTTTATATCTTTACCTATTGTCCAAATCTTGGGGTCCACTATATTACGGAAAATACTATTATAAATAACCCCTGAGTCAAATAATTAAAATCAGAATTTCTTTTTCAATACCATTTTATCTCCATCTCTGGTCATATGAATACGACTTAAAAATGTTTGCCCCAAAAGAACCTCCGTTGGAAAGGAACCTTCTAAAACAGCTGCTTTAACCTTATAAAGTTTTATATTGCCCAGTTTAACCTGATTCAGAGTCACCTGATATCCTTTTGCAATACCAGATGCAGTAGTAGCTTGTAGTGGCAGGCCTTTTTTATAATCCAGACCAATTTTTCTGGCGGTATTGGAATTTAATGCAATAGCTGAGGCACCTGTGTCAATTAGAAACTTAACATCAGTATTATTTATTTTTCCATCAATACGAAACATATGTGTTAAATCTTTCCATACAATAAATTCCTGAGATGGATCAGGTTTTTTGAAATTAGTGGAAATTGATGAAACCAGCTTAAATGTTCTTTTTTTGCCATGTAATTCTAAAAGAGCACCATGACTATCTGAGCTGATTAATTTTACGCCTTGAAAAATATCGCCTTTTTTTAATATTTTTTGCTTGCCATCAATGGATATCATTGCTTTATCCGTGAAAAGCGCCATTACCTGAATTTTATGACTGGCATAGACATTAGTTTGAATAAAGCTTATTGACAGTAAAGTTATAAATATAATTGTTTTCATTATTTTTTTCTATTGAGGTACTAGGAAAACTAACAGATTTTATGCTTTTAGCTTCCCCCTTTTTCAAAGGGGGGATTGAGGGGATTTTATAACTCTAATACTATCAATATGTTAAAATATTTAAAACCAACCACATCAATCCCCTTCTAAAGAAGGGGATGCTGATAGCAGTTTTTCAAGTACCTCTATTAACAAAAATTTACCTGATTACCCACAAAGCTCAGCTACCTCTTGGATGTAATATATTTACCGAAGCCAATAACTACGGTAAAGCTGATTTGTTGCACTAATACAAACAGGTCATTTTTTCTCTAAGAGTGTATATAATTTCTTATTATTAAAAATTTTCATCTATAACATATTGTTTTTAAAAATATTATATTTTCTTAATATGACTGAGCTTTGTAAGTAATCAAAAAAAATTATCATCCATTATTTTAAAAAAATTTATATTGCTCAAAATAATGAATGCCAAATTTTTTTTGCTGAGGGCTCTCAAATATAAGAACTCATAACTCTATGTAAATTCTTAAGCAAAGACCTTAAGAAAAATATTTAAGCATAGTATTTAACGACCATAAATAAACAAAACCATGCATAGATTCCCGCAAGTACATCATCTATCATAATGCCAAAACCACCTTTTGCATACTTATCCAGATAATTAATTGGCCAGGGTTTGATAATGTCAAAGAAACGAAAAAAAATAAAGCCTAAAAACAGCCATTGCCACTCAAAAGGAATTAAAAACATTGTAATCCACAAGCCAACAAACTCATCCCATACTATACCTGAAAAGTCATGAACTCCTAAATCATCAGATGTTACCTGACAAATATGAATACCAATTAACAAAGCAAGTAAGGTTAAGAGCCCATACCAGAGCCAGGGAAGTTGAACTAATAAGAGATAAAAAGGAATAGCAGCCAGAGTACCGAAAGTGCCGGGAGCATATTTAGACAGGCCTGAACCAAAACCAAAGCCCAGAAAATGACATGGATTTGACCAAACCTGATGACGGGAACGAACAATATCTTTATCTGCTGAATTTTTGAAAGAACTATCCAAAATGATCATAACCTCTTGAGTGAAGCACCAACTCTTCACCATTAGTTTTTAATAAACGTAAATTATTTTTATCCTGCTGCTGACTAATAATATGACCAATAGCGGTGTATTGTGGATTCTTCTTACTCACTTGCGACCAGTCATCTTTTGACAAAGTAAAACAGAGTTCATAATCATCTCCTCCTGTTAATGCTTTTTCCCATGCTGCTTCCTGATTAAGATATGACAAAGTAGCTGATAAAGGTAGCATTTCTAATTGTAACTGAGCAGCCACATTACTGGCTTTAAGAATATGCCCTAAGTCAGCATACAGGCCATCAGATAAATCTAAAGCGGCATGAGCAATACCTCTTAAGTTTAAACCTTCTACTACTCTAGCTTTAGGATAATTCAATGCATTTAAGGCAGATTGCTTTGCTGTATCAGATAGGCAGATATAGTTATCAGCAGATTGCTGCAAAGCAATATCCAGCCCCATAGCAGCTGCACCTAATGCCCCAGTCACAACAATAACATCTCCAACTTTTGCACCACTACGTTTAATTGCTACATCTGCTTCAACATATCCAGCAACCTGAATAGTAATGGATAGAGGCCCATGTGTTGTATCACCACCAATAAGATTAATATGATATTGTCTAGCTAGAGAAAACAAAGATTGTGAGAACTCATTTAGCCAGTTATTTTGAGATAATTCCTCAGGTAAGGTTAAACTCAGGGTAAACCATGCAGGTTCTGCTCCCATAGCAGCCAAATCACTTAAGTTTACGGCCAAAGCTTTATAAGCGATAGCATCTGCAGGAGTATTATGAGGGAAGTGCACACCACTGATAAGAGTATCAATAGAAAAGGCAAGCTGGGATGTTTCTCTGGGTGCTACGATAGCACAATCATCACCAATGCCTAAAATGACATCTGAACGATTCTCTTGTTCTGGATCAGAAAAATAGCTTTGAATAATTTTGAATTCTGAACCTGACATAGAAGTCCTTGAAAATAGATATTATTTTTTGCGTGGTTTTTTCTGACGCGGAGCCTTAACTTCTACATCCCTTATCTTATTAGCTATTTTATCCATCATGCCATTAATGAACTTATGCCCATCTTCAGCACCAAAGATTTTTGCACATTCAACAGACTCATTGATAACAACACGATAAGGCACATCCTTACGTTGCTCCAGTTCAAACGTCCCCATCAACAAAATGGCCTGTTCAACCGGATCAACTTCCTTAAAATCACGACATAAAAAAGGGATCATATAATCAACCAGACCCATTTTATGATTGCTAACAAAGTGTAAAACCTCCTGAAAATAAGGTACATCTGCATCTTCCATATCATGATCACTAATAAAGTGAACTTCGATATCCACAACATCCTGCCCACTTAAGAGCCATGAATAAAGTGCCTGTACCGCAAATTGTCGAGATTTTGAACGATTTTTCAATGTTCTGTTTCCTGATATCTAACTAAAATTTTTAAATAAATTAACCATTTCAATTGCTGACAAAGCCGCTTCAGCGCCTTTATTACCCATCTTAGTGCCAGAGCGTTCTATTGCTTGTTCAATGGAGTCAACTGTTAACACACCAAAAGCAACAGGTATATCATACTGCATAGAAACCTGAGCCAATCCTTTAGAATTCTCATTAGCGACAAAATCAAAATGAGGTGTTCCACCACGAATCACTGCACCTAAAGCAATAATCGCATCATATTTCTTCGCCATTGCCATACGCTGTGCTGCTAATGGAATCTCTACAGCACCAGGCACACGAATAATTTCAATATCTGCTTCCTGCCCCCCATGCCTTATAATAGTATCAACTGCACCACTAAGTAAAGACTCAACGATAAAACTATTAAAACGGCTGATCACTATGCCAAACTTAGCACCATCAACAACCATTTCACCTTCAAATGTCTTTATATTCATTCTTTATTCCGTTTTTTGTTTTAACACAGTGTAACAATTTAACTGAGCTTTAATTACCAGTATAATATTCAGTTACTTCTAATCCAAAGCCTGATAATCCGTGAATTTTCTTAGGTGCAGACATAACTTTCATTCGTTTAACACCCACAGATTTTAATATCTGCGCGCCTAAACCATAGGTACGAAGATCTTTAGTTTGACCAGGATGAGCAGAAACATCACCATGCTGTATTCTTTTATAGTGATCCATTCGACTAATTAATTCACTACTACTTTCATGACTACGTAAAATAACTATAACACCAGAACCTTCTTTCTCAATCCTCTGCATCACATCATTTAAAGGCCAGCCACAATCATCCATCTTTGCATCGAGCATATCACAAAATGAATTTTCCATATGCACACGAACTAAAACCGGCTCTTCAGGATTAATTTTACCTTTGATCATGGCCATATGCACCTGACCTGAGATTGCATCCTGATAAGCTTCCAAACGAAAATCACCAGATGATGTTGGTAAAACACATTCACTGACTTTTTCAACTGAATGCTCATTTTTTAAACGATATTCAATTAAATCAGCAATAGTCCCTATTTTTAAATCCAATTTATCGGCAAAGTCCTCTAAATCAGGTCTTCTTGCCATTGTGCCATCTTCATTGAGAATTTCAACAATCATAGCGGAAGGATCCAAACCTGCAATTCTGGAAAGATCACAGCCTGCTTCGGTATGACCTGCTCGAGTTAACACACCACCAGGTTGAGCCATTAAAGGAAAAATATGTCCTGGCTGGACAATATCAGCAGGTTGCGTACTTTCTGCAACTGCAGTTTTTACAGTAACAGCTCTATCCCAGGCAGATATTCCTGTTGTCACGCCTTCTGCAGCCTCAATAGAAACTGTAAAATTAGTACCGTATTCTGCATTATTACTATCTACCATAAGAGGCAAATTTAATTGCTTACAGCGTTGTTCTGTCAGCGTCAAACAAATCAAACCACGCCCATGAGTGGCCATAAAGTTAACTTTTTCAGGCGTCACTTTACTTGCCGCCATTAGCAAGTCACCCTCATTCTCACGATCTTCATCATCAACAATGATAACCATTTTTCCCTGACGGATATCTTCTACAATCTCTTTAATCGAATTAAATTTAGCCATAATCTTTGTTTATTGTTCTCTTTATCTAAAAATTTTATGTGCTGAATAATTCCAGCAATTTGCATCATGCATTATTAAGGAAGCCGTTCTCAGCCAGCAGTGACATTGTCACTCCTTGTTGAGCTGATATTTCAGCTGCTATATCGCCTAATAATAATCGTTCCAAATAGCGAGCTATCATATCTACTTCTAAATTAACTTCGTCACTAATTTGAGCATTAAATAAGGTGGTTTCTTCCAAAGTGTGCGGTACGATATTTAATTCGAACACTGCACCATTCACTTCATTAACGGTTAAACTAATACCATTCACGCAAATAGACCCTTTGGCCGCAATATGTTTTGCAAGTTCTTTAGGTGCCTGAATTTTAAAATGGATTGAACGACCAGCATTGCTGCGCTCAATAATTTCACCCAGACCATCCACATGACCACTGACAATATGCCCACCTAGATGAGTCGTCGGTAATAAAGCTTTTTCCAGATTTACTTTGCTCCCTACATTTATATGTCTGAAGCTGGTTTTTGACAATGTCTCAGCGGAAACATCTGCCCAAAAACCATCACCGGGTAAAGAAATTGCTGTTAAGCAAATTTTAGTTAGTGGCAATACTATCCCCCAATGAAACATCATTCAGAGTTAAATCAGCTATTTTTATATAAAAACGGCTATCAATTCCTTTTGCTTCAATGGAAGCAACTTGTCCCATTGCCTGAATAATACCGGTAAACATAAATTTATTTTTCTCTCTAACTTCCATGAGCCTAGACTTTATCAAATAAAGCTGTAATACGAAAATCTTTACCCACAGCTCGGATATCCTGAATATCCAAATGAATTTTATCACTCATCTGTGTCATTCCTGGCAGATTAAACAAACCCAGAGCATCACTACCCATTAAACTGGGTGCCATATAAATGATCAATTCATCCACATAGCCAGCCTGTAGCATAGAACCCGTTAAAGTAGCACCTGCTTCCAATAATATATCATTATATTGTTGCTGTGCCATAATGGCTAATACTTCTGACAAGTCCAACTGAGTCTGTCCATTAAGCTCATGACTACTCAAGTAATGAATGTCAGCACCACTTTCCTGCAGAGACGTTATTTTATCCACTGCAGATAACTGACATTTCTTATCCGTCAAAATATGTGTCTGTCCCTGTAAAGAGAGCATTTTTGCAGTTTCAGGCATTTTTAAAGAACTATCTAAAACCACTCGTTCCGGTTGATGGTGTATATTTTTATATTGTTCAGAGCGTACAGTCATCGAAGGATCATCCGCTAAAACAGTTCCAATTCCTGTTAATATGGCTGAACTTTCAGCTCGCAACCTTTGCACATCCTCGCGTGCTTCAGCAGAGGTAATCCATTGACTTTCGCCATTGGCCATCGCTGTACGACCATCTAGACTCATACCCATTTTACAACGTATTTTAGGTCTTTTATTCTCCATACGCTGAATAAAACCAGGATTTAATAAACGTGCTTCAAATTCTAAAACGCCTACTTTTACTTGCAGATCATTTTCACGTAAAAAATTAATCCCCTTACCCTCAACCAAGGGGTTAGGATCTTCCATAGCCACGACTACTTTTTTAATACCTGCATCAACTAAGGCCTGACTACAAGGCGGTGTTTTGCCATGGTGACTGCAAGGTTCCAAAGTCACATAGGCAGTTGCTCCCTGAGCATCAGCTATATTATTAGATTCTTTAAGTACTGCCAAAGCATTCACTTCAGCATGTCCTTGACCAGTTGTCTGATGCCATCCGTCTGCAATAATATGATTGTTTTTAACAATAACGCAGCCTACCCGGGGATTTGGATGAGTAGAATACCAACCTCGCCTGGCCAGAGAAATGGCTCGTGCCATATAATATTTATCAGAATACATGGAACTAATCTTTATCCTGCTGTTCAGAATTTGGGGGTGCTTCTAAACGCTCAATTTCCTGACGAAACTCATCTAAATCCTGAAAGCTGCGATAGACTGATGCAAAACGAACATATGCCACATGATCCAGTTTCTTTAATTCTTCCATCACCCATTCACCCAGGCGACTGGAGACAACTTCCCGATCACCTGTTGCTCTAAGATTATATTGAATTCGACTAGCAGCCTCTTCAATTGTTTCCAGAGAAACCGGGCGTTTTTCCAAAGCTTTCAACATGCCCTGAAGTAATTTCTGGTCATCAAAAGGGACTCTGGAACCATCACTTTTAACCAGACGAGGCATGACTAATTCAGCTGTTTCAAAAGTAGTAAAACGCTCGCTACAGCTCAAACATTCCCTTCTACGGCGTACGGAATCACCTTCATTAGCCAATCGTGAATCAATGACTTTTGTTTCCGGTGCTTTACAAAAAGGACAATGCATTTTCTATTTAAACCTTATGCATAAACAGGAAAACGTTTACACAGGTCCAATACTTTCTGTTTAACCTGAGCAACACTATAAAGTTTCTGCATATTTTCAATACTTATATCTGCTTCTTCCATATTACATAAATCATCCAGAATGTCACAAATCCAGCCAGCTAGTTGCGCACTTTCTGCTTCCTTAAAGCCACGAGTAGTAATGGCCGGAGAACCTATACGTAAGCCACTGGTAACAAAAGGAGACTGTGGGTCATTAGGCACTGAGTTTTTATTAACCGTAATATTGGCCATACCCAAAGCTGCATCTGCTGCCTTTCCAGTTAGACCACGGCTGATCAGACTCACTAAAAACAAATGATTATTCGTACCACCTGAAACAATATCATAGCCACGTTCAATCATAACACCTGCCATTTCACGGGCATTTTCCACCACTTGAGCCTGGTAAACTTTATAGTTATCTTCCATCGCTTCTTTAAAAGCCACAGCCTTACCTGCAATCACATGCATCAAGGGGCCGCCTTGAGTGCCAGGGAAAATCATAGAATTTAATTTCTTTTCTAGTTCAGGATTTGACTTGGCCAGAATAATACCACCACGAGGGCCACGCAGAGTTTTATGTGTAGTAGATGTGGTCACATCAGCAATTTGCACGGGGCTTGGATAAATACCAGCAGCTATTAAGCCGGCAACATGTGCCATATCAACCATTAAATAAGCACCGACTTCATCGGCAATATCACGAAAACGCTGCCAGTCCATCACTCTGGAATAAGCACTAAAGCCGGCAATAATCATTTTTGGCTTATGCTCTCTAGCTAATCGTTCTACTTCATCATAATCCACTTCGCCCGTAGCTTCATTTAAACCATACTGCACAGCATTGAATAATTTACCGGAAAAGCTGACTTTCGAACCATGAGTCAGGTGACCGCCATGTGCCAGACTCATACCCAATATTGTATCACCGGCATTTAATAAGGCAAAATAAACTGCCGCATTGGCCTGTGAACCAGAGTGAGGCTGTACATTGGCATAATCTGCACCAAACAGTTCTTTAGCTCTATCAATCGCTAGTTGTTCCGCCACATCGACATTTTCACAACCACCATAATAGCGTTTTGAAGGATAGCCTTCTGCATATTTATTCGTCAATACAGAGCCCTGTGCCTGCATCACTCTGGGGGAGGTATAATTTTCTGAAGCAATAAGTTCAATATGTTCTTCCTGACGTACTTCCTCACGCTGCATTGCATTCCATAGTTCATCATCGTAACCATCAATTGTCATATCTTTTGTAAACATGAGGATTCCTTCTAAAAATAGGGTAAAATACAAATTAATTGAACAGGTGATCATAACCTACTTTGCATGGATTTTAAACCTTCTATTACTGATACAGTTGATGATAACTAAAAAAATATTCAGATGGTGGAAATACAACTTAAGGCAGGACGCCATTATTGTCCATGCTTCGAAAAGCAAAAAAAACAACTCACCAATTACTATCTGCATTATATTCTTATCTACAGGCGAAGAAGTGATTTGGAGATGCGTGAATGAAATCATATAAAAAATCGAATTATTATTACACGGCTTTATTTTGTGAAGAAAATATCTGGCATCTTAGCCACGCACTCCGTGATGAAGGCTTCAAAGAAGATAATATGACTATTCTCTTTCTCACCAATAAAAATAAACAGATTGCTATTTTCAAGCAACTATCCGCTGAGCTTGAACAAGCAGTCATTTGGGACTATCATGTTGTATTAATGGTAAAGATTAAGCAGTCACATTATATTTTTGATTTTGATACTGGACTGGATTTTATCACTAGCTATGAGCATTATACAAAACAAAGCTTTCCAGCAAGTATTCATCCCTTATATCAGAGTCATTGCAGAATGATTCCGTCACATATATATTTACAATATTTCTATTCAGATCGAAGTCATATGAAAGATATAATATCTGCAGCACAATTTCCTGACTATCCAGCGATACTTTCTAAATCAGATAAAAAGATAAATTTATATGATTTATTTGATATTGAAAAAAAAATTAATAGCACCTCAGTTATTTACAATTTTAAACAACTCCTCATATAATGTTTTATCAATATACTCTGAGTCTTTTATTATGAGACTCGATAAATTCATAAGTCAGAATGCAAACTTAAGCCGTTCTTTAGTTAAAAAGACAATTTCCAGTGGCCAGGTTTCAGTCAATACTTTGTACATTAAAAATCCAGCATTTAAAGTTTCTGCCAATGATAAAGTTTTATATTTAGATAAACAGATAATCATACAGGGTCATCGTTATTTAATGCTCAATAAACCTGCTGGCTATATATGTTCCACCAAAAATGATATTTATCCTTCTATTTTAAACCTCATAGATATTGAAAAACATGATTCTCTACGTATTGTGGGGCGCCTGGATGTAGATACAACCGGGTTAATACTTATCACTGATGATGGACAATGGTCACACCGTATAAGCTCACCTAAAACAAATTGTCAAAAAACTTATCAGGTTGACTTGGCTGAAAGTATTGCTAGCGAAACTATTGGGATCTTTGCCGAAGGCCTATTGCTGAAAAATGAAATCAAACCCACTCTACCGGCAAAACTTCTTATACAATCGAAAAACAGAGTATTATTAAGTATTCAGGAAGGCCGTTATCATCAAGTGAAACGCATGTTTGCTGCACTGGGTAATCATGTTGTCACTCTACACCGCTTAAGTATCGGCAAAGTTATTTTAGACACTCAGTTAAATAAAGGAACATGGAGGCATTTAACAGCAGATGAAGTTTCTCATTTCTGAATTATATATCCTGAATATAGTGGACCCCAAGATTTGGACAATAGGTTAAGATATAAGACCTAACCAAATGGGAAACCTAAAAATGAGTAAAAAGAGAAAATCATTCTGCAACTGTTTTCTGGCCTTTAATCGCTTCAATGGCTACTTTTGCTTTAAACTCATTACTGAATGATTTTCTCTTTTTACTCATTTTTAGGTTCCCCGTTAGGTTAGCTCTTATATCTTAACCTATTGTCCAGTTTTCGGGGTCCACTATAGCTGTTGCCATGGATATGGGGGCATCTTATCAGAAAGCAGTTAGGGAAAGTTTACCTAATGCAGATATTGTTTTTGACCGATTTCATGTCATGAAAAATTACAGTGATGTTATTAAAAATCAACGTCGAATTGAGTTTAGAAAAGCTCATGTAGCAGGCAAAGCATTATTAAAAGGCAGCCATTATTTGTTGCTAAAAAACAGAGATAAGTTAACAGAAAAACAGTCCAGTAAATTAGATGATGTACTGGAAGAAAATCAAAATTTAAATATTTTGTATTTGATGAAAGAGCAACTTCAGGA
>JAUJGA010000012.1:0-7853 GCA_042095675.1 Gammaproteobacteria bacterium
ATTTTAAGAACAATACAATCTAGATAGACTATGGGATAAACAGCATCTAATGGCCTGTTCTGCCACTCAGTAACACGTTCCATAACACTATTTGTCACTTGTGATACTAAGCCAGGAGAAATATCAGCACCGTACGTTTCATCGCATGTGGCCACAATATCACGGGTACTCATTCCTTTGGCATAAAGACTTAAGATCTGATTATCCATACCAGTAATGCGTGTTTGACGTTTTTTGACTAATTGGGATTCAAAGATGGAATGTCTATCTCTGGGGGTTTGAATCTCTATTTCACCATGATCACCTTTGAGTTTTTTAGAAGAATAGCCATTGCGACTATTGCTTCTGTTACGACCTGTTGCTTCATGTTTTGAGTACCCTAGGTGATGTTCCATCTCTCCATTAAGAGCGGCTTCTACGGTTAATTTGGTTAGCTGTGCACTTAATGTACTCAAATCTTCAGGTGTTTTTACATCTTTAGCAAGTTCTTATGCTAACGCTTTTAGTTTTTCTTGATCCATTATTCTGATCATTAGTTATTACCTTTTGGTATATTAACAAAAATGAACAGTTACACACTTATTTTTACACCCTCATTACGATCACTTAAATCCAGTGGTGACTTTGAAAATTACTGGACATTTTACAAGAAAATGTCCAAAGCAAGACATTATAATTTTTTAAAAAATAACAATTTCGGGTGATGAATTTCGTCGAAGCAAAAGAACTACATCCATAAATAATTGACAAAGACAGATTAGGAAAAACAGAGGATGGAATATTCAAAATCATAAAGTTTTTAGGCATACTTAATTTGTAAACACTCATTAAAAGTAACAAAAATCTTATGGTTACTTAATTTAAGTCTTATAAACAAAAAAAGGGATACGTCTAATTAGTATCCCTTTTTCTATGTTACTGCTAAAAGCATTAAGTAAAACTAATAAATTAGCCCAGTTTTTCTTTAATACGTGCAGACTTACCACGACGGTCACGAAGATAGTAAAGTTTAGAACGACGTACATCACCACGACGCTTCACTTCAATATTATCAATCATTGTACTATATGTTTGAAAAACACGCTCAACCCCTTCGCCATAAGAAATTTTACGTACTGTAAAAGCTGAATCTATACCACGATTACGCACACCGATAACAATACCTTCGTAGGCCTGTATACGTTCGCGATCACCTTCTTTTACTTTAACATTTACAACCACTGTATCGCCAGGGCCAAATTTAGGGATTTCTTGTCCCATTTGCTCTGCGTTTAAAGCATTAATTATATTACTCATTCATTAGCTCCAAAATTACCTAAGGCCCTGAACCCCAGGGTTTTATTAATTAAAAATTTTATTTTATAGAATCTTTTTCTGAGTGTTGCCGGACAAACTCATTTAACAAAAGTTGTTCATGCTCACACAATTTACGACTTTCTAATAAATCAGAACGTCTTTGCCAGGTTCGTCCCAAGGATTCCTTGAGCCTCCACTGTTCTATCTTTTTATGATCTCCGCTCAACAATACCGGCGGTACTCTTTTACCTTCAAAATCATCGGGTCGAGTATAATGTGGGTGATCTAACAAACCATCATAAAACGAATCATTTTCTGCCGATTCATCATGTCCTAATGCACCTGGTATCAAGCGAATAAGAGCATCAATTAAAACCATGGAGGACAATTCACCGCCACTTAAAACATAATCTCCGATGGAACACTCATAATCAACATAATGTTCAATCAGACGTTCATCAACACCTTCATAACGTCCTGCCAACAAGATTAAATGCTCAGAAGAACTCAATTCTTTGACAATATTCTGTGTCAGAGGCTGTCCCTGTGGAGAAAGATAAATTACTTTTAACCTCTGAGTAGCTACAGAGTCTTCACTATTATCTTTGTTTTTTAGAAAGCAAATAGCATCTTTTAAGGGCTGTACTTTCATCAGCATTCCGGGACCACCACCATAAGGCCTGTCATCCACGGTTCTATGTTTGTCACTGGTAAAATCACGCGGATTAGTCACACCGAGTTCAATTAAACCATTTTGTATTGCTCTGCCGGTTATTCCCTGTTTGAGTGCATCAAACATTTGTGGAAATAAGCTAATCACATCAATACGTTTTAACATTAAGTTAAAACTTTACAAAAAGGAGTCTGATCATCCTTTTTATCATTTTCATCTATTTCATTCCAATCTGCCGGCCAGTCAACACTGATAACACCAGACTTTAAATCAACATTTTTAATATAATGTTGCATAACAAAAGGAATTAAGATTTCTGTTTTACTCTCTATGTGACGAGTAGTCGCTTTTATAACTAAAACATCATTAGCCGAGGTTTGCATTAAGCGTGTAACAACACCTAACTCAACATCATGCAGATTAACAACCTGCAGTCCGATCAAATCTGCCCAGTAAAATTCATCTTTTGCTGAAGTTTTAAAATCAGAACGCTGTACCGCTAACTCGGAACCAATTAGATCGGCCACCAATTCGCGAGTATCATAGCCCTTAAAATGTGCTATAACACCTTTGCCATGAGCTTTTCCAGTATCAAAATTAATTGCTTGCCACTGCCCTTTCAGCTTTATCTTTAGAGAAGCATATTTAATAATGTTTTCTCTTGGATCGGTATAAGAATATAATTTCACCCAACCCTTAACACCATAAAATCCGGAAACCTTACCTAGAACATATAACTCTTCAGATTCTTTAGACATCAATCAGGTTTCAATTCTAGTGATTCTTATTTTAAAGTGCTTTTGTACTTTAAGCCGCTGCTTTATCAAGTTCTTTTATTAAAGTAGAAACTCGAACTGAAGCTTGTGCACCATGGCCTACCCAATGATCCACTCTCTCTTTTTTCAATTCAAGACGAACTTCTTTGCCACGCGCCATAGGATTGAAATATCCTATTTTCTCAATAAAACGTCCATTACGAGAAGAACGACTATCTGTCACAACAATCTGATAAAATGGACTCTTTTTAGCACCACCACGAGCGAGACGTATAGTAACCATATGCTCTAAATTCCTTTGTTAATACAGGATATACAGAGCTTATAATGGCTCTAAATCCATAAAAATAATCAATAATTTTTTAAATACTCATAACAAACCATAAAAATTATATCAACAAGTCATAACAACAAGTTAAAAAATATTTGGCATGTCCAGAAAGACGCGTATTTTACTCTAATTTTATAAACAGATAAAGAGATTTATATATTATTTTCTTTTTAATATACAACTTCTAATTAAAACATTCGTCCCATACCACCACCGCCCATAACACCACCAATTCCAGGATGCATACGACCCTGTAAATTACGCATCATATTCTTCATCCCGCCACCGGCCATTTTCTTCATCATTTTCTGCATTTGTTTAAATTGCTTCAAAAGACGATTTAAATCCTGTATCTGAGTGCCCGAACCCAGAGTAATACGCTTTTTCCTTGAGCCTTTAATAAGTTCAGGCCTTTGTCTCTCACCCATAGTCATAGAATTGATTAAAGCTTCAATTTTAACCAATTCCTTATCATTCACCTGTTCTTTAACTTGTTGTGGCACAGCACCTACACCCGGCAGCTTGTCCATTAAGCTTGCCATACCACCCATTTTTTTCATTTCTAAAATTTGATCACGAAAATCTTCCAGATCAAAGTTCTTGCCTTTCTTTAACTTTTTAGCCAGACGATTGGCTTTTTTATGATCAACTTTTTTCTGTGCATCTTCAACCAGACTCAGAATATCACCCATTCCAAGAATACGTGAAGCCAGTCGATCCGGATGAAATGCTTCCAGAGCATCAATTTTTTCACCAACACCCATGAATTTAATCGGCTTTCCGGTAATCTGACGTATGGATAATGCCGCACCACCACGTGCATCACCATCAGTTTTGGTCAAAATGACACCGGTTAGTTCCAATGCTTCATTAAAAGCTTTAGCTGTATTAGCCGCATCCTGACCCGTCATACTATCAACAACAAACAATGTTTCAACCGGATTAATAGCATTATGTAAACGCTTAATCTCCCCCATCATTTCATCATCAATATGCAAGCGACCTGCTGTATCAACAATAACGACATCAATATGGTGTTTGCGTGCATGATCAATAGCATTGTTACCAATATCTACCGGATCCTGAGAAGTCTCACTGGGGAAAAACTCTACATCCACTTCTTTTGCTAAAGTTGCTAACTGTTCAATTGCAGCCGGGCGATAAACATCAGCACTAGTGACCAGAATTGATTTCTTTTGTTGTTTTAGTAAGCGTGATAATTTGGCCACACTCGTGGTTTTACCAGAGCCTTGTAAACCAGCCATTAGAATTACAGCTGGAGGTTGAGTGGTTAAATCCAGAGAGTCATTAGTTTCTCCCATCATAGTAACCAGCTCATCATTCACAATTTTAATGAATGCCTGCCCTGGAGAGATGCTCTCAATAACTTCTTTACCTATAGCTCTTTCTCTAACATGGGCAACAAAATCTTTTACCACAGACAAAGCAACATCAGCTTCCAATAAAGCCATACGTACTTCGCGCAGAGTATCTTTAATATTATCTTCTGATAATCGTCCCTGACCACGTAGATTTTTGACTGTTTTACTCAGTCGTTTCGTTAAACCATCAAACATATTAATAATGTACCCTAATTAGTGTGTTAAAATAGATGCCTTCAGCAAATTAGAGGCTCTGAGCAAATGGTCTTAAATATTTGCCTATAAAGTGAAAGCATTCTATTATAACACTCTTTATGATCAATGCTAATTAAGATAAAACCACGGAAAATTATGTTCATTTCAGGATTGTTAAGTAGTCTCTTGTATTTTATAGCTGGAATTTTTCTAAGCTATAACTTATTCAATGGAAAAATAATTCAGGATAAGCCTAATGACAAGGTTCTGGGTATTGCTTCTTTAGCACTCATTCTTCACTCTATTATTTTATTTTCAGATATTATTACCCCTAGCGGTCTAAATACCTCTATTGTGAATAGCTTCTCATTGGTGGCATGGATTATTGTGTTACTTTTTATGGTTGCAGAATTACGCAAACCAGTAGAAACTCTGGGTATTTTTATCTTTCCCATTGCTGGACTAGCCTTATTATTAGAATTATTATTTCCCGGACAAATGAATATCAGCAACCATAGTTTTGAACTGGAATTTCATATCTTTTTATCTATTTTATCTTATGGCCTACTAGCCATTGCAGCTGCTCAATCTGTGTTATTACTGGTACAGACCCATTATCTAAAAAACAAACACCCCGGTGGTTTTATACGTTCTCTTCCCCCTTTACAAAGTATGGAAACACTACTATTTCAAATCATAAAAGTGGGTTTCAGCTTATTAACACTGGCTCTTTTAAGTGGCTTTATTTTTCTGGATAATATTTTTGCACAGCATCTGGTTCATAAAACCGTATTATCTATGGTTGCCTGGCTGTTATTTGCAATTTTACTTTGGGGGCGTTGGCATTTTGGCTGGCGCGGCAAGAAAGCTGTTAATTTTACTCTTGGCGGTTTTATCTTTCTGATGCTCGCTTATTTTGGCAGTAAAATTGTTTTAGAAATCATTCTACAAAGAGTCTAATCTTGAACGACCTCCCACTTGGTTTTCTCTATTCATTACTGGGCGTACTCATTCTACTTTCTGGTTTTTTTTCCGGTTCTGAGACAGCCCTGGTCAGTCTAAACCGCTACCGATTAAAACATCTGGTTGATACAGGTCACTATGGTGCACACCTTGCTAGTCATTTACTAGCACGCCCCGATCGTTTATTTGGTTTAATTCTCCTTTTTAATAATTTTGTTAATATTCTCGCCTCTGCTATCGCCACCATCATTGGTTTAAAGCTTTTTGGAGAAGCAGGTATTGCCATAGCGACAGGAGTCCTAACCTTTGTAATTTTAATTTTTGCAGAAGTCAGTCCAAAAACCTATGCAGCGCAAAACCCTGAACGATTTGCCTTCCCCGCATCCTATGTTTTAAAAGTATTGATGTGGGCATTTTATCCTCTGGTTTTATTTATCAATACAATTACTAATGGATTACTCAAAATCATAGGTGTTAATAAGCCCAGTGATAATGAATCTCTGACTCCAGAAGAACTACGTACAATTGTCAATGAAACCGGTTCAATGATTCCAGCCAAGCACCAGAAAATGTTACTTAACATTCTTGATTTAGAATCTGTCAAAGTTGAAGATATCATGATAAGCCGCAATGAAATTATTGGCATTGATATGCAGGAAAGCTGGATAGAAATTTTGGAACAAATAACACAAAGCCTTCATACACGTTTACCTGTTTATGATGGTGACATTGATCATATTATTGGTATGATCCATTTAAGAAAAGCTCTGGATATTGTATCTAAGCCTCAGGCAAATAAAGAAAATTTAAGAAAAATTATATCTAGCTGTTATTTTATTCCGGAGGCAACTTCTCTCAATAAACAATTATTAAACTTTCAATATAATAAGCGCCGTTCAGCATTGGTGGTTGATGAATACGGTGACATTCATGGTCTGGTGACTTTAGAAGATATATTAGAAGAAATTGTAGGTGAGTTTACTACTGATCCATCAGATACTTTGATGAAAGACATACACCCTCAGGATGATGGTACTGTTTTAGCTGAAGGCAGTGCCAACATTCGTGAATTCAATCGTATGATGGACTATAATTTGCCTGTCAGTGGTGCAAAAACTATTAATGGTCTTATCTTAGAGTTTTTAGAATCAATTCCTCACCCTGGCACCAGTGTATTGATTAATAATTATCCAATAGAAATTATACAATTGAGTGGAAATTCTATAAAAACAGTAAGAATATTACCTCAAATTAATCAAAAATAGAAAATAATTATAGCTTCAACTATAATTATGATAATAGTTAAACCTGAATTCAAGTAATAAGTGCATGACCGTTTAACTCTTCCTGGCTAATGCCGGTTAGCTCTTCAAAAACTTCATAAGGATTTTTGTATCCCAGACACTTTCGTGGCCGACTATTGAGCTTGTGAACAGCATCATAAACTTCTTTTTTAGTAACATCAATCAGCTCCATTTGCTTAGAAAAATACTGCCTTAATAAACTATTAGCATTTTCATTTTGCCCTCGTTCCCATGAGTGGTAATACTTTGCAAAATACGTTTTACAGTTCAATATAGTGGCTATTTCTTTGTGCTACGCAAACTCTTTACCATTATCAAATGTTACTGTTTTTATAAATTTTTCAATGGGAGAAAATAAACTTTTTATTACATCAGTGACTGAACGAGCAGATTTTGTTTCAGTTGGCATAGCCAGTCGTAATTTGGATTTTCTTTTATCCAGTGTGACTATCGACCCACGATGATTTTTACCAATAATGGTATCTGCTTCCCAATCACCAACACGCTCTCTGCTATTGACAACATCTGGCCTTTCATCAATATCAACCCTATCAGGGATACCGTTCTTACTGCGCTTATTAGAAGAGCCATAGCGATTTCTATAGGTCTTCTTTTGATGCCTTAAATGCTTATACAAAACACCCCCAACAGCATTATCTGATAAAATATACTGATAAATTGTTTCATGATGTAGTGACTGACTGTCTTCTTTTTTTAGCCCGCCAGATACTTGTTCTGGACTCCAGTCCTTTGTAAGTAAATCACTGATTGTGTCCTTGACTTCATTTGTGACTTTTACGGTTAATTTTATAAGCTTTTAATCTCAATGCATTGCGAATTTGACGACTGCCATAAAATGGGTGTTTTGTATACAATTCATCAATGAGATTCATTAATTTTAATTCTTTATTGTGCAGAGGCTTTTTAGGCTGA
>JAUJGA010000013.1:0-10820 GCA_042095675.1 Gammaproteobacteria bacterium
GCTTCATCACGCAAGGCACATGATGGAAAAACACCTGCTCAAGCATATGGCATGATGACAGAAGTTGTTTCAGAACTAAAATTGGCTGCATAAAAGCGAGCCTATTAACGATGGATATTTTATATCTTATTTTTTAACTGACTTGTCTTGACAATAGGGTCCACTTTAGTATTTCCCTAAGCAAATGGAGCTGATTGATGTTACTAAAAAAGAATTTTATGATGCTGTTCACAAGCTCAATAGTCGGCCACGAAAGTGTCTGGGATACAAAACTCCTTATGAGGTTTTTGAAGAGCTAACCTGCATTAGCCAGGAAGAGTTAACAGGTCATGCACTTATTACTTGAATTCATGAGTCTTTAGACTTTCTTTTAGTTTACCCACTTATTCAGTTCAATCACATCCTGTTCAGTAATCACACCTGCAACACTTTTTAATCTTATTTGATTTTTGATGTAATTATATTTGGCTTTTTGGTGTTCTAATTGTGCTCTTAGATAGGCGGCATCTGCATCGAGAACATCAGTCACTGTGACTGTGCCAAATTTAAAACCGGCGCGCATGGACTCGGAGCGTTTCTTTTCTGACTCAATTAAACGTGCATTGGCTTTCACTTTTAGTACATCTGATTTCAGATTTAGAAAATGCTCACGTAATAGCTGTTCAACATGGCGTAAACCTTCTATTTCTATCTGTTTTGCCACTCCTAGCTGATAAACACTCTCACGCTTTCTAGCTGAGATTCCACCACCTTTATAGAGTGGCTGAGAAAGATTAAAGGTGAACGATGAGGTCTCTGTATGCGGGCGCGTGGTCTGACTGAGATCATTATTACTGCTTGCCTGAGATAGATTCATACTAAAACGTGGTGCAAAACCTGCTTTTCTTACAGAAACGTTTTTTGCTGCGGCCTGCATATTGCTTTTATTAGCAGCCAGAGTAGGATTATTCTGTATTGCCAGTTCCAGCCATTTATCAATGTCATCATTAGGTTCTAAAAATTTTAAGTCTTCTTTTAAAGGTGCTATTGACGCAACACGTTCACCAATGATTTCATAGAGACGTTCAAAGGCAACAGACAGTGCAGCAGTGGCTTCAATTTCTATGCTGATGGACGCATCATGACGTGCTCTTGCTTCATAAACTCCGGTCACAGGCACTAATTGCTTTTCATAAAGAGCTTCCAACATTTCCACATTCTTTTTGGTCGTCTGAGTATTTTGTATGAATAATGCCATAGCATCCTGTTTTTCAAGCACATTAAAATATCGTTCAACGACGTTTACCACCAAATTACTTTGTGCTTGTTTATAATCACTACTACTTTTATCGATCAGCAGTTTAAATTTTTCATTATCACGCCAGGCTACTATATCAAATAAAACCTGCTCAATACTTAGCCTGAGAGAATAATCCTGATAGTATTCATGATCAAGATTATTGCTGTGTAGACTATTTGATGAGGCACTCCCATCTATTGATGCATGAGGGTATAATGCTGAAGATGACAGTTGCTGGCGTTCTTCGGCAATTAAAACATGAAGTTGAGCAACAATGGAAACTGGATCTGAACGTACAGCGCTATTGTAGATTTCCAATAAGTTTTCCGCATAGAGTGGACTACTCAACGATAGGCATGCAAGGAAAATAGTTATTATTATCCATTGTGAAAGAAAGTTTTTTTTCATGATTTAATCCTCTAGAAATGAGCGTGCAATGGCATTACTTACCGGTTGTACCAGATATTCAAAAACAGTACGCTCACCTGTTTTAATAATTACATCTACAGGCATTCCCGGCAATAATTTTAAATCACCGAGTTCTTCATAACTCTCTGGTGTGACACGAATTCTAGCCAGAAAATACGCCATACCTGTTGCTTCATCAATCAGGCTATCCGCAGAAATTGTCATTACTGTACCAGTCACAATCGGTGTTGATCCACTGTTGAATGAGCTAAAACGCACTTCTGAAATCAGACCCACCTGAACTTTATCAATATCTACCGGTGAAACCTGTGCTTCAATGATTAAATTTTCTCCCTGAGGCACAATTTTCAGTATTGGTCTACCAGGAGCAATAACACCACCAATTGTATTTATATTTATACCCATGACTATACCTGAGTTCTGTGAAGTTATCTGCGCACGCTCTACTCTATCTGCTGTTGCCAGAAGTTTTTCTTTGAGATCATTCACACTGACCAGCGTAGTACTGAGTAGTTCTGCCACTTCCTGCTGATGCTTATTTTCTATCTGGATGATTTGTAATTTGCTTTCCCCAATACGGATTTGTGTCGCAGCTATATCTGAATTATCTTGGGCGATAGTGCCTTTTAATTCAATGACACGTCTTTGCATTTCACGCATACGAATTTTGTTGGTGAAGCCTTTTTTAAGTAGATCCCTAAATTCAATAATTTCTTCATTGAAAAGTTTGATTTGTTTCTGACTACTAATTTGTTGTGAATTCAGGCCTGTTTTTTGTTGTTTGAGCTGCTCTATTCGTTGTTTCAAGACATTGATTTCACCTTCACGTGCTGTTTTACGTGATGTAAAGATTTTATCTTCCAGATGCATTACCTTTTTTGCAGCATCATTATCAGTCTTGTCCAATAAGTAGGTATCGAAGTTGATTTGCTCATCTTTATTTTGCTCAGCTTGCAAACGTGCGTCCAAACCCAGAGCGGCAATATATTGTGCTTCAATAATTTCAAGCTGTGCCTTTAACTGTGTATCATCCAGAACAACCAGTAAATCTCCTTTTTTTACCAACTGAGCTTCTTTTACATGAATTGCCTTAACAATACCGCCTTCTAAATGCTGAATAGTTTTGGTAGAACCTTCCACCGCAACTTTTCCAAGCGCATAAGCAGCACTATCTAATGGAGCATTAAATGACCAGATAAAGAGAAAACCAAAGACGATGCTTATTGCTGTATAACCAATTAATCGAGGCTTTGCATCACTGGTATCTACGGCACTATTGGCCAGACGTTCTTGAATCCTGCTTTGCTCATCCTGCAAGTTTTCTTCTATATAAGGGTTTGTATCAGCATCTTTTTCTTCTGCAATAACTTCTCCCTCAATAATTTCTTCATTATCTTCTCTAGAAGTTGTGTTTTCTGCTTTGTTACTCATGTTATGATTATTTTCCTATTGATTTACACCGGAATGACAGGTTTTACACCTGGTACCGTTAGCTTTGTTTTGGGTAGTTTCTGTTGCACTTGCTGACCTTGTTTTAGTTTGGCCAGAACTTCATCTCTTGGTCCGAATAAAGTCAACATTCCATCTGCCATCACAAGCATTTTGTCTGCTTGTGAAATAACATTTACTTTATGAGAAATCACCACTACTGTACAACCTGCAGCTTTAAGATTTTTCATTGCAATAGATAATGCTTTTTCTCCACGTTCATCCAAATTTGAATTAGGTTCATCCAGAACAATAAAGGCCGGATTACCATACATTGCTCTTGCCAGACCAATACGTTGTCGCTGCCCACCAGATAGAATACCACCATAGCCACCAATCACTGTGTCATAGCCATCCGGTAAACGCAAAATCATTTCATGCACACCAGCCGCTTTTGAGGCCGCAATAACCGTATCGGGATTAATTTCACCAAAGCGTGCAATATTTTCACTAATGGTGCCGTCAAACATTTCAATATCCTGCGGTAAATAACCAATACTTTTACCCAGTTCAATACGATCCCAGGCATAAATATCTGCTGAGTCTAGACGAACTTTACCTGACAATGCCGGCCAAATCCCTAATAAGGCTCGTGCCAGAGTGGATTTACCTGCTGCACTAGGGCCCAATACCACCACGGATTCACCGGCTTTAATGTTAAAGCTCATGCCTTTTATTATATGTTTCTTTGCACCCGGGGGAGCAACAATGATATTTTCAACAGAAACATGGCCCCGTGGTGCAGGCAAGGGCATAGTCTCTTGATCTTTCGGTATGATAGTGAGCATTTCATTTAATCGGGCATAGGCACCACGAGCTGAAACAAAGCCTTTCCATGAACCAATCATCAAATCAATAGGAGCCAGAGCACGACCTAATAAAATCGAACCTGCAATCATCAAACCCGGGGTAATTTCCTGTTGAATCGCCAGATAAGCACCCAGGCCCAATACCATTGACTGAATGATCATGCGAAATGATTTAGAAATAGAGCTAATCAAACCTGCTTTTTTACTCGCATCAGCTTGTAAAATAATGGTATTGTCATTCATTTCCTGCCAGCGTGCACGGATATTATCCAACATCCCCATGGATTCAATGACTTCAGTATTACGTAAATTTTTATTCAGATAATTGGTTGAAGCTATAGCTGTTTTATTAGCTTCTTCCAGTAATCCCGAGCTGGTTTTTTCATTGATAACTGCTAATATGATCAGAACCATTGAAGCACCCACTGCGGTCCAGCCAAAATAAGGATGGAAAAGAAACATCACGGCAATATAAATAGGTAACCAGGGTGCATCAAAAAAAGCAAACATACCATTACCCGTAAGGAATTGTCTTAAACTGGTTAAATCACTAAGAGGCTGTGCACTGCTTTGTGCGCCACCACTAATGATACTGTTTTTGAAGGTGGCATTAAAGAGTCGTTCGTTGAGTAAAACATCCAGCTTAGCACCAGATCTCACTAATATTTGTGAACGTACCCATTCCAGTAAACCCATAGTCATCAGTAATAAAATAACAATCAAGGTCAATAGCACCAATGTTGACTCACTACGACTGGTAATAACTCTGTCATAGACTTGTAACATATAAATAGGAGGAACCAACATGATGATGTTAATAAAGAAACTGAAAAAACCTGCCGTCGCAAAATAGCTGCGACACTCTTTTATTGCTTTTTGTAAATCAGTAGTTTCTTGCTGTTGCTTCATCTTATTTCTCAGGGATTAAATGTTAACTCGTTATTGTACAAAATAATAATCACTTAATCAATATGGAGTTATTTTGTATAAATACAAAGTAACTATTTATGAGTTAAAAGAAACACCCATTCATTAAAATAACTCATATTTTGCGATCGGGGACTGCGGTTTTCTACTTTTATGTCTGCTACCTCCAGACATTCAATGTCAAAATGAGCTTGATAGAGCTGATAAACCTCTTCTTCGCTAACAGAAAAAGGGGGACCTTGCTTTTCGTTTTCATCATAATCCAGTCTTACTAGCAATATTGAAACTTTTTTTGGTAAAATTTCTAATAGTTTTTTAACATATTTTTTCTCATATCTGATGGTAATACAACCAGTGACGCTCTATCATAAACTGTTGTAATTTCAGCTAGTTGCTCTTTTTTTAATGTATAGAAGTCACCACAAACAATATCCACTTCAGGACTATTCCAGTGAGTTAGTTCCACTTAATCTCTATCAGAATTTTCATTAAAAATTACAGATTTACTTGCAATTAACTGTTGTTCTGTATAAAAATCCTTTACCGCAAGGAAACTTAATTCATTGCAAGTGACTTGATATCCCTGTTGATGAAGATAATATAAATCATGGTTTTTACCGCATAGTGGTACAAATACATGACTATTTTCCGGTTGTCCAAATTTGGATAGATATTAGGTATATAAGGGTTTGTTGCGTCACGATGAAAACCAATACGGTCTTACTTCCAACGTTGCAACCAAAATGAGTGATGCATAGTTTTGTGATCCTGAATGTGAATAAATAGAATTATAGACAAAATTAACAATATAAACATACTATCAATATAAAAGTTAACTTATTATGGGTAAATCATTAGTAATTGTGGAGTCGCCTGCCAAGGCTAAAACAATTAATAAATATCTTGGCAAAGAATATGTCGTGAAATCGAGTGTGGGTCATATTCGTGATCTGCCCACCAGCGGCAGTAGCCGAAAATCTGCTATGACGCCTAAGGAAAGAGCGAAGTTAGCTGCGCAATCACGTAAGTTAGACCCTGAAGAGCGTGAAAAGAGAAAGAAAATACGTGCGAATACTGCGCTGATTGAACGCATGGGTATTGATCCGGAAAATGGCTGGAATCCACAATATGAAACCATGCCAGGTAAGGAAAAAATCATTGCTGATTTGATGAAGCTGGCCAAAAAATCTGACACCATTTATCTCGCGACTGATTTGGACCGTGAGGGAGAGTCCATTGCATGGCATTTAAGAGAAACTCTGGGCAAAGATAAGAATATTGAATTTAAACGTGTAGTGTTTAATGAAATCACCGAAAAAGCTATTCAGGAGGCATTTGCCAAGCCCGGCACGTTGAATATGGATCATGTAAATGCACAGCAAACGCGACGTTTTCTGGATCGTGTAGTGGGTTATATGGTGTCTCCCTTATTATGGAAAAAAGTTGCAAGGGGCTTATCTGCGGGTCGTGTTCAATCAGTGTCAGTGAAATTAGTTGTGGAACGTGAGCAGGAAATTCATGCTTTTAATCCTGAAGAGTATTGGGAAGTTTATGCTGATTTAATCAGCATCAAAAAAGAGCAGGATAATATTCATGCACAGGTGATTAAATATCAGGGGAAAGAATTTCGTCCTAAAAATAAGGCTGAAACTGATATTGCTTTGGCGATATTAGAAAAGTCTGACTATTTATTAAGCAAGCTGAAAACTCGTCCTACCAGCAGCAAACCTAAAGCACCTTTTATTACCTCGACTTTACAGCAGGCTGCTAGTACCCGTATGGGCTTTGGTGTTAAAAAGACCATGATGCTGGCACAGCGTCTATATGAGGCCGGCTATATTACTTATATGCGTACTGATTCGACCAATCTAAGTACTGAAGCTGTTGCCAGTGGGCGTGATTTTATTAAAAACAATTATGGTCAGAAATATTTACCGAAAAAGCCTAATATTTATAGTAGTAAAGGCGGTGCTCAGGAAGCTCACGAAGCAATACGTCCTTCTGATGTGAATACTAAAGCAACAGATATTGCCGGAGTTGACAGAGATGCACAACGACTTTATGAGTTAATCTGGCGACAGTTTCTTGCCTGCCAGATGATGCCTGCGCGTTATGAAAATACCACATTAACCATTACTGCCTCTGAATATGATTTGAAATTAAAAGGTCGCACCATCTTATTTGATGGCTGGACTAGAGTAATGAAGGCAATGGAAAAGTCTGCTGAAGAAGTAATTTTACCTGCCGTTAAAGAAGGTGATCCTTTTAGCTTAGAAGCTTTATCTCCGTTTCAGCATTTCACCAAGCCACCAGCAAGATTTTCAGAAGCCAGCCTGGTACGTGAACTGGAAAAAAGAGGTATTGGACGGCCTTCAACTTATGCCAGTATTATTTCTACCATTCAGGATCGTGGCTATGTCACAACACAGAATAAGCGTTTTTATGCAGAGAAAATCGGTGCCATTGTCACTGAACGCCTGAGTGAAAGCTTTAATGAGTTAATGACTTATTCTTTTACCTCGGAGATGGAAGAAAAGCTGGATAAAATTGCTACCGGTGATAAGTATTGGCAGGATATTTTAGATGGTTTTTATCAGGATTTTAAAGGTCAATTAGAAATCGCTGATAGTGAAGAAGGCGGTATGCGTACTAATGATCCAACGCCAACAGATATCCATTGTCCTGATTGCGGCCGAGATATGATGGTGCGCACTGGCTCTACAGGTGTGTTTTTAGGTTGTTCAGGATATAGCCTGCCTCCTAAAGAACGCTGTAAAGGTACTTTAAATCTGATTCCAGGTGATGAAGCTGTTGATGCTGAACAGGATGAAGAAAGTGAAGCTAAGGCTCTGATAGAGCGCGAAAGATGTCCTATTTGTGATACTGCCATGGATAGTTATTTAATTGACGAGCAGCGCAAGTTGCATCTTTGTGGTAATAATCCTGATTGTGAAGGTTTTATTGTTGAGGTGGGTCAATATCGTATCAAGGGTTATGATGGTCCAATTATCGAGTGTGATAAGTGTAGTAGTGATATGCAACTCAAGTCAGGACGTTTTGGTAAATATTTTGGCTGTACCGGTGATGAGTGTAAAAATACCAGAAAGTTATTAAGAAGTGGTGAAGCTGCACCACCAAAGGCTGATCCCATCCATATGAAAGAGCTTCCCTGTGAGAAGTCAGATGGTTATTTTGTATTGCGTGATGGTGCAGCCGGTATATTTATGGCATCAAGTGCTTTCCCACGTTCCAGAGAGACACGTGCACCTTTAGTAAGTGAATTATTGGCTCATAAGGAAGAATTGGATCCGAAGTTTTTATATCTATGTGAAGCACCTATAGAGGATAATAAAGGACGTCCTGTTATGATCCGCTTTAGCCGAAAAGCTAAAGAACAATATGTAATGTCAGAAGATAAAGATGTTAAGGCAACAGGCTGGAACGCACATTATGTGAATAAACAATGGGATATTGAATTGCCTAAGCCAAAGAGAAAAGCAGCGAAGAAAAAAGCAGTTAAAAAGAAGGTGGTGAAGAAGAAGCTTAGTAAGAAAAATGTATAGTTTATTATTTACGGTTAAAGCCAACCCCATCAATCCCCCTTCTGAAGAATGGGTAAGTAAGAGCAAAGAGTGTGTTACAACATTACGACAGTATTTGATAAATGACGTAAAGCTTCCCCCTTTTTCAAAGGGGGATTGAGGAGGTTGCTCTATGAACAGAAGCATACAAACAAATGCCATAGAAAATAGAAAAAACCTCTCACCCCCGGAAAATAAAATCTGGTTCGAAGTACTATCAAGAAAACAAACTGGATATAAATTTCTTCGTCAACATCATATCGGTCATTATATTCCAGATTTTTATTGTAGAGAATTAAAGCTTATTATTGAAATTGATGATGATTCTCATAGTATGCAAAAAGAATATGACTCTAAAAGAACTGCTTACTTTAAAAATAAAGGCATAACAGAGATACGTTTTACTAATAGGGATATTATGAATAATATTGAAGGTGTTAAAGAGGTTCTTTATCAGAGAATTTCAAGAACAACCCCCTCAGTCCCCCTTCTAAAAAAGTGGAAAGTAAGAGCACAAACAACACAAGTTAAAGTAGCTAATGTTCTTATTGGTGCTGACAACCCTATTGTTGTGCAATCCATGACCAACACGGATACGGCTGATGTGATGGCAACGGTACAGCAATGTGCTGAGTTATCAAATGCTGGTTCTGAGCTGGTGCGCATTACAGTGAATACCGATGCAGCAGCAGAAGCCGTACCCAGAATTGTTGATCAATTAGAGAAAATGAATCTGGATGTACCTTTGGTGGGTGATTTTCATTTTAATGGGCATAAGTTATTAAGCAAGCATCCTGATTGTGCTCAGGCTTTGGCTAAATATCGTATTAATCCAGGCAATATCGGTCGCGGCAATTCCAGGGATGATAAGTTTGCGCAATTAATTGATATTGCCTGTACTCATGATAAAGCGGTACGTATTGGAGTAAACTGGGGGAGTCTGGATCAGGAACTAATGGCACAGATGATGGATCAGAATAATCATCTTTCCACTCCCAGAGAGACTATCGATGTGATGCATGATGCCTTAATTACTTCAGCATTGGCTTCTGCACAGGCTGCTGAGAAACAGGGGCTGGCACATAATAAAGTCATTTTATCCTGTAAAATGTCCGGAGTTCAGGATCTGATCAAGATTTATCAGGATCTCAGTCAGCGTTGTGATTATGCATTACATCTTGGTCTGACGGAGGCCGGCATGGGTAGTAAGGGAATTGTAGCTTCTACTGCTGCTCTGTCTGTTTTATTGCAACAGGGAATTGGCGATACAATACGTATTTCTTTAACGCCCGAACCCGGTGCACCCAGAGAAAAAGAGGTTCAGGTAGCCCAGGAAATATTACAATCTCTGGAGTTACGCTCTTTTACCCCTACTGTCATTGCCTGTCCCGGTTGTGGGCGTACCAGCTCTGATACTTTTCAACATCTTACTAAAGATATACAAGCTTTCTTAAAACAATCTATGCCCACCTGGAAAACTCAATATCAGGGGGTTGAAAAACTCAGTGTGGCAGTTATGGGCTGTGTAGTAAATGGCCCTGGTGAAAGTAAGCATGCTGATATTGGTATTAGTTTACCGGGTAATGGTGAAAAACCTGTGGCGCCGGTTTATGAGGATGGTGTTAAAACAGTGACGCTTAAGGGTGATAATATTGCTAAAGAGTTTGAAGAGATTGTACTTAAGTATATAAAAAGTCATTATTGATGGGCGTTCGGAATGATATAGTTATCTCTAATTGATGAGGTATTATTGCTATTTCTGGGGACGATCAAGCACATCCATGTGTCACTCAATCTCAGCATCCATGCTTCGAAAAGCTCCCGAAACAGCAACAACACCTCACCAATTACTACCTGCATCATATTCCTCTCTGTAGGCGAAAGGGCAAAAACCAAGTCAAAAAGTAGTGCAACTAAGCAAATATTATTTATTCCCACATTCTTTTAGAGGAAATATGACGTAAGAGCAATTTGGTGTGTAGGTTGTGGCTCAGGATGCTTTTCGAGGCATGGATGCCGAGGCTGAGCGTTACATGGACGTAATTGAGCGTCCTCCTGAAGTACAACCTACACACCGAAGTGCATTTTTAAGACTATTCCCGAGCGTGCCTCATTATGGTGCTTATGTACTTTTTAGTATTACAATAATGTCATGTAGTGGTGCAAAAAAAACAAAACTTTAAAACGACATCACAATAAATCAACAATAAAACAACAACTTACAATTTCAGGCATACTAAGTGCTTAATCCTAAATAGTTAATTTAATAAATTATATAAACAGACTTGGGATACTATTGATATGCTT
>JAUJGA010000014.1:0-4881 GCA_042095675.1 Gammaproteobacteria bacterium
TATTTCCATATTGGACTGCTTTGGTGACCCCTTCTGGAAAAGGAGCAACATAACGTTTTCCAGAGTCATCTTCCAATACCTGTGCCTGATATTCTGTGACTAAACGTGAAACATAAATATCAAAGACCTGACGCTTTTCAAAACCAACTTCTGTATACATTTTACCCTTAGGCAATGTGCGTTTATCCAGGTTTATTTTTTCAACTTCATCAGGCTCATCTATCTGTTTGAGCGTGCTTCCTTTGTGTCCTTTTTGACCACCTGCATTTTTATCTGTTTTTGCTCGTGTTGATTTTAAGCGATTCGGATCGCTTGAGGGTGGTTTACTACTATTTGAGCTATTTTTATTTACTAGATTCGTTAATAGCTTTACCATCAACACTAGCATACTCATCACGGTTCTTAATGAAGGTGATCAGTCTTTTTCATTTTTTAGTGCTAACTCAACTTCTTTTATGGTTGAGTCGATACCTAAACCGTCTATATTCACGCGGTGACCAAATAGCTATTAATCAATACAGCTATTGTATCATGGGCTTTTTTAGTTCAAATCGATCTGTCGATCGATTTAAGACATTATAATTAGGGTATTCTTTTCCTCTGTTCAGATCGCTATGGATCAATTTGATCGTTTAAGACTTATAATCTGACTGCAATCAAAATACTGTCATTTTTAAAAATGTTGCTTAAAATACCTGTCAAGTGTTTTTTTCATCTTTTTTAATTTCAATTATGCTGGATAGTTACAAAATTTAGCAAGCGCTTATTGTCTCATCAATCAGCTTGTCAGGGGCTGTTTCAGCACAAAAAGCAATGATGAGTTATTTGATATGAGAGATCAAATGCGCATCATGGATGAAGGTGATAGAGATGCATACCGGACAGAGCGTCAGAGTCGTATGAGCAGTATTGATCAAAGTGAAAGATATACACGTTTTTCTGAAATGTGTGCTAGTGGCAAAAGAAATATGGAAAATAATGGTCAGAGAAAAGGCTCAAGAAAACGTGATGGCTCAGGTGGTGGCCAACAAAAAGGCAAAGGTGGCGGCGGTCGTTATGGTAGTGGACGTTAATAAGATTAAATACTGAAGGCCTATTTTATAGACTTGTGTTTTGCTTAATAATAACCTTTCTTTTAACAATATCACCGCCTTGAGGTTTACTGTTAATAGCAATGTTAAATAAGCAAGTTCTCTGATATTCTTTTCTATTTGAAGCCGAATGAGGACTCCCCCATAGTTCCTTTAGTTATTTCGATTGTATGAGAATTAATATTGGTGCTATATTTTATTTATGCTGTTACGGGTACAATATCATTATTTACTCACTTTGGGATGACATTAGTATGAGCAATGAGATCGATTACACGAATAACCCCTTACATGGTGTTAGTTTGAAAAGCGTATTGATTGAAATAGTAGAACAGTATGGTTTTGAGATACTCTTTGCCTATTTAAATATCAATTGTTTTAAGACTAATCCAAGTATTGACTCCAGTGTTAAATTTTTAAAGAAAACGGAATGGGCGCGTGAAAAAGTTGAAGTCTTCTATTTGTATGAGTATAAAAGCTTACCTAGAGCATCTTATGACCAGTTTTCATTACCTCCAAGGGCGCGGATTATTCCAGAAGACCAAGAGCCGGGTGATCCTAATGAGCTGAGTTTAGAGGATGCTGAACGGTTGCGCGAAAAGCGTGCAAATAAGTCAGCTACACGAGAGCAGTGGGGTAGTGAGCAGCCCTCGGGAAAGAATTTTGACCCATGGGCGAATCGGAAAAAAATACAGCTAATGACGGAGCGAATAGATGTTTAACAAGATAAATACTCTCGAACGACAAGAAAGTGCTATTTTTCAATATTTATGTTTCCATCGATTAGATTGAAAGCTTTACAAAAAATGGAAATTTATGACTAAAAAAATAATTACACTATATTTAACAATGATGCTTACTGGGCTGCTATTCATTTTAATATCTAGCACAGTCATAGCATCATTTGATTGTGTCAATTAAATCCATTGAGAAAATAGTGAGCAAACAATCCTTCCCCTGGCAAGATTATCTTGCTCCCAAATTCTGGCCTTCATGGCTTGGCTTGGCAAGCATGCGAATTTTGGCTGTCTTACCATTTCGGGTGCAGTTATTAATTGGCAAATTAATTGGCCACTTATTCTACCGTATCGCTCGCTATCGACGTGAAATTGCGCAAACCAATATTCGTTTATGTTTCCCTGAATTGTCTCCGCAAGAGCAAGAAAAACGGGTGCGTGATCATTTCCATTCAGTTGGTATAGCAATTTCAGAAACGGCATTAAGCTGGTGGGGTAGTGATAAACAATTAGAGAAATTACTTCATATTGAAGGCCTGGAATATTTGCAAGCTGAATTACAGAAAGGACATGGTGCTATTTTATTAGGGGCTCATTACACAACGTTAGAAATTAGTGGTTTCTTACTTTCTTTAGTACAAAATGTGGCTGTAACCTATCAGGATTTACGCAATCCATTATTCAATCAAGTAATGATCAATGTGCGAAAAAGAAAATTTGACCCCGTAATATCACGACATGATATTCGTTCGATGATCAAAATACTAAGGGCGAATAAAGTTGTCTGGTTTGCAACTGATCAAGATAGTGGCATAAAAAATACACTATTTATTCCTTTCTTTAATCAGTTAGCTGCTACTCAAACAGCATCGTCAAGAATGGCAAAGATAACCAAGGCCCCCGTACTGCCTTTTATTTCAACACGATTGGATAATTCGGGTTATAAAATCACTATATTACCACCAATAGAGAATTTTCCTAGTGACGATATAGAACAGGATATCATACGAACTAATCAAATTATTGAAGCACAAATTCGAAAAGCACCTGAACAATATTTATGGATCCATCGTCGCTTTAAAACACGTCCAGAAGGTATGCCTAAACTCTACAGAAAAAAGCCAAGAAGAGTAAAAAAATAATGAAAGAGACTTACTACTTTTTTACTGCTACCTGTCCATGTTAATATCTCCTTTGTACCTTGACAATAATAAAATGAACTAATTTTCTCTTAACAAAATGAAAGCATATTATGAAACAACCAGATCCTAAAGTCGTAAAAGAATTTTTACTGCAGTTACAAGATAATATTTGCCAATCTCTGGAACAGGAGGATGGTGAACAGAGTTTTATGGAAGAAGAATGGGCACGAGAAGAAGGTGGTGGTGGGCGTTCAAGAGTTTTATCTGAGAGTAAAGTATTTGAGCAGGCCGGTGTTAATTTTTCACATGTTATTGGGCAGTCTTTACCACGCTCTGCAACGGCTAAACGTCCGGAACTGAAAGGGCGAAGTTTTATTGCAATGGGTGTTTCCCTGGTTATTCATCCTCATAATCCCTATGTGCCTACAACACATTTAAATGTGCGTTTTTTTATTGCAGAAAAAGACGGTGTAGATCCCATCTGGTGGTTTGGTGGTGGTTTTGATTTAACCCCTTATTATCCTTTTAAAGAAGATGTCGTTCACTGGCATCAAACAGCTAAAGATGCATGTGATAAATTAGATAGTCATTATTATGAGAAATATAAAAAATGTTGTGATGACTATTTTTATCTTCCCCATAGAAATGAGACCCGTGGTGTGGGAGGACTTTTCTTTGATGATTTTCCAGAACAAAGAACAGAGCTTGGCTTTGAACATGGTTTTGATTTTATAAAAGCTATCGGTAATAATTTTATTCCTGCTTACCTGCCCATAGTACAAAAGCGTAAAGATACAACATTTGGAGAGCGGGAACGTGATTTTCAATTATATCGACGTGGTCGTTATGTGGAATTTAACTTAGTCTATGACCGAGGTACTTTATTTGGCCTGCAGACAGGAGGTCGAACAGAATCTATATTAATGTCATTACCACCTCTGGTGAAGTGGCGCTATAACTGGAAGCCTGAGAAAGATTCTGATGAAGCAAACTTGTATGATGATTATTTAAAGCCACAAAACTGGTTAGAGTAACTAGCCACAGAGTCTTCGAGTTTTTATGCATCAAGATAATTATTTATTAAAAAAGGATCTTCTGAAAAATGAGTGGATCATTTTACCTCAATAATCTTAAAAATTGAGATTTATTTGCAGCACCGCTTTATTCACATATTCACAGGCCAATCCATTCCCTACGAGATATATCACAAGTGTCTCTTCGGTCTGGCAGACATATGGATATGTGAATAAAGCTATTTGTAAGTTTTAAAAATTTAAATAAGTATTGAAATATGGGAAATGTAAACAGAATATTATTAACAGAATAAAATAATCAGAAAAAGTTGAAATGCATCAGGATTTTGTTCATGATTTAATCGACTAAAACAAAACCCAACAAAATACTGATGCGAATAAGAACATTACTAAACAAATTTGAATATCTCAAGTCTTTTGTGTATGAAAAATAATATATTGAGAAAAAAGCTCAGCAAGAAGTGCTGATTATTGAAATATCAGCTAGAAAAAATGGCAAACCTATCTGCTCTGTTTGTGGAGAACATCATACTATTTATGATCACAAAGCAAATAGCAGAGATTTTGAATTTGTGCCGTTGTGGGGAATGCCCACATTTTTTAGATATCGGATGAGACGGGTGGCCTGCCCAGATTGTGGTGTTCGTATTGAGCAAGTTCCTTGGGCAAAGGGAAAAAGTCCAATAACCCATACCTATGGACAATTTTTAGCACACTGGGCAAAGAAATTATCCTGGCAAGAGGTAGCACAATTTTTCAAAACCTCTTGGCATAACGTGTTTACAGCAGTGAAACAAATGGTTGAATATGTTCTGTCTCACCGTGTGACTTAAGCCAGATAGAAGCTATTGGTGTTGATGAAATTCATTATGGAAAA
>JAUJGA010000015.1:0-2749 GCA_042095675.1 Gammaproteobacteria bacterium
GGAAAAAGTGAGCCTTGTATTTGTTCCAATTTCTGTGCTAAAGTGTCTCTTAACATACTAATCTAATACTCCAAGCTTTTTTTGTTTTTGTTCGCAAACATATTATAACAAATTTGGCTTGGATTTTATTCAAAAATTAGCTATTCAGCTAAGAAACTCTCTTAAATTGTTAGTTTTGCAAGTACCTCTATAGATGAAAGGTTTAATGCTTCATACCATTCATCATACCCTTACCCTTCATCATGCCCTTCATCATGATCTTACGTATTGGTGCTAAAATTTCTTTTTTACTGCCATCTTCAAATTCAAGCATAATAGAAACTTTTTGATCCAGTTTAAGTTCATTGTGCAGGCCAATTAACATAATATGTAAGCCCCCAGGTTGTAAAGTGGTTTCTCCATTAGCATGAATATCCATTTTTTCTACCTGACGCATCATCATCATACCATTTTCATGTGTATGTGTATGCAATTCAACTACTTTAGAGATATCACTACTGGCTTTAACAATAGCATGAGCTGTAGCTGAACTATTTTTTATACTCATAAAACAAGCACTGACTGATTGTCCGGGAGGTACAGCTCTTACATAGGGATCAACAATCGTTAAACTATCAGCTGCTGTGGCAGCAAATATTGTTGCTGAGAATAAAGATAATGCTGATACCAGTACAAGAGATAAAATCGTTTTCATCGTTTACTTCCTTTTAATTATAAATATCTCGGCCGCAAGCGATCGAGTTTTAAAACAAGTCCCGCTGGTCTGAATGTCTTTCTTTTTGATCTAACTCAACTAGCTGCTCTTGAACGTACTTTCTAATTGTTTCTTCATTTGCATTTCCAATCGTTTCAACAAAGTAACTTTCCATCCACAACTTACCGCACCAGAAGTATTTTTTCTTAATTTCAGGATAAATCCTAAAAAATTCACGAGCGGTAATACTTTTTATTCTTTGCATTACACCACTAGGTGATTGCCTGGTTATACTCCTGATAACCATATGAATATGATCTTCTGGCATTTCAAGCTCAACGATATCAATATCGTAATCATATCCAACTTTCTGAATAATCGCCTTCATCGTTGTACGATAAGGCTCCATAAAAACTTTATGCCTATATTTTGGTATCCAGACAAAATGATACATTAGCCTAAAGACATGATGCGTATTTCTTTGAAGTTCCATGTAATGAATAATATAGACAGGGACAAGCCATGTCTACACTATTCAGCACGGGGGCAAGCCCCCGAGATTTTCGCTACGCTCTGTTAAAAATACTTATGTCACGGAGTGACCGATTTTTTTATTCTTGTTGTTGGCATATTGTAAACTGCCTTAGCTACAAACGCTCGGGCTATAGGAGATCTATCACTTTCTACTCTACCAAACAGTGCATTAGAACTTAGTGTCTGTTCTTCTACTCTTAATAATTCCAGAATGCTAATGAGTTGTTGCTATTTTTCAAATATCTCACCAATCTCTTCTACTATCCAAGGAAAAAGTGAGCATTGTATTTGTTCCAATTTCTGTGCTAAAGTGTCTATTAACATACTAATACTCCAAGCTTTTTTTGTTTTTGTTCGCAAACATATTATAACAAATTTGGCTTGGATTTTATTCAAAAATTAGCAATTCAGCTAAGAAACTCTCTTAAATTGTTAGTTTTGCAAGTACCTCTAACGATAGCATATAGAATTATTGATACCTTTGCTGCACCCACAGCAAAAAAATTGTCATGAGTTATTTCAAATAGTATAAAAATGACTTAAAATGCTCTTGAAATTTTGTAACTACTCACTCTAAAGTTAACATAAAGTCTTATGGTTGCTTATTTTAGTACATAGAACTGTCTGCACCCAAAGGCGAGCATAGCAAACGTAGTAAGTTTTCTAAGTTCTAAAAATAAGTGAACATAAGGCTCAACGGTTATTTGTTAGTCAATACGCTGAGTAGTTACAAAATTTTTTACTTGAGATCCCTCAGCCAAACTTAGAAGTACAATATGTATTTTTAGCATACTAAATTGAAGCCATTATATGATTATTAAGAACCACAAATACAGCACTAGAATTTATTTAATGATATTATTAATCATTAGTCTTTTAGGTCTATCAGCCTGTTCCCCCCACTCTGGAGCAGGAACCTGGATAACAGATGGAAATAATCCATTAAAACTAACTAAAATTGTGATTGTATTTGAAGGTACTGCTGATTTCTTTACTGAAAAAAATAAAGAAACAGCAGACAATAGTGGCATTCGTCGCTGTTTCTGGGGTGCTGAAGCTGATAATCAGCTTCATATGCAATGTGTACATGCCGACAATACAGGCCTGAAAGAAACCTATCAGTTCACTATTATTGAAGGAAATCAGGCTCAGCTCACTCAAAACAAGCAATTAATTGCCTTGTTTAAAAAGCAACCCCCCTAGGAGCTCTCGGCCAATGAATTTTTCACCGCTGTCGCTTTACAAAGATTTTTCCTGCAAAGTGATAGTGGTGATAAATTCATGCTTGATAAGAGCTTTATCAATATATTAGAATTTAGTTAAAAATCAATTTAGTAGTAACCCTAATAAACAAAGGTTATATGACATGGTCTAATAGACATGGGTGTATATCTTTTGAGCGACAAAATCAAGGAAAAAGATCAATAAAATCAATAATACAAATAAATTATATAGTGAAAGAGAATGCAATTTATGGTACATATGAATTTCCTAAAACCATAACCCATAAAAAGCACTCTC
>JAUJGA010000016.1:0-406 GCA_042095675.1 Gammaproteobacteria bacterium
TTAATGGGGGAGTATTACTGATGAAATGGTGAATGAATATTTGGAACATCACCATAATCCTTCAAATGCTGATACAGGTAATATGATTCTTGAATAGGACTTTCAGTCCTCAAGCAACCTATGGACTTTCAGTCCATAGTCGTTGAGTATTCCTCACATGTTCATTCATTACTTTCCAAAGCCGCTCTATCGGATTTAAATTTGGACTGTAATGTGGTAAGTAATGTAGCTCAATATTGAGTTCTTTTGCCTTATCTTTTACTGCATTTGCTCTATGGTACGCAGCACCATCTAAAATTAGATGAATTCGTTTATCGCTAGTATCATGCAGACGTAACTCACTTAAAAAATGTTGAATAGTTTCACTGTTTAGTTTGTCATAACGTTTTACTTTGGCATCTGCTAT
>JAUJGA010000017.1:0-5097 GCA_042095675.1 Gammaproteobacteria bacterium
ATATCTCATATTTACTCGCAATTTGATTTAAAGTTTCTCCTCCTTCAAGAAGTTCGAGAAGCAATTTTGATTTGAATTCCGCACTATATCTTGTTCGTTTTTTACTCATTTTATCCACCTGTTATTTTTAGTAAATTGTAACATTTGGAATAAGAAATTTTCTATAATTGGTTTTAATTTAAGGGATCATCATACTACTTGTTTTTTTCTTCATAATGGAATTAACAGTCAGTTATTTTTTTATATGCTCTGTGTATAGCATTTGGACGTCGTGTGTCTATTTTAACCCATAAAAAACATAAATGGGTAGAAACATACCCATCTATATTTGCAGATAAAAAGCAGTATCTAGATTAAATCTTTTTGTTTCAATAAACTATCATTGACTAATGCAATTTATAGTGCTTGGCATAAATAATGATATTAAATTAAGAGTAGTTTATGATAATATTGACTATTTAAATCATTACTCAAAGGTGTATAAAATGAGAAAAATTCTATTAGGTATTATTATTTCATCAACAATGACAGTTGCTAGTACATCTGCAGTGGCGAACTGTGATCCTGGTGAAATTGTTATCAAGTTCAGTCATGTGGTTAATACTGACAAACACCCTAAGGGTATTGCTGCTTCATTGCTTGAAAAACGAGTCAATGAAGAAATGAATGGCAAAGCCTGTATGCAGGTATATCCAAACTCAACCCTCTATAATGATAAAAAAGTACTGGAAGCGATGCTAAATGGTGATGTTCATATGGCAGCACCTACCTTATCAAAATTTGAAAAATTTACTAAAAAATTCCGTATCTTTGATTTACCCTTTGTATTTGACGATGTAGATGCGGTTGATCGTTTTCAAAATTCTCCAGATGGTGAGAAACTAAAAAACTCTATGACTCGTCGTGGTTTAAAAGGTCTGGAATTTTGGCATAATGGTATGAAACAAATGTCAGCCAATAAACCACTGATAGAACCATCTGATGTAAAAGGACTCAAGTTTCGCGTAATGACATCTGATGTATTAGTTGCTCAATTTGAGCAACTAGGAGCCAGCCCACAAAAAATGTCATTTAAAGAAGTTTATGGCGGCTTACAAACAAAAGTCGTTGATGGACAGGAAAATACCTGGTCAAATATTTATGGTAAAAAATTATTTGAAGTTCAGGATGGCGTAACAGAAACTAATCACGGTATTCTGGATTATCTGGTAGTGACCTCAGATAAGTGGTGGAAGGGTTTACCGAAGGAAGTTATCAAGCAGCTTGCTACTATATTAGCTGAAGTGACTGCAGCGAGGAATGCTGAATCAACTAAGGTTAATAATCAAAATAAGGAAAACATGATTAAAGCCGGTGGCAAGGTTCGTACCTTAACGGATGCACAGCGTCAGGAGTGGATCAATGCTATGAAACCTGTATGGAAGAAATTTGAAGGTGATATTGGTGCAGACTTAATGAATGCAGCTTTAAAATCTAATATATAAGCCTTGTGAGAGTGACATATTATTGACATGATGAGATAGATTGTGTCACTCATCATTAAAATTATTATCAGAGAATGACAGATTGATGGATAAAGAACATAATTCAAAGTTTGCTTCAATTGTTGATAATATTGAAGAAACCTTCATTGCTATTTGTCTGGCTTCAATGACATTGATAACCTTTGCTAATGTCATCTTACGCTATGTTTTCAATGGTAATATCTTATGGGCATTAGAAGCGACGTTATTTCTTTTTGCGTGGATGGTGCTTATGGGCGCATCCTACGCTGTAAAAAAACATATTCATATCGGTGTTGATGTTGTCATCAATGCGGTCTCTCCAAATACACGAAAAATTATGGCTTTGCTGGCAATTACGGCCTGCCTGGTTTATTCCATATTATTATTAGTGGGTGCTTGGAATTATTGGTATCCATTTATCACAGATAGAGCCTGGCTGGAAACAGAAGATATTCCAATACCCGAGTTTTTATCTTTCATGTCTGTCTGGTTTAATGAGGGTGATGCTTATGAAAAATTACCTCGATTTATTCCCTATCTTGCATTACCACTGGGTATGGCATTATTAACCTTGCGCTTTTTTCAGTTGGCATGGCATATTTTAAACGGCAAGGTTGATAAAATTATTGCCTGCCATGAAATAGAAGAAGAAATAGAATACGAAGCTGATCTGGACCATTCAAACACTACCAGGGAGAAAAAATAATGGCTGTTTTAATGCTTTTTTTCATGGTGATTGGTTTTATGATGATTGGTGTTCCCATCGCTGTTTCTTTGGGACTTTCCAGTATGATTTTTATGCTGATGCATTCAGATTCTTCAATGGCATCTGTAGCACAAACACTATTTTCAGCCTTTGAAGGGCATTATACCTTATTAGCTATCCCATTTTTTATCTTAGCATCGGTGTTTATGTCTACAGGTGGCATCGCTCATCGTATTATTCGTTTTGCCATTGCTTTAGTAGGCTCTTTTCGCGGAGGTCTTGCTATGGCTTCAGTTTTTGCCTGTATGATGTTTGCCGCATTATCAGGCTCTTCACCTGCAACGGTTGTGGCTATTGGTACTATCGTTATTGCCGGTATGGTACAGGTGGGTTATACCAAAGAGTTTGCTGCCGGTGTGATTTGTAATGCCGGTACGTTGGGCATTTTGATTCCACCATCTATTGTCATGGTGGTTTACGCAGCAGCGACTGATGTCTCGGTAGGGCGAATGTTTCTAGCTGGAGTAATTCCCGGATTAATGGCAGGAGGCATGTTGATGCTGGGTATTTATGCTGTGGCCTGTTATAAGGATTTACCGGCACAACCATGGGAAGGCTGGTCAGAGGTGTTTAATTCTGCAAAAGATGCCAGTTGGGGTTTACTGTTAATTGTCATCATTTTGGGTGGTATTTATGGTGGTATTTTTACACCAACAGAAGCTGCTGCTGTGGCTGCTGTTTATGCTTTTTTAATTTCAAATTTTATCTATCGTGATATGGGACCGTTTAAAGAAAAAGGCGCCGGTAGTATCATGATTTTATGGCGTACATTATCAGTATTCTGGCATAAAGATACAAAACACACGCTGTTTGAAGCTGGTAAACTCACCATTATGTTATTATTTATTATTGCCAATGCACTTATTCTCAAACATATATTAACAGAAGAACGTGTTCCTCAAATGATTACCGAAGCTATGTTGTCTGCTGGTTTTGGCCCTATTATGTTTCTTGTTGTGGTGAATGTACTCTTACTGATCGGTGGTCAGTTTATGGAGCCGTCCGGTTTATTGATTATTGTGGCACCTCTGGTTTTTCCTATTGCAATAGCGCTTGGAATTGATCCGATACACCTTGGAATTATTATGGTTGTGAATATGGAGATTGGTATGATTACACCGCCGGTTGGGCTTAACCTGTTTGTTACAGCCGGTGTTGCAGGTATGTCAATGCTGAGTGTAGTGAAAGCTGCGGCTCCATGGTTAGCAATTATGTTTGTTTTCCTAATTATAGTGACATATGTTCCCTCTGTCTCAACCTGGTTGCCCACCTTAATGATGGGGCCAGAGATAATTATTAAATAAACGAGAAAACACTATGAAACCACAAATTACAACAATACTTTATGCCACTGATATGTGAGAGCATATGCGTCATGTTTTTCGCTATGCACTTGAAATAGCAGAAAAACATGAAGCTAAAATTACTATGTTACACGTTATTGAGCCTTTAACTTCCGGAGCTTTAGTGACTCTTGATCTTTATATGCCTAAAATTAATACTAAAGAAGTATTGAAAGAGGGGATGAAAAAAACTTTAAAAAAGATGCAACAACGCATTAATAAATTTTGTGATGATGAGCACATAGATAAAGCATATGAATGCAAAATAATCTCTAAGGTTAAAGTTGTCAATGGTAAGCCGAGAGAAGCTATTATTAATCAGGCAAAAAAAATAAGCAGCAATAATTAATTGAAAGTGAACAAAATAAGAGCAAAATTCGAGGGTGTAATCCTAACTGTATAACTGCCCCTTAAATATGATGAGTTATCTGTTCCTCAAACTCGATTATAAACCGATTCAATGCTGGTTTCCAATTCCGAATGGGCATTGTCCATTTTTTAGAAGCTGCTTTTATAGCCAAATAAACTACTTTGAGTGCTGCATCGTCACTTGGAAATAGCTTCCTAGTCTTAACAGATTTACGTATAACGCTGTTTAAAGATTCTATTGCATTGGTCGTATAAATGACTTTACGAATATCTGCTGGATAATCAAAAATAGTAATCAGATTAGTCCAGTTCTTCTGCCATGAACGGCTAATTTGGGGCTATTTCTTTGTGGTACGCAAACTCTTTACCATTATCAAATGTTACTGTTTTTATAAATGTTTCAATAGGAGAAAATAAACTTTTTATTGCATCAGTGACTGAACGAGCATGTTTTGTTCCAGTTGGCATAGGCAGTCGTAATTTGGATTTTCTTTCATCCAGTGTGACTAGCGCCCCACAATGATTTTTATCAATAATGGTATCTGCTTCCCAATCACCAACACGCTCTCTGATATTGACAACATCTGGCCTTTCATCAATATCAACCCTATCAGGGATATCGTTCTTACTGCGCTTATTAGAAGAGCCATAGCGCTTTCTATAGGTCTTCTTTTGATACCTTAAATGCTTACACAAAACACCCCCAACAGCCTTATCTGATAAAATATATTGATAAATTGTTTCATGATGTAGTGACAGACTGTCTTCTTTTTTTAGTCAGCCATATACTTGTTCTGGACTCCAGTCCTTTGTAAGTAAATCACTGATTGTGTCCTTGACTTAATTTGTGACTTTTACGGCTTTAAATTTGTTCTGATAGCGCTCTATGGTCTTTTTATGGGCTTGTTTATGCCGATATCCTCTCAAGCCTGTATTAAGTGCAATTTCTCTTGTAATTGAACTCTGTGAACGATCAAGTGATTCTGCAATTACTTCATGATTATCTTCGTTTCTTAGTGATATTTTGATATAATGTCTTTCTTCAAGACTCAGGTGTTTATAGCTCATTTGTAGCCTCTGCTGTTGGTGTCGTAACCTGGCATTGTAACCCTGA
>JAUJGA010000018.1:0-584 GCA_042095675.1 Gammaproteobacteria bacterium
AATGGTAAATTAACACCAGAACAAACAGAAATAAAAAAACTCAAACAACAAGTAAAACGTCTTTAAATAGAGAAAGACATCCTAAAAAAGGCGACGGTATTCTTTGCAGCAGAAACGAAGTGAAGTATTCGTTTGTTACCCAAAATAAGAATACCTGGCCAATTAGCCTGCAGTGTCAGGTTTTGGGTGTGAAACGCAGTGGTTATTATGTATTCCAGAAAAAAAGCAAAAATGATGACTTACGTCTGAATATGTTGGTACTGGGTAAAGAATATTGGTAGAAGTTCTAGTTATACGTATGGAAGCCGTAGAATTAAAGAATTACTTAATGCTCTGGGGTTTCCTGTAAGTCGTGATAAAATAAGAAAGCTGATGAAAGAGGCTGATGTAAAAGTCCGTCGTCGCAGGAAATGCAAAGTAACGAGCCTCTTGCAAAACTCCAGAGGAGGGTGTAATCCTAACTGTGTAACTGCCCCTTAAATATGAGGAGTTATCTGTTCCTCAAACTCGATTATAAACCGATTCAATGCTGGTTTCCAATTCCGAATGGGCATTGTCCATTTTTTAGAAGCTGCTTTTATAGC
>JAUJGA010000019.1:0-1122 GCA_042095675.1 Gammaproteobacteria bacterium
CTCCTAATATCAGAATATTATCCTGAGATTGGATTGCATTTGACATCAAAATACCCATAAGTAATAAAATAAAACGTATTTTCATTATATACCCATTACACTTCAAGATGCAGAAATTAGCACCTTAAAATTATCATTAACTATACTTCCTAAACTATCACCAATCTGAGGGAGTTTTTTGTCAAAAAAATCATCAATTGTCTGTCGAAATTCTTGTGCTGTAGAAAAATATTTATTATTTATCACATGTTCATTCATTACTTTCCAAAGCCGCTCTATACGGATTTAAATTTGGACTGTAAGGTGGTAAGTAATGTAGCTCAATATTGAGTTCTTTTGCCTTATCTTTTACTGCATTTGCTCTATGGTACGCGGCACCATCTAAAATTAGATGAATTCGTTTATCGTTAGTATCATGCAGACGTAACTCACGTAAAAATTGTTGAATAGTTTCACGGTTTACTTTGTCATAGCGTTTTACTTTGGCATCTGCTATATTGTTCAAGTCCACTGCACCAATAATATTTAAACGTGTACGACTACCTGTGGTTTCAATGGCTTTATCCTGCCCTTTTCTTATCCAACTACAACTCACTTTTGTTGCTTGTGTTGGGTGCATAGCATCCATAAATAATATCGTTTCATCAGTTAATTGCGACTTTAAATTATTATACTCTTTAATAAATTTAACTTGCTTTTGAGTATCAAATTTATGAGGGAATCCCTTAGGCTACTTGTAACTAAAACCATGCTGATGAAGCCATTTATTTAAACCGGAAATACTAAAGCGTAACTCACATATTGCCCAAATATAATCAACTATTTGATAGGAATAACGATAAGTTGTCTCTTCAAGGTGATTAATTATTAATTCTATTTGTTCGGTCCTTAAATATGATTGAGAACCACCATTTTCAGGCTTTAGTTTTTTCTTGTTAATAAAGTCATCAATATGTCTGGTAATGCTTGTTTCATGCAAACGTAAAGCTTGTGATGTCATCTTGGTTGACCAACCTTCTGAGCAAAGCAATACTGCTTTAATTCGATCACAAACACGCTTATCACGACTGGCATCATGAAGTGCATCTAAATCAACTTTTTGTTCTGGTGTTAACCTTATTT
>JAUJGA010000020.1:0-735 GCA_042095675.1 Gammaproteobacteria bacterium
ACCATGTACACTGCGATGTCTTGAGTGTTCAATTTAATGAATGGATTTTAATTGATCATTAACTGTCTCAATAATAAAACGTTTTCTGAGCAATATTTTATCCCAAATTGACATGGCTGTTGCCGTCATGTTTTTACGAACATTGGTGATTAAGTCAACACCTTCATCAAATGCTTCTTCTCCTAATGCCTTAGATAAGTAACCCTTATCTCCATAGAGTTTCACACTTAATACTTTAATCATTTACATGATTGGTTTACGATCATCCACATTTCCAGCTGTCAATTTTGTTGCTAAAATTTCACCCTTATAATTGATAATAAGATGTAATTTAAATCCATAAAACCAACCCATTGATGACTTGCCCCTAGCTGCAATTCCTTCGAAAACTTTATGTTTGGGAATACGTATATTATGGCAAACTTTTATCTTAGTCGCATCCACAAATGCAATATCAGTAGGCTTTCCTTTGCATGTACCGAAATAGGCACAGAGTGGAATTAACACTCTTGGCATCACTCGAAGAAAACGTGTATAGCTGAGTAATCTTGGGAATTCTTTACGTAGATATTGATGTACATGTCGCAAATAATAATTTTTAACAGAGCGTAGCGAAAATCTCGGGGGCTTGCCCCCGTGCTGAATAGTGTAGACATGGCTTGTCCCTGTCTATATTATTCAGTACATGGAACTTCAAAGAAATACGCATCATGTCTTTAGGCTAATGTATCATTT
>JAUJGA010000021.1:0-31116 GCA_042095675.1 Gammaproteobacteria bacterium
TACCCACAACCCAAGAAATAGACCTTGAGATATATCGCAAGCGTCTCCGGTCAATTTCAGGGATGTGATATGTGGATAAGACTACTACTGATATTTGGATTGAGAAAAATCCACTTTGTTCAGACTCATTCCACTATTGGAAAATACTATCTATTGGTACTTCATTGCAGGCTAGATTAGATAATTTATTTACCCATTTATTAAATTATTTTAAATAAAGATTATAGGAGATAAAATGACTATTCGTATTGGTATCAATGGCTTTGGTCGTATGGGACGTCTTGGTTTACGTGTTGGTTGGGATATGTCTGAATTTCAAATTGTCCGTGTTAATGAAATTTCTACGGATGCTAATGGTTCTTCACACCTACTTAAATTTGATTCAGTGCATGGTACCTGGGATAAAGAAAGTAGTGCAGAAATAAATACTATGATTGTTGATAATCAGCAAGTGACCTATACATCAAATAATCAAATTGAAGAGACTGATTGGTCTGATTGTGACATTGTTATTGAAGCAACAGGCAAGCATCATAAAGCCCCAGATTCTTTACAGGCTTATTTTGATCAGGGTGTTAAAAAAGTCATTGTGGCCGCTCCGACAGAAGGTGCACTAAATATTGTTTATGGTATTAATGATAATCAATATAATCCTTCTGAACATCACTTAATAACAGCAGCTTCCTGCACCACAAATTGTCTGGCACCTGTGGTTAAAGTTATACATGAAAAAATTGGTATTAAACATGGTTGTATGACAACCATTCATGATATTACCAATACCCAGACTATTGTCGATAAGGGGCATAAAGATTTACGTCGTTCACGTGCCTGTGGTCAGTCTTTAATTCCTACTTCTACCGGCTCAGCCAAAGCTATTACCAAAATTTTTCCAGAGCTGACAGGCAAGCTCAATGGTCATGCTGTACGTGTTCCTTTGCTCAATGCATCTCTTACAGATTTTGTAATTGAAGCAGAAAGATCAGTCACTGTAGAAGATGTAAACACTTACTTTAAAGAAGCTTCAGAGACATATCTAAAAGATATTTTAGGTTATGAAGAGAGACCTCTGGTATCAGTGGATTATGTCAATGATCCACGTTCAACTATTATTGATGCATTATCCACTATGGTCATTAATGAGACACAAATTAAAATCTATGCCTGGTATGACAATGAGTGGGGTTATGTAAACCGAATGATGGAACTTTGCAGGAAGGTTGCAGTTAATTTAAAATAGATAAGTTTAAATTAGTCTAAGTTCAATTTACGGTAAGCATTTGATTAAGTGCTATTATGAATCTATTTTTGTAAATTACGAAAAAATTTACAACGTTCTATTAGCGGATCTGCCACATTAGCTTCAGCAAATCCTTTTGCTCTTAAAGTACATGCATCACATTTTTGACAAGGGGGTTGTAAGCCATTATAGCAAGTATGGGTATAGGCCATGGCATCCATAGCGCCGAGTTTAACAGCCATCTCTACGGTATCAGCCTTACTGATATTCATAAGTGGTGTATGTATAGTGATATTAGATTCCATGCCCAGACGTAGTGTTTGTTCCAGGGAGTTTAGTGTATTTTCACGACAGTCAGGATATCCGCTATAATCTGTTTGTGCCACACCGATCACCAGGTTATCTATAGAATGCGTATAAGCATAAGCTGCAGAACAGGTTAAAAATATTAAGTTTCGTCCTGGTACAAAAGTATTGGGCAACTGTTTTGAATCTGACATATCTCCAGACTGCTGAACATTTATATCATCTGTTAAAGCATTTCCACCTAGTGCAGTAAAAGTGTTAATAGGTAGTATTTCATTGCTGATAGCTGCTATCTCTGCCACTTTTTTTGCCGATTCTAGTTCTATTTTATGGCGCTGACCATAATCAAAACTTAAACTACTGACATTCTCATGACCAAATTCATTAATGGCCCAATATAAACACGTTGTGGAATCCTGCCCACCAGATAAAACGACCAGAGCCTTACTCATTATCCCCCCTATTAACCTAAATAACTCAGTTAAATCTACTTTAAATGAGTTATTTAGGATTATTATACATTATTTTTTTCTCAGTATACTGTAAAAGCAAATAAATCCGCATAATTTATTTAGTTTAGTCTTGAGAAATGATATTGCATCCCCTAATATACTGTTTTAAATTCTATTGGCTAAGACTATGACAAGCGATAAAGTAAAAAAACATAATGAACGAATGAAACAGCATAAAGAAGTCGTTGATAATAAAATTGAGCAGGCTAATATTGAACAAGGTATTGTACTTGTCATTACTGGTAATGGTAAGGGTAAAACCACTTCTGCACTAGGTACTTTACTAAGAAGCTTGGGGCATGGACAAACTTGTGTCTTAGTACAATTTATAAAAGGACAATGGGAATGTGGAGAAACAAATTTCTTTGCTGATATTAATAAGGATAATTCTCAGCCAGGTAAGTTAACAACATTTACCATGGATACAGGCTTTACCTGGAATACTCAGGATTTTAAAAAAGATAAGCAGGCAGCAGAAGCTATCTGGAAAGAAATCTTGCCATTTTTCAGTGACTCAAGTTGTCATCTAATTGTTATGGATGAATTAACTTATATGTTTAAATATAAGTACCTTGATATTAAGGTACTTATTGCCGTTATTCAGAATCGTCCGAATCACCAGAATATTATTATTACCGGTCGTGGTGCAGCACAGGAATTAATTGAAATAGCAGATACAGTAAGTGAAATTAAAGCAATTAAGCATGCTTTTAATCAGGGAATTAAAGCACAGCAAGGAATTGAGTGGTGAACTTTATTGAAACCTGTAAGTCAGATTTCAATAATTATCATAAATTAAGTCAATGCATACTTTTTCATTCGATACAATAATGTATCTCTAGTTAAACCTAGCAATCTGGCAGCCTTACTACGATTACCTGATGTTTTGTTTAATGCTTGTTGAATTAAATCAATTTCAACATTTTCAAGAGATAGTCCTGAATCAGGCAAAGAAACCAATGATTTTTGCTCAGCATATTGCTTCGAATTTTTTATTTCAATGGGTAAATTTTCCAGCTTAATTGTTTTTCCCGGTAATAAAATACTCATTCTTTCACATAAGTTACGCAACTCACGTATATTGCCCGGCCATGAATAATCTTTTAGACAGTTAATAGCACTTTTATTATAGCTCGGTGCTTTTACAGCATATTGTTTGGCCAGTTTAGCAGTAAAATGATTTAATAATAATTCGACATCTCCGGTACGATCACGTAATGCAGGAATCTCCAGTGGCACAATATGCAGACGATAGAACAAGTCCTTACGAAAGTTCCCTTTATTAACCTCATCGTGAAGATCACGATTAGTTGCAGCAATAATTCTTACATTCATTTTTTCAGTTTTGCTGGAACCTACTTTTTGACATTCTGTTGACTCGAGAAAACGTAGTAATTTTGCTTGCACTGAAAGCGGTAATTCACCCACCTCATCTAAAAACAAGGTACCTTTATCAGCTTCTTGAATATAGCCATCCTGATTTGATACAGCACCGGTAAAAGAGCCTTTTATATGACCAAATAACATTGACTCCGCAAGGTTTTCTGGAATCGCTGCACAATTAACAGAAATCATAGATTGAGACTTGCGATTGCTTTCATTGTGTATTACTTTGGCAAAAATTTCTTTACCACTACCACTTTCACCATGAATTAAAACAGTAACATCAGAAGCAGCGGTTATTTTTGCTGCCCAGGTTACACTATTGAGTTCAGGAGACTGACCAATCAGACTATTTTCTAAGCTTTCTAATTCCATGTTCTGTTCTCTCATCTGTGTCACAACTATAATAATTTTTATACAACGTTAAACATATTAACAGAATTCTTCCATATACGAAAATGATAGCATTGTCCAATGTGAAATGATTCTGAACAAAAGGTTTCATTCCAGCGTGAAATGAGTCTGAAGTAGCGTAATTTATTTAAAAATCGTTCATGATCAACCAATGAAAACGATCATGAAATTAGAAGAATTAGAAACAATTGATCATTTGGACCAATTTCTCAATGAAACTCAAGCGGTAATATTTGAGACTGTTGCTGTTAAAAAAGAAGGCTGTGTTCACGTTAAGTGTTGGCAAACTCCTACTGAGCTAAAGTATAGTGGACCCCATGATTTGGACAATAGGTTAAGATATAAGACCTAACCAAATGGAAAACCTAAAAATGAGTAAAAAGAGAAAATCATTCAGCAATGAATTTAAAGCAAAAGTGGCCATTGAAGCCATCAAAGGTCAGAAAAGTATTGCTGAAATTGCTTCAGAATTTGGAATTCACAGTACACAGCTCAATAATTGGAAAAAGCAGTTACTAGCGGGTGCAGCCGATAGTTTTCCCAAAAAGTTAGAAAACAAAGAAGCTGAACATGAAAAGAAAAAAGAGCATATTTATAGCCAAATAGGCCAATTACAGGTGGAGGCAAACTGGCTGTCAAAAAAGTTGAAGATGTTCAACTGAATACTGATGAAGAGTGGTGTTGCATAGAAAAAGAGCATCCTCTGTTGAGCATCAAAAAACAATGTAATTTAATTAATATAAATCGTTCCAGCTATTCTAAAACAGCTAAATTAAATAATCTATAATAGTTATTATGTGTAATCTTAGCAAACTCCTCAACACTTGTTCCACGCAGTTCCGCCAGAAACTCTGCTATGTATCTAACATAAGCTGGTTGATTTTTCTTACCTCTCTTGGGAACAGGAGCCAGATATGGAGAATCTGTTTCAATTAAAATTCGATCATTGGGCACCATTTTAGCTACTGCTTGTATATCTCGTGCATTTTTGAAGGTGACTATTCCGGAAAAAGAGATATAAAAGCCCATTTCCAAAGCTTTTTCTGCAGTTTCTAAATCCTCAACAAAGCAATGCATAATACCACCAGCTTGTGATGCATTTTCTTCATCTAATATAGAAATTATATCTTTACGAGCATCTCGAGTATGAATAATGAGTGGTTTTTGAGTTTTAATTGCCGCTTGTATATGGCTACGAAAGCGTTCACGTTGCCAATTAAAATCATCGTTCAGAGGATCTGAACCATAATTCATATGATAGTCCAGACCTGTTTCACCAATAGCAATAATTTTGGAATTTTCAGATAAAGTAACTAACTCGTCAACACTGGTGGTTATTTCTGGAGAATGACAGGGATGAAGGCCAACAGAAGCATAAACATTGGGATAAACACTGGCAGTCTCTAAAACTCGTGGCAGTGAATCAAGATCAACAGAAATGCTTAAGATATCTGTAATATTGTTTTCTTTAGCACTTTCAATAACATCAGACATTTGATTATTAAAGTCAGATAGGTCTATTAAATCCAAATGACAATGTGAATCTACAAAATTAAGTGACTTATGTGACATAGGGCTTCTTTATTTGTACCTAACTCCAGCTGAGCAGGATAAGTCATATGGAAATATACTTACATAGTATGGGTAGGTCGTTCTGATGTTAAAGCACCCGCTAAATAGGTTTCAATTTTATCTCGAGCCTGACCATTATCCTGATCACTAAATTGTACCCCGACACCAGTTGCACGGTTTCCCTGAGATGCCATAGGTGTAATCCAAATAATTTTTCCAGCGACCGGCAACTTATCTTTTTCATCCAGAAGAGTCAGCAACATAAAGACTTCATCTTCCAGTTTATAATGCTTATTAGTGGGGATAAACAAGCCTCCATTTACAACAAAAGGCATATATGCAGCATATAGGGCACTTTTATCTTTAATGGATAATGATAGAATGCTCTGTCGAGCCTGACCTGGGCGTTTCATAATGGAGTACTCTTGTTAAAAAATAGTGATATAAAAACATAAACTAATATAGTCTATATACTGCAATTTTTCCAGTCAATAAACAACTGCTCAAAAAGTAAATTGAGATTAATTGAACCCTGGATTTCATAATAGGCTTTTTGTGTTAAAAGTGATAGTTGTAGTAATTTTTTTAGACTCAAATCCTTACTAAGTGTTTGTAAGATTGAAAAGTAATCAACATTATTAATCATATTCTGCGGCTGATTTTGTGAAGTCCTGACAATATCAATGACAATAGCATCTGTCCAGTAAATAATATCATAGGCAGTCATTGATAAACTTTTACTTTTCGAGTTACTTTTTAGCTTGCTACATTTAGTCAGTTCATCAGCAACCTGAACAGGATCTACGCCTTCGCTATGAATAGAAAGTAATTGTTTAATAATAAATTGACGAATATCAAGTTGAGTATTATGTAAAAAGCTCAAAGCTGCTAAGGGTGCACCATTAGCCAAGGACAGCATTAAGTCCATCTGCTTTTTATCTATAGAAAGAACAGATGCTTGCTTCTCTAACCAATTTAATCCCATAATTCTATCGGGTAAAACCATATCAATTGCCTGACAACGACTTCTAATAGTTGCCAATAATGCCTGTTTATTATTAGCTAGCATAATGATAATTGTATCAGCTACCGGTTCTTCTAATGTTTTTAATAAACTATTGGCAGCATTTTGATTCATCGCCTCTGCAGGTTCAATAACAATTACTTTTTTTCCACCTAAATGACTATTTAATACACTCCATTGGATGAGCTCTCTGACACTATCTACAGGAATGACTTTCTTACCTTCAGGAACAGTTAAATGATAAGCATCCGGATGGTTGGTCATAGAAAAAAGTTGGCAGGAACGACATGAATGACAAGGTTCTAATTGTTGATTTTTTTGATTCTTTACAGGAAATTGACACAATATGCCTTTAGCCAGATAAAAAGCAAAATCTTTTTTACCGATACCGGCAACACCATTCAATAATATGGCATGCGGTAGATGATCACTTTGGATATTGCGAGTAAATAGTTTTTGCCAAATCGTATCCTGCCAGGGATAATAGCATTTGTTGGTATAAAAAGAAGGAACTTCCAAATCGCTTGGTACTTCAGTCATTTTAAGTTAATTGATCCAAAACCAGTTTTAATTGCTGATATACTTCATCTATTGCAGGCTCAGTATTAATAATATGAAAACGCTGTGGATTATCTTTTGCCAGTTGTAAATAGGTATCACGAATACGTTTGAAAAACGATATTTGTTCTTCCTCAAAACGATCTGTTACTCCACGATTACGAACCCGCTCCATTCCTAACTCTACAGGAATATCCAATAAGATTGTGGCATCCGGCCTTAAATCTCCCTGCACCCATTGTTCCAATTGAGCTATTTTATTTTTTGCAAGCCCTCTTCCACCACCCTGATAAGCATAAGTGGCATCTGTAAAACGGTCACTTAACACCCACTTCCCTGCATCTAATGCCGTGATAATTAATTCATTAAGATGCTGTGAGCGAGCTGCAAACATCAGTAATAATTCGGCATCTTCACAAAGACTGGTATTTTTTTTATCTAATAATAGCTCACGAATTTTTTCTGCAATTGGAGTACCTCCCGGCTCTCGAGTGGCAATAAAATCAATATCTTTGGCTTGCAGATAATCCTGAATATATTGAATATTAGTGGATTTTCCTGCTCCTTCAGAGCCTTCAATTGTTATAAACTTACCTTTGTACATACTTCTCTCTTATGCTATTTCTTCTTTAATATATATTTTCTAACCGCACGATTATGTTCTTTTAAATTATTAGAAAAGATATGGCCACCCGAACCATCGGCTACAAAATATAAACTTTTACCTTTATCAGGATGTAATACAGCATGAATCGCTTCTCGACCCACAAGAGAAATCGGTGTAGGTGGTAAGCCATTTATTTGATATGTATTATAGGCTGTTTTTTCATCAATATCACGACGACGAATATTACCATTATAACGTTCTCCCATACCATAAATAATGGTTGGGTCTGATTGTAAACGCATTTTTTTATTGAGACGGCGAATAAAAACACCGGCAATCTTGCTTCTTTCACTATTACCTCCTGATTCTTTTTCCACAATTGAAGCTAAAATCAGTGCTTCATAGGGTGTTTTAAGGGGTAAGTCAGCATCTTTTTTTGCCCATTCATCAGCAAGAATAGTTTGCATTTTCTCATAAGAACGCTGTAAAAACTGTGTATCTGTTGTATCAATAGGATAGTGATAGGTATCCGGATAAATTAAACCTTCCAGATTCTCATGATCACTTGAAAATTGTTTGACCAAATCAGCCATACTAAGTTGTGGAGATATTTTTAAATATTTATCCTGAGTAATTTGAAGCAAAGCCTCTTTAAAAGTCCAGCCTTCCACAATAGTGGTTGAATATTGAGTGACCTTGCCTGAAACAAATAGTTCCACTAAATCAATAATAGTCATGCCTGACTTTAAAGCATATTCCCCTGCTTTAATTTTTCCAGCTTGTTTTGATAAACGACTATGGAGATAAAAATATTTTCCCTGTGTAATAATTTTTTTTTGTTCAAGAGATTGAGCAATTTGTTTAACAGAATCTCCCTTATTGATAGTAAAAATATAACCAGTTTCACTACTAGACAAATGAATAGGCATTTTTAAAAATATTTTATATTCACTCCAATACCAGGCTGTCACCATACTGGTGATAATAATAAGCAATGCTAATAGTTTAAAAATTATTTTTATCATAATTCAAAGGGACGCTGTAATTGTGTATTAAATTGATTGGCTAAGGAACGAATTATCGTTCTCTCATTATAAAACCATTGTTGTAATTGTTCTTTTGTTCTATAGCTGATTGATGCAACAGGAAGGATACCATAAATACTATTAGTAAAGAAAACTTCTGTAGCCTGTTCTAATTGATGCAACTCAAAATTATCTTCCTGAACTAAAAATAAGGGGTTTTCCAATCCAAAATCAATAATTGCCTGTCTCATAGTCCCTAAAACTCCACAATTATTAAGTTTTGGTGTACATAGTTTAGAATTTAAAACAAAAAATAGATTAGAGGAACATCCCTCAATCACAAAATGACGTCCCTGCTCAGTATGAGATAACATTATCCCTTCCTGGTACTTTTTATTGTCAAATTCATTACGCGCTAAAACCTGTTCCAGACGATTTAAGTGCTTAATTCCGGATAACAATGGATGTAATGCCAAAGTTGTTTTACAAACAATAGTATTTATACCATTAACATAGTCATCAACACTACGTTCAGGCCATTGATGATATGAAATAATAAGGTTTTCATCTTGATTTTCAGGAAATAAATAGCCTCTACCGCCAGAGCCTCTGGTTAATATTAGTTTTATCACACCATTAGATACTACTTTCTGAGTATTCAACTGTTGCTGGATCTGCTCTAGTAGCTGAGTTTCATCAGGTAAATTAAGAGCAAGCTTTTTACATCCACTTATCATCCTCTGCCAATGCAACTTCCAATGATGTAATTGACCATTTATAAGTGCAATCGTTTCAAATAGTCCATCACCATAGGCCAAACCACGGTCAGTGATATCAAGAGCCTTGAGGTTATTATTGTACTGCACGAATTAACCCCATGGCTTTATCTATGGTTTCCTGTAGTTCTTTTTCAGCAATAGAATCATAGATTAATCCAGCACCCGCTCTGAAATTCAGCTTATATTGCTCAGGTGACTGTTCTTGTAATACCATGGAACGGATTAATATATTCAGATCCATACTACCATCCAGATTAATATAACCCATAGAACCTGTATAAGCACCTCGTGGCTGTTTTTCTAACTCAGCAATTATTTCCATACATCTAACCTTTGGGCACCCTGTAATCGTACCTCCCGGAAAAAGAGCTTTTATAATATTACCTGGAGTAGCATCTTCTTGCAAAAGCCCAATAACATTGGAAACAATATGATGTACATGGGCATAAGTTTCATTCACCATTAGCTCATCAACAACAACTGTTCCAGGCACACAGACCTTACCCAGATCATTGCGAATTAAGTCAATTAACATGATATGTTCGGCTTTTTCTTTGGGATGTTGATGAAGCTCTTTAATTAATCTTAAATCTTCTTCCACCGAATCACTACGAGGACGAGTTCCGGCAATCGGCCTTGATTCTAATTGATTATTTTTTACTTTTAATAAACGCTCAGGTGATGATGAAATAATACTGACATTTCCCTGTTCACTAGAAAATTGTGCAAATCCTGAAAAAGGTGCGGGATTTGCACAACTCAATAATTGATAGAGATGACTAGTATGATTTGAGAAATTCTTTTTCTTATTATTTTTTTGAATAATAGAAGTTTGCCAATAACGTGATAAGTTAACCTGAAAAACATCCCCTTCTTTTATATAATCCTTTACCTTTTGTACACCCTGTATAAAAGTATTTTCTATTTCCTCTGATAAATCATTAATTATACAAGCATCATTATTAGCATATTGTTGATTGATAATCAGAGCATCTTGCATTAAATATTTTAATGTTTGTGAGTGCTCAACAGCAGATTCACTGACAAAAAACAGCTTTTTATTTTGATGATCAAAAACTAAAGCATTTCTTACACGCGCAGCATAGGCAATAGGAAGAGCTTGCTCATTTTTTGCAAATAAAGGCAGGTTTAAGCAAGGCTCAATCTGTTGTGCTAATTCATAAGCAAAAAAAACAAACCAGCCACCAGTAAATGGTACGTTAATATCCTTTAAAAAATCTAAATCTGAATTTATTTTTTCAAGATTAAAAATTTGATCAAAGTTATCCAAAAAACCTTGTTCAGGATTTATATCATGAGCTGGTGAAGAGGAAAGATTAAGTGCATGATCCAACTTTAACCATTCTTTAGGTTCAATAAATAAAATATCAAATGTAGAGTTAGAATTATTATTTTGACTTGTTGTAGCAAGAAGAAAGGGATATTTTCCAGGACAATGTTGATAAAACTGAAATAACTCAGGAAAGTCCTCAGTAGGAATTTCTGTCAATTGACATAAATGATTCATACTTAGTTTGAATCCAGGTTAAGAATTTTATAATGATGCTTTAGAGGCTAAGATTATATTCCGGGAACGTAGCCAAGCTAAACATTCACAGTCATTTGTAACTATTATCAAAGGGTACGGATGAATGCTAACTACACTTTTCCAAGAATCAAGGTTCCATTTGTACCACCAAAACCAAATGAATTTGACATCGCATAATCAATTTTCATCTCTTTGGCTTTTAGTGGTGCATAATCTAAATCACAATCAGGATCAGGTGTATCAAGGTTAATCGTAGGGGGTACAATCTGATCACGAATTGATAATGCAGTGAATATTGCTTCAATACCACCTGCAGCACCTAATAAATGACCCGTCATGGATTTTGTAGAACTCATGGTCAGCTTATACGCATGATCACTAAATGTTCGTTTAGCAGCATCCGTTTCCGCCTGGTCACCTGCTGGAGTAGAAGTACCATGTGCATTAATATAATCAATCTGATTTGGATTAAGTCCTGAATTCCTTAGTGCTGAATCCATACAGCGACTGGCGCCTTCTCCACCTTTTGATGGCAAGGTCATATGATAAGCATCACCGCTCATGCCAAAACCGAGTACTTCAGCATAAATATTTGCACCACGAGCCTTGGCATGTTCATATTCTTCAAGAACAACCACACCGGCACCATCACTTAATACAAAACCATCTCTATTCTTATCCCAGGGTTTGGAAGCTGCCTGTGGATCATCATTTCTGGTTGATAAAGCACGAGCAGCGGCAAAGCCAGCTAATCCTGTAGTAGAAGTGGCCATTTCTGAGCCTCCTGTAATCATTATATCAGCATCACCATATTCAATGATTCTTGCTGCATCACCAATACTATGAGTGGCTGTTGCACAGGCTGTGACCAAGGCAATGTTGGGCCCTTTCAAACCATACATAACAGAAAGATTGCCGGAAGTCATATTAATAATATTACTGGGCACAAAAAATGGTGAGACTTTACGCGGACCACCCTTTAGGCAGGCATTATGTCCATTTTCAATGCCTGTAATTCCACCAATTCCAGAGCCTATAGAAACACCAATACGCCAGGCATTTTCATCTGTAACTTCCAGGCCTGAATCTTTAAATGCCTGAATGCCGGCAGCCATACCATAGTGGATAAATAAATCCATTTTTTTAATATCTTTAGGTTTTAGATATTCCGTCATATCTAAACCTCTGATCGAGCCACCAAACCTTACGCTATAATCTGAGACATCAAAGTGATCAAGAGGAGCAATGCCACTTTTACCCGCCAGAACATTTTCCCAGGATTCATTAACAGTTAATCCTACAGGACTCACCATACCTAAACCGGTTATAACAACTCGTCTTTTAGCCAAAGGACTTTCCCCTAATAAAATATTCTAGAAATAATAACGACAGTGGATAAAGCAAAAAAGCCGCATCTAACAATATCCAACTTTATATGAAAGAAGTTCATTGTTAAAATCGGCTTTAAATGTGGTATATACTCAATTTCAGATTAATACCATACAGCTAACTATTATCGAATTTAGCTATTTGCTTTGATATAGTCTACTGCAAGTTGTACTGTAGTAATTTTTTCAGCTTCATCATCTGGAATTTCAGTCTCAAATTCTTCTTCAAGAGCCATTACCAACTCAACAGTATCTAGAGAATCTGCACCAAGGTCATCAACAAATGAAGACTCAGGTTTTACTTCATCTTTTTTAACACCTAATTGTTCAACAACGATCTTAGCTACTCTTTCTTCAACACTACTCATATTTAAACTCTCCATAATTCGATTAATAAAACTAATTTATTCTTTTCTATAAAATCTGTTTAACTAAGTGATGTTATTTTAGTTAAAACTTGACTGATATGCTAGCTTATTATAAGTATTTTTTGTACAAATAACAAAAAATAGTTAAACAGCTCATAAAAATGATTTTCTACTTTACTTAAAGTAGTTACCAGAAGTCTATCCTAGGGCATATACATCCCACCATTCACATTAATTGTTTCACCAGTAATATAACTGGCATTTTTTGAAGCCAGGAAGTTAACTGCTGAAGCAATCTCATCTATCTGCCCCAAACGATTCAAAGGAATTTGTAATAATAATGCTTCTTTAGCACTATCAGGTAATGCCTTTGTCATATCTGTATCAATAAATCCCGGAGCAACTGCATTGACAGTAATTCCCCGTGAACCCACTTCTCTGGCCAGCGATTTAGTGAAACCAAAAATACCGGCCTTGGCTGCAGCATAATTTGTCTGACCTGCATTACCCGTCAAACCAACAACTGATGCAATAGAAATAATTCTTCCCTGTCGAGCTTTCATCATTGCACGTAAACATGCCCTTGATAGTTTAAAAACCGAACTAAGGTTAGTCTGAATAATGGCATCCCATTCATCATCTTTCATTCTCATTAATAAGTTATCACGCGTAATACCAGCATTATTAATCAAAATAGAAGGCATAGAATATTTTTCACTCATGGCTTTTAATAGCTGATCGATACTAGCTTGGTCAGTGACATTAAGCACCATGCCCTGCCCTTTAATATCATTTGCATGTAAATATTCTGAGATATTCTCAGCCCCTTTTTCAGAAGTTGCTGTACCAATAATAGTTGCACCACTATTGCCTAGACTTAGTGCAATAGCCTGACCAATACCACGACTGGCACCACTAACAAGACCAACTTCACCTTCCTGAGACATAAGTATAGACATTAAGATAATTCCTCAAAAATTTTATCAATTGTGACAGCATCAAACATAGCATGAGCTGGAATATTCTTGTTAATGCGTCGATTTAAACCCGTTAAGACTTTACCAGGGCCACATTCAACTATATTTTCTGTACCTTCAGCAAGCATTTTATTGATTGTCTCTGTCCATCTCACTGGCTTATAAAGCTGTTTAACCAATGAATCTTTTATAGAATCCACTTCATTTTCAATTGTGACATGTACATTGTTAATCACAGGGATAATGGGACGATCAAATTCTGTAGAATGGAGTTTTTTAGCCAGTTTGTCAGCAGCGCCTTTCATTAGAGAACAGTGTGATGGAACACTGACAGGTAACTTAATGGTTTTTTTAGCGCCTGCATTGCTTAATGCACTGATAGCACTATCAATTGCTTCAGCAGTACCGGCAATCACCACCTGACCTGGTGAATTAAAGTTCACCGCCGCAACTACACTTTCAGTTGTCTCTGCGGATTCTTCACAAATTTTAACCACTACATCATCTTCCAACCCTAAAATTGCCGCCATAGCACCTTCGGTGTCAACAACAGCTTCCTGCATATATTGTCCACGCAGTGAGACCAATTCAATAGCATCATCAAAATCTATGGTTTCTGCACAAACCAATGCAGTATATTCGCCTAAACTATGCCCGGCCATCACTACCGGTATTGGACCTTCCTTACTCATCCATATTTGCCAGAGTGCATAGGAAGCTGTCAAAATAGCGGGCTGTGTTTTCTTGGTTCGATTGAGCTCTGCATCAGTGCCATTTTGCACTAATTCCCATAAATCATAGCCTAAAACATTACTAGCTCGATTAAAAGTTGCATTGACAATATCACAGTATTCAGGATTTTTATCAGCAATATCACCTAACATACCAATGGTCTGTGAACCCTGACCAGGAAAAACAAAAGATATTGACATAATATTATCCTTTAATAAAAACTAGGGGCTGTTGATCTTTCATCTATTGCCTAATATTTGACTAATGCTGAGCCCCAGGTAAAACCACCACCAAATGCTTCTAATAATAAAATTTCACCACGTTTTATGCGCCCATCTCTTACAGCAGTATCCAGTGCTAAGGGCACTGATGCTGCAGAGGTATTACCATGATTCTGTACAGTGGTAACCACATGATCTGTAGACATTTTTAGTTTTTTGGCCGTTGCATTAATAATGCGAATATTAGCCTGATGGGGTACTAGCCAATCAATATCAGACTTTTTCATATTATTTTTTGCCAGTGTTTCATCAACAATTCTACCCAATGTATTGACTGCGACTTTAAAAACCTCATTACCCTTCATTTCAATATGAACAGCATCTAAACCATCGGGATTAAGTTCAGAAACACCACCATTGGTTGATAAAAGTTCTGAAAACTGACCATCTGCATGAATATGAGAGGATAAAATCCCCGCTTCTTCACTGGCTTCCAGTATAACAGCACCAGCCCCATCAGCAAAAATCACACAGGTAGAACGATCTGTCCAATCCACAATGCGTGATAAAGTTTCAGCACCAACGACTAAAGCTCTTTTAGCAGCGCCTGTTTTAATATATTTATCAGCAATATCCAGGGCATAAATAAAACCGGTGCAAACGGCCTGTACATCAAAAGCAGGACAACCATGGATATCTAATCTCTGCTGCAATAAGCAGGCAGTACTGGGAAAAACACGATCAGAAGTAGTGGTTGCAACAATAATTAAATCAATGGACTGAGGATCAATATCAGCAGTTTCTATAGCATTACGTGCAGCATTTTCTGCCAGATCACAAGTAGTTTGATCTTCTAAAGCAATATGACGTTGCTTGATACCGGTTCGTTCAGTAATCCACTGTTCTGTGGTATCAACTAGTTTTTCTAAATCTGCATTAGTTAGAATATTATCAGGTAGATAACTACCTGTTGCCATAATTCGTGAATACATCTATACAAATCTTCCTATAGACCGAAAAAATTTAGGTTCAATTGTAGCATATAAAACAAGCACTACAATAATTTTGACTCGCTGGTGTTAAGTCGTTTTATTTAATAAAGTTTTTTCCAGAACCTTACTAATTCGTTGCGGTACATTATTGTCAACTTCGGCAATCGCAACTTTAATGGCATGGGTAAATGAGAAAATATCAGCACTACCATGACTTTTAATGACGATACCCTTCAAACCTAATAAACTGGCACCATTATACTTTCTTGTATCCAGTTTACTTTTAAAGGTATTTAAAACCGGCATGGCAATCAGCCCTGCTAATTTGGTCATCCAATTTCGATTAAATTCACGTTTGATATAAAATGAAATCATCTTTGCAACACCTTCAGCGGTTTTTAGGGAAATATTTCCCACAAACCCATCTGCAACCACTACATCAACTGTGCCCTTATAAATATCATCGCCTTCAATAAAGCCAAAATAGTTTAAGTTGCTAGCAGCGATAAGTGTAGATGCTTTTTGTACTTGTTCATTGCCCTTCATGGCTTCCTGACCAATATTTAATAAACCAATAGTTGGACTTTCAATACCATCAATAGCACTGGCCAATACTGAACCCATGACTGCAAACTCTAATAAATGCTCGGCTGACAAGTCTATATTAGCACCTAAATCCAGCATATGAGTATGACCAGACTCTGTGGGTAAAGCCGTACAGATTGCAGGTCGGTCTATTCCAGGCAGCGTTTTCAGAACAAAACGGGCAGTAGCCATCAAAGCACCGGTATTGCCTGCACTGACACAGGCATCTGCCTCAGCTGACTTAACCAGATTAATGGCTACACGCATAGAAGAATCTTTTTTCCCACGTAGTGCAGTTGCAGGCTTTTCATCCATATCAACGATTTGAGAGGCATGCTGAACTTTTATGTTTTGACAATCAGAAGCATAATAGGATTCAAGTTTATTCTTAATTGAAGCTTCATCACCCACTAAAATAATATTCAGCTGTTTATATTCTTTTAAAATATCAATAGCGGCAGGAATAGTGACATCAAGACCTATATCGCCACCCATGGCATCAATTGAGATAGTGCTGGTATTTAGTTTATTTGTCATTTTTATTATAATTTGTTTTTTATACTAGCAAAAAAATAAAGCCCCAGATAAATCTGAGGCTTTATTTTTATCATAGTTTCAACAAAAGATACAATCTATTATTGATAACATAGAACGATTCAATTATTTATCAATAACCTTACGGCCTTTATAATATCCATCAGCTGTCACATGGTGACGACGATGAGTTTCACCGCTAGTAGGATCAATTGATAAAGTAGGTCCACTTAATGAATCATGTGAACGACGGCTGCCACGACGTGCAGGGGTACATTTATTCTTTTGAACTGCCATTGGTTTTTCCTTTAATACTCTTAAAAATAATAAAAATGTTTCTACAACTGAAACTAATGCTTCTTTAGTTGTTCCAGAATGGCAAAATGATTATCATCCTGTTGCTGAATATCTTGTTCTTCTATAGGATAATCAAATTGAATATGACAATCTGTCCCTACACCTGTTTCTGAATGATTTGCAATCTGAGGCAGTGCTAACAACAGCTCATCCTCAATCAAAACCATCGGATTCAGACAATCTATTTTTTCTGCGCTCACTTTTTTTGAACTGAACTCTTTTTCAGTACTATGTTTCTCAACAAAGAAAATATCATGCTTTGCAGCTTCCGCTTGCTTTGTTTCAAAATCGTTCGTCACAAAAGCGGTCGAAACTTTGCAACTTAAATCTTGTACATAGTCCTGCATACAACGCTGACATTGTAACATGACCTGAGTCTTGATCCATCCCGTAACAATACGATTAGATAAAACATCAATACTAAATTCAAGATGATATTCAATATCAGAAACAGATTTAATAATAACTTCCAATAGCCTTGGTAAATCTGTCTCTAATTCAATTTGTTTGATAAGGCCATCAAGAATGACTCCTTTATCAGTATATCGATAACAATCAATTCTCTTTGGGATACGCTCAGCCATCAAACCTTACTCAAAATTAATCGCGTATTCTAATTGTTTTAAGCAATAATGTCAAAGCCAATTTTTAGAATTTACTAGCGTAATTGTGGGGTTAAATTAAATCCACTAATCTCAGAAACTTTAGTCGCCATAGAAGCGCCCATTTTTTTAGCAAAACGATCAATAAATGCTTCAGACACAGTAAAGTCTTTAATCTCTTCTGCACCAATCACTTCACGAGCGACATAACTACTACTACCCAGCTTGTCCACCAGACCCAGTTCAATAGATTGTTCTCCAGTCCAGACATAGCCACTGAATAAATTTGGATCATCCTTAAGTTTTTTACCGCGGCCTTTTTTAACTAAACCGATGAATTGCTGATGAATATTATTTAACATACCCTCAGTATGTTTAATATCACCTTCTTCCGGCGCAGTAAAGGGATCAAGAAAACCCTTATGTTCACCCGCTATATATAAGCGACGAGTCACACCTATCTTATCTATTGCATTTTCAAAACCAAAACCATTCATCAAAACACCAATAGAACCAACCATACTGCCTTTATCTGCATAAATTTCATCAGCAGCTACTGCAATATAATAACCACCTGACGCACATATATCCATGATAACAGCATAGACTTTAGTATCAGGATATAATTCTTTTAGTCGATAGATTTCATCATTGATATAGCCAGCTTGTACTGGACTACCACCCGGTGTATTCATACGCAAGATAACACCCTTAGTTTTTTTATCCTCAAAGGCCTCTCTTAAGGCGGTAATCACTGCATCAGCACTTGCTTCTGAGTCAGAAGATATGACTCCTTCTATGTTAATTAGAGCTGTATGTTCTCCAGTCGCATTATCTAATATTTTACCCGCATCCAATGGCACTAGATATAAACCCAACAAGATAAATAAATATGCCCAAAAAACAAATTTAAAGAAAATTCCCCAACGTCTGCTAGAACGCTTTTCTTTTAAAGAAGAAAGAGCTAGATCCTCAATCAGTTTCTGATCCCAACCACTTTTTTGTGTCAATTTATCAAATTTTTTATTCAGTTCAATTGCTTCTTTATCCATTACTATTCCATTTATCAGGGTGATTTAAATTAATTTACACGACATTGTAACAAATACTGTGATAATTCTGAAATACTATCCAGGCATGCAAGTGGATTATATTTTAATAAATCTTGTTTTTCATTCACACCATAACTTACTGCCAGGGTATCCATCTTAATCGTATTTGCCATTAATAAGTCATATCCTGTATCCCCCACCATAATGGCATCATCAGCAGTCAGTGAAAAATCATCTAAAAGTTCTTCCAGCATCTGTGGATGAGGTTTAGAACGTGTTTCATCAGCACAGCGAGTACCATGAAAATAATGTTTCATGCCTGTTTCCTGTAAAACATGATCTAGGCCACGTCGGGCTTTACCCGTTGCAACTGCAAGCATAAAGCCTTGCTCTAATAATTGTTCCAGCATCGTTTGAACATCAGGAAACAATCCACTAGGAGTATCGTTGGCAGTTATAAAATGATAACGATAACGCTCTGCATATAGAGAGACCTGCTGTGCTGTTAAAAAAGGATATAAAGTTGCAATTGCTTCATCCAAACCAAGACCAATAATACTTTTTAATTGAGTCTCGGCTAATTGTTCTAGTTTAAGCTCATCAGCTCCTTCTCTTAAACAATTCACAATTCTAGCCTGAGAATCCATAAGTGTGCCATCCCAGTCAAAAATAATTAACTGATAATTTTTCATTTCTTTTACCTTAGCTTGCTTAAGCAATGCTCTAACTCTTCCGTCATAGGAGATTTTATGGTTATTATTTCTTGAGTTTCCGGATGTTGGAAAGATATTTGTGCTGAATGTAAGAATAAACGCTTTAAGCCCTGCTCTTTAAGTCTTTGATTACAAGCATAGTTTCCGTATTTACTATCCCCTGCCACACAATGTCCCAGATATTGTGAATGAACTCTAATCTGATGAGTACGCCCGGTAACAATTTTTACTTGCATCAAGGTCGACTGCTCAAATGACTCCAAAGTTGAAAAATAACTACATGATTCCTTACCCTGTTTATTCACCCGAACAAATCTTTCTCCAGACTTAAGAGCCTCTCGCAACAAAGGAGCAGATACTTTCCTATCTGAACATTTTAATTGCCCGCATAATAAAGCCAAATAACATTTATCTGTCTGGCGTTGTCGAAACAAGTCTTGTACTGCAATGAGACTGCTACGCTTTTTAGCAATTAATAAGCAACCGGATGTATCCCGATCTAAGCGATGTATCAATTCAAGAAACTTTTGTTCTGTTCGTAAAGCCCTGATAGCCTCAATAATCCCATAACTGATACCACTTCCACCATGTACAGCAACACCACTGGGCTTATTTATAGCAATTAAGCTCTTATCCTCATAGATAATTGAATTTTCTATCAGTTTCAATAAAGAACGGCCTGGGGCAGGCAAGGAAGGTTTGTCAGCTAATTTAATCGGTGGGATTCTAACAGAGTCTCCAAATTGCAACTTATAAATCTGTTTAATGCGTCCCTTATTGACTCGCACCTCACCTTTGCGAATAATTTTATAAATATGCCCCTTAGGCACACCTTTTAAAAAATTAAAAAGAAAATTATCAATTCTTTGACCGGCATTTCTTTCATCTATTTCAATAAATTTAACAGAATGATTGATTATTTTTGAATTCATAGCATATTTCTGCTGTTTCGGATTGATGGAAAGCCATCTAACTGTTATATTACATCCGTTAAAAACTTATGGTTTAAATAAATACTAGGTTTCTAACCCGATATGATTCAACATTTAATCATATTAATGAATATAAAGCTTATTTTTCGGCGTTGATTATATGCCTATTGCATATAAAACTCATCTTTTAAATGTTCTATACACCGTTAAAAAGCTAACCGAACATATTTAATTAGTTCCTGTATAAAATTCACAGGAAATAGAATAAACAATCAATACGATATACATCATAAGTATATATTCCACATAATTTGGGTTTATTTAAACGTAAATGTAATACTAAGGAGGCACTTGCAAACTGCTCTTATTACTTCCCCCTTCTTTAGAAGGGGGAAGCTAAAAGCATAAAGTTTGTTAGTTTTGCAAGTACCTCTAAGATTTATAATTGTTGGTCTAGTTAAAATAATTGACAATTTAATCAAGTTTTTTACCAGCCGATGGCTTTAAGCCCAGATATAAATGTATAACTATTATTGAACTTCTATCCTGAATAGATTTACGAGTGTTTATAAAAAATACTTGCAAGTGATTCATATTTATAAACTTTGAATCCTATCTTTAGAATTTTATATAGTTGAACTCCATTTAACTTACGAGTATCACTATAATGAAAAGAATGTTATTTAATGCCACACAGGCTGAAGAGCTGCGTGTTGCACTTGTCGATGGACAACACCTGTTTAATCTGGATATTGAAACAACCCAGAGAGCTCAGAAAAAAGCCAATATTTATAAAGCCAAAATCACCCGAGTAGAACCAAGCCTGGAAGCAGCCTTCGTTGACTATGGTGCAGACCGACATGGTTTCCTCCCTCTTAAAGATGTATCTCACCAATACTTTTCAAAATCCGTAGAACGTGGTAAACGTCCTAAAATTGCTGAATTATTAAAAGAAGGCATGGAAGTCGTTGTTCAGATTGATAAAGAAGAACGCGGCAACAAGGGTGCAGCCCTTACTACCTTTATCAGTTTACCCGGACGTTATTCTGTACTGATGCCGAATAATCCTCGAGCTGGAGGCATTTCCAGACGTATTGAGGGTGAGGAACGTGCTGAATTAAAAACTAATATGAATAAATTAGAAATCCCGGAAAAAATGGGACTCATTATTCGCACCGCTGGTATTGGCAAAGAAGCCGAAGAATTACAATTAGATCTGGATTATCTGCTTAACCTATGGACCGCCATTGATCAGGCATCAAAAGAACGTTCCGCCCCTTTTCTGATTTATCAGGAAAGCAATATTGTTATTCGTGCTATTCGTGATAACCTTCGTTCTGATGTGACAGAAATTATTATTGATGAAGAGAAAACTTATCATGAAGCCTATGATTTCATGCAGAGAGTAATGCCTCAACATCTTCACAAGGTAAAACTATATAACGATAACATTCCACTTTTTTCCCGCTATCAAATAGAAAGTCAGATAGAAACAGCCTTCCAACGTGAGGTTATCTTACCTTCTGGTGGTGCTATCGTTATTGACCATACAGAAGCTTTAATTTCAATTGATATTAACTCTGCCCGAGCTACCCGTGGTAGTGATATAGAAGAAACCGCACTGAATACTAACCTTGAAGCTGCTGATGAAGTGGCACGTCAATTACGTCTTAGAGATCTCGGTGGGTTGGTGGTCATTGACTTTATTGACATGTCTCCGGCTAAAAACCAACGTGCGGTTGAAAACCGTATGAAAACGGCATTAAAACCAGATAGAGCTCGTGTACAAGTTGGTAAAATCTCGCGCTTTGGTTTACTGGAAATGTCTCGTCAACGACTTAAGCCATCATTGGGTGAATCCAGTCAGATTACATGTCCACGCTGTAGTGGTCATGGCACTATACGCGGTATTGATTCTTTAGGTCTTTCAGTATTACGCATTATCGAAGAAGAATCTTTAAAAGAAAATACTGGACGTATTTTGGCACAATTACCCGTTAATGTGGCTACTTTTCTATTAAATGATAAGCGTGATTTAATCAGTGATATTGAAACTCGTCAAAAAATCACCGTGACTTTAATACCGAATGAAAGCCTGGTCACACCTCATTATTGTATTGAACGTATCCGTGCTGATGAAAATATGACAGAACAATATCAGGTCAGCAGTTATAATTTTAATCAGCTTATCGATGAAAATGATACCAATGGTTTAATTGCAGAACCTGTCAGCTATGAAGAGCCCGCAGTCAAAGCACCCACAGCCACACAGTCTTCTACTGATGATTCTTCCGAACCCAGTCTACTAAAACGGATCTGGAGTTCATTATTCACTCAACCAGAACATCAGGAAGAGGCTCAGGAAGCGGCTCAAGTAGAAAAAACGTCTCAATCCCGTAATAATAAGAAAAATCCTAATCTTCAGAAACGTAATGATCGTTATCAGGATAATAATAAAAAGAACGATAATCGTAAAGCAAATAAACGCGATGACAATAGACAAAAGCCAAAAAACCCGCGTCCACAAAAACAGGCCAAACAAGTAGTTGCTAATGCTGAAACACCTTCAGTATTAGCTGAGAATGAAGAAGCTAAGGAACAACAAAAACAGCCTGCAAACAAAGGACGTAACAAAACTCAAAAGAGTAAGCAAAAAAATAATAAAAAAGATAATTCAATTAAGCAAAATAAAGTTGCAGTGGAAGCAGAACAGAAAACTGAACAAACTCAGCATGATATTATTGTTGAAAATAACAATGAAGTTGTAGACTCCGTAACAACGTTAGAGATTCAGCCAAAAACTAGCATCACTGATAGTGATAATTCAAACAACAGTCAGAAAAAATCATTGCGTGGACCCGGCTCACGTCGTATCAGTCGCAGAACCAGCAGCCGTAAAAAAGTTGTCAGCAGAGCTCCTCAAACAACAAATCCACAGCAAGCAGTTAATAATGATACTGCTATAGAGACTAAGCAAGCTTCTGTTAGTAGTGAGTCCCCTCTTAAAACAGAGATAAAGACTGATGTACCGACAGCTGTTACCAACACAAAAGAAGCTGCTGATAGTACTAAACAAACTCAGACTACAGCTGAAGCCAGTGATAAACCTGTTACTAAAAAGACAGTTAAAAAAGCACATGCTAAAGCCAAAAAAGCACCTGTAGGAGAGCAGGTTCAAACAGAAAGCTCTGCAGTCGATGTAGTCAATTCAGATGATAAAGAAAGTGCTAAAATTGTTGTTCCAAAAAAGAAAGCACGTCGTAAAGCGGCAACAAAAAAGAAATCAACTATTAAGAAGTCAGCAAAAAAGAAAGCTTCCAGTAAAGGTTCGAATAAAGAAGAGTCGGCATCTATAGTTTCTGAAGCTGTTGCTGAATCGGTAGAAGCAGCAAAGCCAGTAGGATCTGCTGATGTAAAACCTGAAGTTAAACCAAAGAAACGTTCTGGCCGACGAGCACGAACATCTAAGGTGACTACGAATTCAGCAGCTAGTTCATCTATGGGTTCTACTGGTAATTTAGTAGACAAACGTGATGGACGTAATACCAAATAAAAATTAATAAAGAGATCTTAATAATGGACTTAAATAATTTAACTGCAGTTTCACCAATAGATGGTCGTTATGGTAGTAAGACTGCTGAGCTAAGACCTATTTTTAGTGAATTTGGTTTGATCAAACATCGGGTATTAGTTGAAATCCGCTGGTTACAAATGCTGGCTGCCAATCAGGACATTGCAGAAGTGCCTGCCCTGTCTGAGCCTGCTAATAGCTTATTGGATAGTATTATCGAACATTTTTCTATCGAAGATGCTGAGCAGATAAAAACAATTGAAAGAACCACCAATCATGATGTAAAAGCAGTAGAATATTTTCTCAAAGAAAAAATTGCTGACAATGAAGAGCTGATGGCAATTAATGAATTTATTCATTTTGCCTGTACGTCAGAGGATATTAATAATCTTTCTCATGCTTTAATGTTATCTGCTGCCCGCAGTAAAGTCATTTTGCCGCAAATGCATCAGATCATTGATGCAATTACCAAGCTTGCTCATGACTTATCTGAACAGCCTATGCTATGTCGTACTCATGGGCAGCCTGCCTCCCCTTCAACTATGGGTAAGGAAATGGCAAATATTGTGTATCGACTGACACGCCAATACAAACAGTTTGCCAACGTACAGGCTTTGGGTAAAATCAATGGTGCAGTGGGTAATTATAATGCCCATATCAGTGCCTACCCAGAATTAAACTGGCCTGAAATTGCACAGAACTTTGTCGAGAGTTTAGGAATAGATTTTAATCCTTATACCATTCAAATTGAACCACATGATTATATTGCTGAATATTTCGATGCATTAGCCAGATTCAATAATATTTTGATTGATTTTGATCGAGATCTCTGGAGCTATATTTCTCTGGGTTATTTCAAACAAAAAACCATTGCCGGAGAAGTGGGATCTTCCACCATGCCGCATAAAGTAAATCCTATTGACTTTGAAAACTCTGAGGGTAACTTAGGCATCGCCAATGCCTTGCTTAATCACTTAAGTAATAAATTGCCTATTTCACGCTGGCAGAGAGACTTAACAGACTCTACTGTATTAAGGAATCTTGGTGTTGGTGTTGCACACTCATTAATTGCTTATTCTTCCACTATACGTGGTATCAATAAATTAATGATTAATGAAAAAGCACTGGCTGAAGATTTAGATAATACCTGGGAAATTTTAGCAGAGCCTATTCAAACTGTAATGCGTCGCTATGGAGTAGAAAAACCTTATGAGAAATTAAAAGAACTCACACGAGGTCAGTCTATCACTTCAGAAACGCTGAAAGATTTTGTTGCAACATTAGATATCCCTGAGCAGACCAAACAGGAATTACAATCCTTAACGCCTTCAAATTATATCGGTAATGCAGTGGATCAGGCTAAATCAATATAATTAATTTGACTAGCCATAAAATCATGGCTATTATATTTATATTATTAAAAAGTAAAACAGTAAGTTTAGATCTAATGAACAACTGCTTTATCATCAGACAAAAAAAGCGTACATGAGCAACATGTAACTCACACCCGGCACTCTATCAGGCTAAGGAAGCTGACCGTAATCAGATTATTATCTATTCATAATTTTTGGTAAAAAATATATGTTAAATATCCTCAAACATTACAAAAATAAATTGTATATTATTTTATTATTCTTTTTTATCTCATTATTAATTTCTCAGAACCTTATCGCAGAAACAGCCTTTAAAGTTTTTACAACCCAACAATCTGCACAAAACCTGATACCTATTCTTAGTCCCCTATATGATCAATCCGTCAGATTCACTGCAAATAATAATCAACTCATTGTCAAAGCTCCTGAACAGACCTTATTAGAAATTGAGCAACTATTACTGGATATTGACCAGCCACTGCAAAATCTATTAATTGAAGTAAGAAGCTCACTGGACAACGACGAAAATTTTCAAGCTAATTCTATTGGCTATAATACAGACAATTCAAATGTTAAACTGGCACATATACGTAGAAGGAACTCTGCTGACAATCCTGATTTACATTCAATACGAACCGTTTCAGGCCAATGGTCTACCATTCAAATAGGAAAGCGTGTTCCTTACTATAATGTAGGAGGAGCATTTTCTCCCTGGCAAAACAGTACAGAATTAATCAATATAACTTCCGGCTTTGATGTTTTTCCTATCCTTAATAATGATAAAGTAATATTAAAAATTCGCCCTTATAATAGCGAAATGAATGCACAATAGCCTGACCAGATTAATGTTCGTTCATTGGATACTACTATTACAGGTACATTAGGAGAATGGATTTTTCTCGGTGGAGCAATCAATGAGTTCATTTCTAAAAATATTAATTATAACTTTAAGCATAATAATAATGACTCAAGTATCAAGCAATATACAACAAAGAGAAACTCCGACTTAGAGACAAATTATTATATTCGGATTAATACCATTGATTAAATAAATTCCTTTATAAAGCATGACAAATTCTAATAAAGAAAAACAAAACATCTTTGCCGCCATCGATCTAGGCTCTAATAGCTTCCATCTGATTGTCACTGAAGTTAAAAATGATCAATTATTAATTATTGATCGCATAAAAGAAATGGTAAGATTGGCTTCCGGCCTTGATAACAAAGGCAAACTCAGCAAAGAATCTCAACAAATTGGGCTGAACTGTCTGGCTCGCTTTGGACAACGTTTAAAAAACATCCCTGCAGAAAATATCCGTATTGTCGGTACTAATACTTTACGAAAAGCAAAAAATGGGGCTGAATTTATAGCCATGGCAGAAGTTTCTCTTAACCATCCCATTGAAATCATTGCCGGTCGTGAAGAAGCTCGCCTCATTTATCTTGGTGTTGCTCATAGCCAATCCGTTAATACTGATAATCGTTTAGTTATTGATATAGGTGGAGGTAGTACGGAATTTATTATTGGTAATAGCTTCACTCCAAGTCTGACAGAAAGTTTACATATGGGCTGTGTCAGTATGACCCTAAAAGCCTTTGCTGATGGCAAGCTTAATGAAAGTAATTTTAAAATAGCAGAACTCTATGCCCGTTTAGAACTTCTGAGTATAGAAAATAATTATAAAAATTTTGGCTGGGTACATGCAACAGGAGCTTCAGGCAGTATTAAATCCATTGCCAAGGTATTACGTGCCCAGCATGAACAATCAAAGACAACAGATCCCTACCCGGGAATTACCACTAAAGGGCTGCAATGGATCATTAAGCAAATGATCAAAAAGAAAAATATTGATAGTTTAGAAATGGAAGGTTTAAGCCCTGAACGCCAGACAGTTTTTGCCGGAGGTGTAGCAATCCTCTATGCGGCATTTAAGGTATTGAATATAAAATTCATGAATGCTTCTGATAGTGCATTACGCGAGGGAGTTATTTATGATTTGCAGGGGCGTTTTAAACATGAGGATGTTCGTCAACGTACTATTAATCATCTGATCAAACAATATCATGTAGATACTAAGCAAGTAAGCGAAGTTGAACAGAGCTTATCAAGCTTTTATCAGCAGATACAGTCACACTTAATTATTCCGCAAACTCAGCTCAATGCTGAGCAAATCCTAAATTGGGCAGCCAGTTTACACGAAGTGGGACTTTCCATTGCTCATAACCAATATCATAAACATGGTGCTTATATTATTGAAAATTCAGATTTACCTGGATTTTCCAGACAGGAACAACATCGTTTAGCTTTATTAATTCGTGCACAACGAAGAAAATTTCCCAAGAAAGAATTCAAACAGTTTTCCAAAACATGTGACCAAACGATGACCTATTTAGCTATTCTGTTACGTTTGAGTGTTCTTTTACATCGAGATCGTAGTGAGAATTCACTGCCGATAATTAACATACAATCAAAACCACAAAAACTTAGCCTTCAATTTCCCAAAGGTTTTCTTGAACAACATCCTTTAACACTTGTGGATTTAGAATTAGAAGCAGGCTATTTTAAAGCCATTAAGTTTGAATTAAAGTTCAAGTAAATATTGGGGCGTGAAGATCAAAAGAAAAGATCAAAACTTCTCTGCTAAGGAAGCTTTGACTGCTTCATAGGCATTTTTACACCCTCTAATTTCTTCGTACTGCTTATTAGCATCACTTAAATTATCTTCTGCCGTATCATGTTCCAGCACTTTACAGGTTTCTGACAAAGCATTTGCACCCAGGTTTGCACTACTGCCCTTGAGAGTATGGGCAATACGTCTGATATCAGGAGCTATTGCGGCATCAATGGCGGCTCGCAGATCGTCTACTTACTTTTTTCCATCGGCATTAAAAGTTTCTATTAACTCATAAAATCATCTTCAATGATTTCTTTTAATTCATTCAATACATCTAAATCAATTATTTCAATCGACATTTTATTTCCAATAATCTCTTTGTGGACTAATCAGTATTCGATCAGGAATAAACACATTCTACACGATTTTCTTTTTCATTGCATGAGATAGACTGGCAATAACTCTCAATTAACAACAAGCACCTTCCTGAAAAATTTATTGCATTTTTCTCTGCAGATATAGGTACTTTGGGCTTTTTTAATTTATTGGTATCAAATCCTTTACCACTATCTTCAAAAACTATCGTCAGGTCCCCCCCACTCTCAGTAGGAATATTTTTTACAGAAATTTTAATAAAGCCCTCATCAATATTTTTCAGCAATGATTCTTTATCTGAATAAAATTGCATAAAACCTTCAGGAGTAAATTTCATTTTTGAATCTAAACCTAATAAACCATCATCTAATGAGTTACAAAATAATTCTGTTAAAACCGTATTTAATATATCCTGTTGAATTTGATAACCCTGAATTTCTACCAATATCTGATTGATTAATGGAATAGGACCTATCGACTTAAGTGCATCATAATAGAAACATAGTTCAAAAGACCAATGGCTGAGTATAAACTTTTTAGACTGCCTTCTTTCTGCTGCTAGTTGATTAATATAATCAATGTCACAATTAATCACAGCCAGAGTAACATCATCAGTTTGTTCATAGCCATCAACAAATTAATTCATTGATTGTAGAATATGATCAAAAAATGTCGGACGAGTATCATTTAATGATAAGTATGAATTTAAACATTTAAAAAAACGTTCTGAACCAAACATGTTTCCAGTGGCGTTTTTCGCTTCTAAAATATTGTAAGCGCTTAATTAACAGAACTATTGATTTTTTCTAACTCTATTTTTTAAAAGTTCCATTAAAGCAATTCTTCCAGTTTCTCAACGGTATCAGCATAAGGTAATTTGGTTAGCACATAAACCAAATAAGCATACGGTTCAATATGATTTATCTTGGCTGTTTCAATCAAGCTGTAATGGATGCCACTGGCATGAGCACATTTTGGGGTATCGCTGAACAACCAGGCTTTCATGCCAACGCAAAATGGGCGGATGGCATTTTCAGCCAGAATATTACTGATATTTAGTCGGCCATCTTCACAATACACTATGAGCTTGACCCACTGATTGTTAAGATAGGTAAATCCTTTGCCGGTTAAGCTGTACTTTGGCACCTTTCTTTGGTTGTTGTCACTCCATTGTTTCAGTTTTTCCAGAATTGATAAGCTTTTATCCTGACGAGTCTGATACTTTTGAGCAATACTACATTCTTTTATCTACGTTCAATGAGATAGAGTTTATTAATGTAGGACGATGCCATATCTGCCTTACTTGGCTTTTGTGATTTCTTACTTTCAGGTTGAGCTTTTTGTGCATCTTTAAATTTACGCCGAGCGTGGTCACAACAACCGACAGAAGTCAACTCATTGAGTTCGCACGCAGCATTGTAACCAGCATAGCCATCTGTTTGAAGATAACCACTAAAGTCACCCAATAGACGTAAGGGCACTCTTTGTCATCAGTGCATGCAAATACTGCCTTTTCCTGAAAGTATTCTAAAATCTGGACTTTGGCTGGCATAATATCCAGCTCTTCTTTTGCTTTAGTATAAAAGAGTTAAGTAGCACCTTCTTTTTCTTCATCCGTTAAATCAATAAAAACAGGGACTCTTGGAATATTCTTTGAGAAAGGTTTTCTACCTGGTTTTGTCTTTTTCTTAGGTTCAACGGGTGGAATATTATCTGATACGTCTTCATCAGCTTGCTGCTCAGCTTCATCAAACATTTCTTCCTGAGCATCTGTTTTTTCACTACTGGGAGAAAAACGTTTAATGCGGGCTAAACGAATACCTTCTTCCAGGATTTTAATACGACGTTCCTGCTGAGAAATGACACATGATTTTGCTCAATCACGTTAAGCAATTCAGTTTTATCTGCGTGCAAAAAAACAGATGGTTTTTCCTCATTTTTTGTCGTTTCAGTGTTGTTTTGCATGGCTTTATTATAACACAAACATACCCAAAAATGTCTTAAAATACAGACTCATAGTGAAGTTTTTTATGTGGTTTAATGGTACTAATATCATATCCATCAAGTAACCAGTTTATTTGTTGTCCAGTAATATTTATGAGGTCATTCTTGCCTTTTGGCCACTTGAATTTTTCTTCTGGAAGGCTTTTATAATACAGCACAAATCCTGTACTATCCCAGAACAGACATTTGATTTTATTTTGAGTGCGGTTGGTGAAAGCATATAGGTAACCCTCAAAGGGATTATGTCCTAATTCACATTCAACAATTGCAATTAAGCCTAAAAATCCTTTTTGAAAATCAACTGATTTTAAATACAGGTAAATTTTCGGTAAAGTTAATGATGGTCTTATTGCTGATTTCATTTCAGTAGTTCCGCTAACTGTTTGGTGAGTTCGAGGTTGTTAGAAGAAATCCCTTTGATCTGCAATTCATTGTGCAACTGCACAGTGAGTGTTGAACTATTTGATAGCGAATGAATATTAACCGCAGGGAGTTGAATAAATCCACTTCTTTTTAGTGGTAAATTATCGAACTTACGTTTCCAATAACCAAAACGTTGAACCACAAGTCCATGTTTTTTGCAGTAATTAGCCTGAGACAAATTGATTTCTTTCCACTGGCTAAGATGACCTGTCCAAAATCTTTTTAATTCTAATCGGGTTTCTGGTTTTATTGATTTTCCTGATAATTTGATAGTGATTTTATTATCAGGGAGTGAGTAATATTTTGGAATGACGCTACTTCGTTAAGCGCTTA
>JAUJGA010000022.1:0-596 GCA_042095675.1 Gammaproteobacteria bacterium
TGGCAATAAATCACAGCCCATTAATTTCACTCTTGAAAATATCGTAAGAGTCTAAATTGTCATATCACCATGTTACTCATGGTGGTTTCTCAGGAAAAGCAAGCTAAATTTATTAAAGAGTATAATAATTTAAAGTCGCAATTAACTGATGAAACGATATTATTTATGGATGCTATGCACCCAACACAAGCAACAAAAGTGAGTTGTGGTTGGATAAGAAAAGGGCAGGATACAGCCATTGAAACCACATGTAGTCGTACACGTTTAAATATTATTGGTGCAGTGGAGTTGAACAATATAGCAGATGCCAAAGTAAAACGCTATGACAAAGTAAAAAGTGAAACCATTCAACAATTTTTAAGTGAATTACGTCTGCATGATACTAGCGATAAACGAATTCATCTAATTTTAGATGGTGCTGCGTATCATAGAGTAAATGCAGTAAAAGATAAGGCAAAAGAACTCAATATTGAGCTACATTACTTACCACCTTACAGTCCAAATTTAAATCCGATAGAGCGGCTTTGGAAAGTAATGAATGAACATGTGAGAAATAATAAATGTTTTTCTACAGCACAAGAATTTCGACAGACAAT
>JAUJGA010000023.1:0-1120 GCA_042095675.1 Gammaproteobacteria bacterium
AGATCGCTATGGATCAATTTGATCGTTTAAGACTATAATCTGACTGCAATCAAAATGCTGTCATTTTTAAAAATTTGGCTTAAAATACCTGTCAAGTGTTTTTTTTCATCTTTTTTAATTTCAATTACGCTGAATAGTTACTATAAATTTTAATAAATATTTTCATTGTCTATAAGTATGTTTCCTGAATAGATTTTTTTGAGATATTATAAAAGCATAATAATTATTTTACAGGAGTTAAATAGAGTATAATTCGACTCTTATCAAACATAAAACTTTTCCACTGTTTTAATTTCAGATAAAATATGTTTGCAAAGCGACAGCGACAAAGTTTTATGGTTTCAGTCCGCTAGTCAAAACTATGCACTTTAGTGCAAGGCTTTAGCTGTTACACATTTTAAAAGGCAAATGTTAGTCTATGATTTATGAAAGAACATAGAAGAAATGGGCATAACATAAGTATCTTAATGGTTCATCTAATTTGGGTGACAAAATACAGATACCCACTGCTACAAGGTGATCTACAAATAAGATGTCGAAAATTTCTGATGAAAATCTGTGATTCTGATGATGTTCAGATATTGAAAGGTGTTGTTAGTAAAGATCATATTCACATGCATATTGAATACCCTGCAAAATTATCGATAAGTGATTTTGTGAATAGACTAAAAGGACGAAGTTTCCGAAGGCTTCAGGACGAATTTCCAGAGCTAAAGAAGCGTTACTGGGGAAGGCATTTTTTGGCAATAGGTTATGGAGCCTGGTTAATGGGGGAATATTACTGATGAAATGGTGAATGAATATTTGGAACATCACCGTAATCCTTCAAATGCTGATACAGGTAATATGATTCTTGAATAGGACTTTCAGTCCTCAAGCAACCTATGGACTTTCAGTCCATAGTCGTTGAGTTTCAAGCATTAATTGTTGAATTTATTCTATAATTTCGTCGTTTCAAAAGATCTGCACCCAAAAGATAAGGCAAAAGAACTCAATATTGAGCTACATTACTTACCACCTTACAGTCCAAATTTAAATCCGATAGAGCGGCTTTGGAAAGTAATGAATGAACATGTGAGAAATAATAAATATTTTTCTACAGCACAAGAATTTCGACAGA
>JAUJGA010000024.1:0-371 GCA_042095675.1 Gammaproteobacteria bacterium
CGGCCATAACCCTGTTCAAGAACCAGACTTACAGCATTCAATTTGTATTCTTTTGAATATTTTTTTCGTATTGTCATTTTTTTACCTCAGTTAAGTTAATTATGCTTAACTGAGGTGTCCATGTCTATTAGACCATGTCAATACTCCTGATAACCATATGAATATGATCTTCTGGCATTTCAAGCTCAACGATATCAATATCGTAATCATATCCAATTTTCTGACTAATCGCCTTCATCGTTGTACGATAAGGCTCCATAAAAACTTTATGCCTATATTTTGGTATCCAGACAAAATGATACATTAGCATAAAGACATGATGCGTATTTCTTTGAAGTTCCATGTACTGAATAATATAGACAGGGACAAGC
>JAUJGA010000025.1:0-4391 GCA_042095675.1 Gammaproteobacteria bacterium
GATGCAGCAGATGGTGGTATTCCTATTAGCTGTTTATTAACATCAGCATCAATGCATGACAGTCAAGCGTCAATACCCTTGGCAGAAATGAGTCACAATAGAGTAAACAGCCTGTATGATTTAATGGATGCAGCTTATGATGTACTAGAAATTCATGAGCATAGTAAAGAATTGGGACATATACCAATAATTGACAAAAATACTCGACGTAACAAAGAGTTGAAACTTCAACTGAAAGATGAATTGAAAGCTTGTCGTTATGCTGGTTATAAAACAGCCAAGGCCGTACGATACAATGAACGCTCAACCGTAGAATGAGTTAATGGTCGGCTCAAAGATGAATTTAATGGACGAATGGTCAGAGTACGAGGTCCAAAGAAAGTCATGTGTCATCTAATGTTTGGAATATTGGCTTTAACTGCCGTTCAATTACTAAAATTTGTCACGTAGACTTAAAAAATAGTTTTAGTTTTATAAGATCTCTAGTTTTAAATGGCTTACCTATGCGATTCTGATGGATAATTTTGTAAGTATGATGAGAAAATACGGTTAAAACTGTACAAGTATCATAAAAAAATCGGTCACTCCGTGAGAAGAGTATTTTTAACATTTAGCCTCTGGAGTTTTGCAAGAGGCTCCTTTATAATCGGTTAGAATATACATGGCGCATAAAATTGGCTTTATTAGTTTAGGTTGTCCTAAAGCACTTGTCGACTCAGAACAGATACTGACACGTCTGCGGACAGAAGGTTATGATATTGGTGATTCTTATCAAAATGCCGATCTGGTGGTAGTAAATACCTGTGGTTTTATTGATGATGCTATTGAAGAATCTCTGGATGCTATTGGTGAAGCCTTGTCTGAGAATGGTAAGGTAATTGTAACAGGTTGTCTAGGTGGTAAAGGGGATATTGTTAAACAAACTCACCCTCAGGTGCTTGCGGTAACAGGTCCTCATGCTTTGGAGGAGGTTATGGAAGCTATCCATGAGCATATCCCAGCAGAACATGATCCCTATACAAGTTTAATTCCTGAAGGTGGCATAAAACTAACACCCCGACATTATGCCTATTTAAAAATATCAGAAGGCTGTAATCATCATTGTAGTTTCTGTATTATCCCCTCATTAAGAGGAAAGCTGGTTAGCCGTCCTATTGGAGAAGTTCTACAGGAAGCGGAAAATCTGGTTCATGCCGGTGTGAAAGAGTTATTAGTGGTTTCTCAGGATACTTGTGCCTATGGACTGGATACAAAATATCAAATGGGCTTTCATAATGGTAAACCTGTTAAAACCCGCTTTAAAGAATTTGCATCAGCATTGGGTGATCTGGATGCCTGGATAAGAATGCACTATGTTTATCCATACCCACATGTTGATGATGTGATTCCTTTGATGGCGGAAGGAAAAATACTGCCTTATCTTGACATTCCTTTGCAGCACTCATCACAAAAGATATTAACGGCTATGAAAAGGCCGGCTAATAGTGAGAATATGTTAAAACGTATTGCAGGATGGCGTGAAGTTTGCCCGGATATTACTTTAAGAAGTACTTTTATTGTCGGTTTTCCAGGTGAAACAGAAGCGGATTTTGAAAATCTTCTGGAATTCACTAAGACAATACAATTTGATCTGGTTGGTGCATTTAAATATTCAGCAGTGGAGGGTGCCTCTGCCAATGACTTAGCTAATGCTGTACCTGAAGCGCTAAAAGAAGAACGTCTGGAGCGTCTTATGGAAGTTCAGTCAGAAATCAGTTTTACTAAACTGCAATCAAAAATAGGGCAGTCCATGCAGGTGATTGTAGATTCCATTGATGAGAAAGGTGTTATCGCCAGAAGTATGGCTGATGCACCGGATGTTGATGGCTTGGTCTTCATTGATAAAGAACCCACTTCAGAAGGTAGTCTAATTGATCAAACTATAGGCTTGAAGCCAGGAGATTTTGTAGATGTAAAAATTATTGATAATAGTAAACATGATCTCTGGGCTGAGATATTATAATAAATGAAGCATAAAGAAGAAAAAGACACTTCAGATAAGCTCTATTCAAAAGCTATAGATAAATTAGTTGACTTTAATTTTGACGAAAAAGTGGCCAACGTTTTTCCTGATATGATCAATCGCTCTGTACCAGGTTATGCCAGTATTGTTGCTATGACGGGTATTTTATCTGCAGAGTTTTATCAACCTAGCAGCCGGTGTTATGATCTGGGTTGTTCTTTAGGTGCCTCAGCTCTTTCTATATCGCAGTCTATTGAGGATGATAGCAAGCAGATTATAGCAGTGGATAATTCTCCTGCAATGCTGAAAAAAGCACAACAATTATTAGAAAAATCTGATAATCAAAGTCATGCTATAGAGCTTATTTGTGATAATATTTTAAATATAAATATTACTAATGCATCTATTGTAGTGATGAATTTTACGCTTCAGTTTATTGCTCCTGAAAAACGTTCTATATTATTAAAAAATATTTATCAGGGAATGAAAAAAGGTGGCATCCTAATTTTATCAGAGAAATTAAGTTTTGATGATAAAGATCAGCAGGAACTATTAATTGACCTTCATCATTTTTTTAAAAAAGCCAATGGTTATAGTCAATTAGAAATAAGCCAAAAAAGACAGACATTGGAAAATGTATTAATTCCGGAAACCCTTGATCAACATAAAGAACGTCTGGCTCAAGCAGGCTTTAGACAGATGGAACAATGGTTTCAATGTTTTAACTTTGTTTCTTTACTGGCTATAAAATAATTAGTTAAAGGTTTTTTATGTTTGACTATTCCTTACTTTATCAATCAATGCAAGATACACCTTTAGAGCATTGGATTGAACAATTACAGCAGGATTTGGATAAAATCATATCTTCAGGACATGGTGACCTGGAACGTTGGTCTAAGGCATTAGAACAATTACCTGAAATACTCTCATCAGAAGTTGATTTTAATACAGATGAACTGAAAATCAACACACATCAGCACATTGATAGATTACAACTGGAAACTGCTTTAAAAGAATTAAAACCATGGCGTAAGGGGCCTTATCAAGTCAATGATTGCTTAATTGATACAGAATGGCACTCAGACTGGAAATGGAACCGTATAAAAGATCATTGTCAGCCGTTAAAGAACAGGACAGTATTAGATGTGGGCTGTGGCAATGGTTACCATTGCTGGCGTATGTTGGGTAATGGTGCAAAACTGGTGATAGGAATTGATCCTTCCTGGTTGTTTTTAATACAGTTTCAGGCTATTAAACAGCTTATGGGAAGAGATAACAATCCTCCGCTTTATTTATTACCTATGGGTATAGAAAAGCTACCAGCTTCCCTGAATGCATTTGATACAGTTTTTTCTATGGGGGTTTTTTATCATCGACGTTCTCCCATGGATCATTTATTACAATTAAAAAGCACTTTACGCAAAGGGGGAGAATTAGTATTAGAAACCCTGATTATTGATGGTAAAAAAGGGGAGACACTAGTGCCTGATGGCCGTTATGCAAAAATGCGTAATGTATGGTTTTTACCTACGATAGAAACACTGCTACAATGGCTGCAACGCTGTGGTTTTGAAGATATTAAAGTGGTCGATGTTAATCAGACATCTACTGCTGAACAACGCAGTACACAGTGGATGAGTTATGAATCCCTACAAGATTTTCTTGATCCAGAGAATTTTGATAAAACCATTGAAGGCTACCCTGCACCAATACGTGCAACCTTTATCGCTACAAAACCTTTAACCTAACTAAAATAGTAACTACCCACACCAACAGCAGTGTAATTTCTAATTTTTCTATAAAGTAGAATAGCTTTTATTCTTGTATGGATACATTCTTTTAATGTATAAGAATTGAGCAATTTTTTTAAATGAATTTATATATCATTAAATATTTCTGATAGTAATATTCTTCTCATTGATTTATAACCATTTGATAATAAAAGGTATTATACCACGATTACGGCTCTTCTCAGCTTTGATGAGTGAACTATTGTTCAAAATAGAACATGCTCTTGTCATCAGGAGCAGAAGTTTGTCTAATCTTTAACTTGAAGTATTCAGTATCTCGAATTCCTCTAGCTCGTTTTCTTATTAAGCCAATACTGACATTTCCAGCTTCAATTCTTGCTGATGTCAGTTTATATTTGGCATAGTTACAAATCCCTTGTTTGTTCTTTCTTAATGACTTAGCAAAGGTTTTAAGATAGCCCATGTTTGTTTGATCTGCCATCAACCACCATTGCTCCAGTTCACTTTCCATGGATTCAATATCAGGAGCTTTCCATAACTCCTGAAGTTGCTCTTTCATCAAATACAAAATATTTAAATTTTGATTTTCTTCCAGTACATCATCTAATTTACTGGACTGTTTTTCTGTTAACTTATCT
>JAUJGA010000026.1:0-4812 GCA_042095675.1 Gammaproteobacteria bacterium
AAATATCAGCACCGTACATTTCATCGAATGTGGCCACAATATCACGGGTACTCATTCCTTTGGCATAAAGACTTAAGATCTGATTATCCATACCAGTAATGCGTGTTTGACGTTTTTTGACTAATTGGGATTCAAAGATGGAATGTCTATCTCTGGGGGTTTGAAGCTCTATTTCACCATGATCACCTTTGAGTTTTTTAGAAGAATAGCCATTGCGACTATTGCTTCTGTTACGACCTGTTGCTTCATGTTTTGAGTACCCTAGGTGATGTTCTATCTCTCCATTAAGAGCGGCTTCTACGGTTAATTTGGTTAGCTGTGCACTTAATGTACTCAAATCTTCAGGTGTTTTTACATCTTTAGCAAGTTCTTATGCTAACGCTTTTAGTTTTTCTTGATCCATTATTCTGCTCATTAGTTATTACCTTTTGGTATATTAACAAAAATGAACAGTTACACACTTATTTTTACACCCTCTTTTTTCTTTTACTTTTAGCTCTTGCTTTAGCTTAGCACTTAGCACTTAGCACTTAGCACTTCTTTTACTATGCCTGCATTCTCAAACTAATATTAAATAAAGAAAAAATACCGAAAGAAATAATAATTCCACCCGCTAAATACCTCACCCAGTTTTTACGGATAAAGCTTGTTAGTCCGGCAGCAAAGAAACCCATCGCCAATAACATAGGCAAAGTTCCCAGGCCAAAGCTGAGCATTAATAAACCACCTTCAATTGCACTGCCTGTCGATATAGACCAGAATAAAATTGAGTACACCAGACCACAGGGTAGCCATCCCCATAAAGAACCTAAAATTAATGCTTGAAAAGGTGATTTTACAGGTATGAGTTTACGGCTAATGGGTTCAATTCTTTTCCATATCACTCCACCTGCTTTCTCAATTTTTCGTAAACCTACCCACCAGCCGCCAATATAAAGTCCTAAAGCAATCATAAAAAATGCTGCAAAAATTTGTAAAGCAAATTGAATATTATGTAGAACAGGTAGGTTTGTTGCCAGCATACTAATACCACCGACCAATAAACCGGCAAAAGTATAACTCAACAGTCGACCACTATTGTATGCTATCAGATAGTGATAAAGTTCTTTCTTGGGATGAGGAGCAGACTGACTGTCTGAATCAATGCCAAAGGTCAAGGCCCCAACAATGCCACCGCACATACCGACACAATGTATGCCACCTAATAATCCGGCGATAAAGGCAGCAAAATAAGATGCTTCAACAGGCATAAATCAACTCACTTTTACGTTGTTTTTTAAATCAAATTAACTATAAGTTTTTATCATAATCCATGATCAAAGGCGAATGATCTGAAAAACGCTGCTCTTTATAGATAGAGGTTGATATTAGTTGTTCAGCAAGAGAAGGTGATATTATCTGGTAATCAATACGCCATCCAGTATTATTTGCCCATGCCTGACCACGATTAGACCACCATGTATATTGCTCTGCTTCCTGATTGAGCACGCGAAACGCATCTACCATACCAATTTCTTCACCAAAGACCTGGTCTAACCAGGCACGTTCCTCTGGCAAGCAGCCAGACCTTTTTTTATTGCCATTAAAGTTTTTAATATCAATACGTTTATGAACTATATTCCAGTCACCACAAACAACATACTGCCTGTCACTGAGAGCCATTTCTTTAAGAATGGGGCTCATTTTATCCATGAATTCCATTTTTAGTAATTGGCGTTCATCCTTTGATGAACCTGATGGTAGATAAAGCGAGGCAACACTCAAGTCACCAAAGTCCGCCTGAATATAACGACCTTCTGTATCTGAGATATCCCAACCCAAGCCAGTTATTATATTATCAGGTTCTATTTTTGCGTAAATAGCAGTACCACTATAACCTTTTTTTTCTGCATCAAAGAAATAACGATAATAACCCTGGGGAGAAAAAACAGGGGCATCTAATTGGTCTAATTGTGCTTTAGTTTCCTGAATGCAAAGCACATCAGGTGACTCTTTTTGCATCCACTCAAAAAAACCTTTTTTTGCCGCAGCACGAATACCATTTAAATTAACAGAAATAATCTTCATTAAACCCTTCTCTTCTGAGATAATAGAACCGTTTATTATAAACCATTTACTCTGTTAATAATTATATTTACAAATAAAACAATATAATCATTTGACTTAAGAGCCTCTTGCAAAACTCCAGAGGCTAAATGTTAAAAATACTCCTGTCACGGAGTGACGGATTTTTTTATGATACTTGTACAGTTTTAACCGTATTTTCTCATCATACTTACAAAATTACCCATTAGACTCGCATAGGTAAGCCATTTAAAACCAGAAGTCTTATAAAACTAAAACTATTTTTTAAGTCTATGTGACAAATTTTAGTAATTGATCGTCAGTTAAAGCCAATATTCCAAACATTAGATGACACATGACTTTCTTTGGAACTCGTACTCTGACCATTCGTCCATTAAATTCATCTTTGAGCCAACCATTAACTCTTTCTACGGTTGAGCGTTCATTGTATCATACGGCCTTGGCTGTTTTATAACCAGCATAACGACAAGCTTTCAATTCATCTTTCAGTTGAAGTTTCAACTCTTCTTGATTACCCACAAAGTTCAGCTATCTCTTGGATGTAATATATCTACCGAAGCCAATAACTACGGTAAAGCTGATTTATTGCACTAATACAAACAGGTCATTTTTTCTCTAAGATTGTATATAATTTCTTATTATTCAAAATTTTCATCTATAACATATTATTTTTACAAATATTATATTTTCTGAATATGGCTGAGCTTTGTAAGTAATCAGGTAATACTTTATTTAAACAACTCAGGCACTTTTTTATGCCAGTCAGTTTGTTGTTGAAATTGATGTGCTACGTTTAATAATTTTGCTTCTGAAAAATGCTTGCCGATTAATTGTAATCCTACTGGCATATTATTGACAAATCCAGCTGGAATTGTCATGCCTGGTAAGCCTGCCAGATTAACAGCGATGGTGTAAATATCAGACAAATACATGGTGATAGGATCATCATTGAACTGACCTAAATTAAATGCTGTTGATGGTGCTGCAGGACCCATAATTACATCAACATCCTGGAAGGACTGATTAAAATCATCGCTGATTAACCGACGGGTTTTTTGTGCCTTAACATAATAAGCATCATAAAAACCCTCAGATAAAGCATAAGTTCCAATTAGAATACGGCGTTTAACCTCAGGGCCAAAGCCCTCTCCACGTGAACGTATATAAAGATCATTGAGATCTTTTGGATCTTCACAACGATGACCAAAACGTACGCCATCCATACGAGAGAGATTGGAAGAACATTCTGAGGGAGCAATAATATAATAAGTGGGTACTGATAATTTGCTATTAGGTAGTCTGATTTCTTTAACAGTAGCACCCATTTTTTCATATTCTTTGACTGCAGCTTCAATAATTTTAGCAACAGAATCATCTAGGCCTTCGGCAAAATATTCTTTGGGTAAGCCAATTTTCAGGCCTTCCATACTATTATTTAAATCGCTAGTATAATCAGGAACAGCTTCGTCAACACTGGTGGAATCTCGTGGATCAAAGCCTGCCATCACGTTAAGCATTAAAGCTGCATCTTCAGCAGTGCGAGTCATAGGACCGGCCTGATCTAAACTGGAGGCAAAAGCGATCATGCCATAGCGTGAAACCCGACCATAAGTAGGTTTTAAACCAGTGATACCGCAAAAAGAAGCAGGTTGGCGAATTGAACCACCAGTGTCAGTACCTGTTGCTGCTGCTGCAATTTGTGCAGCGACTACAGCAGCGGAACCACCGGATGAACCTCCAGGGACAGCGTCTAATGACCAGGGGTTTTTAACAGGGCCATACCATGAGGTTTCATTTGAGGAACCCATGGCAAATTCATCCATATTAGTTTTGCCTAACATAACGGCACCGGACTGATTAAATTTTTCAATTGTGGTGGCATTATAGGGTGAAATAAAAGGATCCAGCATTTTTGAACCACAAGAAGTTTTTACGTCCTTGGTACAGAAAATATCTTTCTGGGCTAATGGGATGCCATTTAAAAGTGAGGCGTTGCCAGCAGCACGTTGTGCATCTGCATATTTTGCCTGTTGTAGAGCTAAATCAGGTGTAATAGTAATAAAACTATTTAATTGTTTATCCAGTGAATTAATTCTATCTATATAATGTTGGGTTAATTCAACACTGGAGAAATCACCGGCATTTAATCCAGTAGTGAGTTCGGCAATGGTTTTGTTATGCATAATCTTTATCCGGCAAAAATATTTGTAACTATTCAGCGTAATTTTTTATTCATATAAAACTAACTGATAAAATCAGGCAGTTTTCCCTTAAAGAGTAAATTCATAGCATAGTCAGATGTGACTCCCTGTTTTTTACAAGTCGATAAATAACCTCGAATACGACAAAACATTTTAGCACCATCCAGACTACGGAAAGCCCCTGATATTTTTTGTTATACCTTGGTCATTCTAATATCCCGTTCACCTTGATTATTAATAAATGGCACTTCTGACTTTTCCATAAAACGCAGTGTATCCTCATCATACTTAATCAATCGCTCTCATAAATTACGAGATTTACTTCGTTTCAATCGACCTCGTTTTCCGTTTCTCTCTTTTTCATCAGGGGGTGGACATTCAATTTCAGCCTCACTTAATGATTTTCTGTATTCTAACCAAAATTGTTTTGCTTTTTCCTGATTTAACTCACCACAATCCTGATTGACTGCTTTATTGGCTTTTTCAAGCCATATTTTCATTTTACCAGCCCATTTTTGCTTGTCTT
>JAUJGA010000027.1:0-2664 GCA_042095675.1 Gammaproteobacteria bacterium
CACCAGCATGGTTTTAGTTACAAGCAGTCTAAGGGAGTCCCTCATAAATTTGATACTCAAAAGCAAGCTAAATTTATTAAAGAGTATAATAATTTAAAGTCGCAATTAACTGATGAAACGATATTATTTATGGATGCTATGTACCCGACACAAGCAACAAAAGTGAGTTATGGTTGGATAAGAAAAGGTCAGGATAAAGCCATTGAAACCACAGGTAGTCGTACACGTTTAAATATTATTGGTGCAGTGGACTTGAACAATATAGCAGATGCCAAAGTAAAACGCCATGACAAAGTAAACAGTGAAACTATTCAACAATTTTTAAGTGAGTTACGTCTGCATGATACTAGCGATAAACGAATTCATCTAATTTTAGATGGTGCTGCGTACCATAGAGCAAATGCAGTAAAAGATAAGGCAAAATAACTCAATATTGAGCTACATTACTTACCACCTTACAGTCCAAATTTAAATCCGATAGAGCGGCTTTGGAAAGTAATGAATGAACATGTGAGAAATAATAAATATTTTTCTACAGCACAAGAATTTCGACAGACAATTGATGATTTTTTTGACAAACAACTCCCTCAGATTGTTGATAGTTTAGGAAGTAGAATTAATGATAATTTTCAGGTGCTAATTTCTGCGTCTTGAAGTGTAATGGGTATATAGAGTGTCCCGATATTGTCCAATCAAGCGTGTTATCTGCTGCCTGGAATAGCTAGAAACTTTAACCAGATAATGAACAACAACCCCTTTATTGGCCTTGCTCAGGCTTAGATAATCAAAGCGAACCAACTCATGTTGTATCCACCTGTATCGTTCTTTTTTAACAGCAACAGCCTCAAATATTACCGCTTGAGTTCCATTGAGAAATTCATCCAAATGATCAATTGTTTCTAATTCTTCTAATTTCATGATCGTTTTCATTGGTTGATCATGAACGATTTTTAATAAATTACGCTACTTCAGACTCATTTCACATTGGACAATGCTCAGCCTTTTTTAATCAAATAATTATGTTATAATTATTAATCGATTTTTTACTTGGTTATTAATTAAATTTAAGGAATTTTAGAATGAATGTAGATCAACACCTGAAAGTAGCACAATGGCATATTGAACAAGCAAGATTACACGCAACTGAAAGTAATTATAGCTGTGGCTGTCCTTCTAATGAGCATGACCAAAAAGCTATCGATCAAGTTGAAGCTGGTAAGATTGAAGAAGAAAAAACTTGCGCAGTTTAAAAATTACTCTTTAAATCTAGTCTCTAGAGCAAGGAATCAATTTCTAACTCTAGCTAAATCTTGATTTATGGATAATAACCCGCTATACCTAATATCAGGTCAGCGGGTTTTTTTGCCCTTAACAAATAAGAAAGGACTTCTATCTTTTTAAATATCCTAAGATTCAGCGGTATTGTTTCTATTTATTTTGTCTTATCATTTAGCTCTGTTTTTGCAGAAAAACACCACTCAGAGTCACTTTCATTTAAAACAATACAAGTCTCTGACAATATCTGGATGCTACAGGGAAAGGGTGGAAATATTGCTATTTTAACCGGCAAGCAAGGTTTGTTAATGGTGGATGATGACTATAAGGTCATGTCCGATGCATTAAAAAAACAAATTCAACATTATGGCGGCCTCGACAAACTGACCTATATAATTAATACTCATTGGCATGGAGATCATACTGAGGGTAATTTAAGTCTTGGAAATCATGCTCTGATTGTTGCTCATGACAATGTCAGAACACGTTTATTAACCACTAGGGAAATCAAATTATTTAAAATGGTATCCCAGCCATATCCCCCAAAAGCTTTGCCCAATATGACATATGCCAAGTCAATGAAGTTATATATGAATGGTGAAAAAGTGCAGATAGTACATTATCCCACGGGTCATACCGATGGTGACTCAGTCATTTTCTTTAAACAAGCTAATGTTGTGCATATGGGCGATCATCATTTTTCAGGCTTTTTTCCCTTTGTCGATATTGAAAATGGCGGCAATGTATTAAATATGGCTAATAATGTTAAAACTGTTTTAGCATTGATCAATGATCAAACAAAAGTCATCCCCGGTCACGGACCTCTATCTACAAAAACTGATCTAAAAGAATTTTATGATATGTTATTGGGTACTTCAGCTGAAGTACAAAAAATGATTGATAGCGGGATGAATCTGAAAGAAATACAAGAAAAAGGTTTATCTAAACGTTGGGATTCCTGGACCGATGGTTTCTTATCAACTGAAGTCTGGATTAATATTGTTTATAATAGTTTACAATCCACTGCTAACTAATGGATATTGAGATTGTTAGAGTTGATTATAACAACACTTAACATGCCAGAGATCTGTTATTCTTATTAAATTACTACGCTGAAGACCCTATGAGCGGTGGAGCTTGCTTAAGTGATTATATAAAAACCAATCTCATTTCTGAGCTGGCAAAAAATAAAGCTGATATTAGGGGCTGTTGATCTTTCGTGATTAAAAAATAAGCAACATTGCAATCAAGTATAATGGTTTTACCAATCCAATGATGATCATAAATATAAGCATATAAAGCCCCGCTGCCATACACTTCGATCTTTATATGCTTCTGCTGTATCATCATTCATTTTTCATCTAAACCTTTTTTATGTTGTTTAATATA
>JAUJGA010000028.1:0-366 GCA_042095675.1 Gammaproteobacteria bacterium
GTACAACGATGAAGGCGATTATTCAGAAAATTGGATATGATTACGATATTGATATCGTTGAGCTTGAAATGCCAGAAGATCATATTCATATGATTATCAGGAGTATACCCATGCAATCACCTAGTGGTGTAATGCAAATAATAAAAAGTATTACCGCTCGTGAATTTTTCAGGATTTATCCTGAAATTAAGAAAAAATACTTCTGGTGCGGTAAGTTGTGGATGGAAAGTTACTTTGTTGAAACGATTGGAAATGCAAATGAAGAAACAATTAGAAAGTACGTTCAAGAACAGCTAGTTGAGTTAGATCAAAAAGAAAGACATTCAGACCAGCTGGACTTGTTTTAAAACTCGGTCGCTTGCGGCC
>JAUJGA010000029.1:0-445 GCA_042095675.1 Gammaproteobacteria bacterium
TATCCTGAAATTAAGAAAAAATACTTCTGGGCGGTAAGTTGTGGACGCAAAGTTACTTTGTTGAAACGATGGGGAATGCAAATGAAGAAACAATTATAAAGTACGTTCAAGAACAGCTAGTTGAGTTAGATCAAAAAGAAAGACATTCAGACCAGCTGGACTTGTTTTAAAACTCGGTCGCTTGCGGCCGAGATATTTATATTCTGATTGCTATTTGCTTTTTTGTTAATTTAACGGCCTGTTCTTCCAATATTATTACACCTATAAATAATACTATCTGTAAAGAACCAAGATCTGAAATTTGTACAAGCTGAATTCGTATAATAAGTGCATGACCTCTGATAGTAGCTGAGCAAACACCCTGTAAATTAAACAAGACTCAGGGTTACAATGCCAGGTTACGACACCAACAGCAGAGGCTACAAATGAGCTATAAACACCTGAG
>JAUJGA010000030.1:0-2395 GCA_042095675.1 Gammaproteobacteria bacterium
AGCTCAGCTACCTCTTGGATGTAATATATCTACCGAAGCCAATAACTACGGTAAAGCTGATTTATTGCACTAATACAAACAGGTCATTTTTTCTCTAAGATTGTATATAATTTCTTATTATTCAAAATTTTCATCTATAACGTATTGTTTTTACAAACATTATATTTTCTGAATATGGCTGAGCTTTGTAAGTAATCAGGTTGTTTTTTGATGCTCAACAGAGGGTGCTCTTTTTCTATGAAACACCGCTTTTCATCCGTATTCAGTTGAACATCTTCAACTTTTTTAACAGCCAGTTTGGCTCCACCTGTAATTGGCCTATTTGGCTATAAAGATGCTCTTTTCCCTTTTCATGTTCAGCTTCTTTGTTTTCTAACTTTTTGGAAAAACTATCGGCTTCACCCGCTAGCAACTGCTTTTTCCAATTATTGATCTGTGTACTATGAATTCCAAATTCTGAAGCAATTTCAGCAATGCTTTTCTAACCTTTGATGGCTTCAATGGCCACTTTTGTTTTAAATTCATTGCTGAATAATTTTCTCTTTTTACTCATTTTTAGGTTTTCCATTTGATTAGGTCTTATATCTTAACCTATTGTCCAAATCTTGGGGTCCACTATATTTCCGGTTTAAATAAATGCCTTCACCAGCATGGTTTTAGTTACAATCAGCCTAAGGGAGTCACTCATAAATTTGATACTCAAAAGCAAGCTAAATTTATTAAAGAGTATAATAATTTAAAGTAGCAATTAATTGATGAAACGATATTATTTATGGATGCTATGCACCCAACACAAGCAACAAAAGTGAGTTGTGGTTGGATAATAAAAGGGTAGGATAAATCCATTGAAACCACAGGTAGTCGTACACGTTTAAATATTATTGGTGCAGTGGACTTGAACAATATAGCAGATGCCAAAGTAAAACGCTATGACAAAGTAAACAGTGAAACTATTCAACAATTTTTAAGTGAGTTACGTCTGCATGATACTAGCAATAAACGAATTCATCTAATTTTAGATGGTGCTGCGTACCATAGAGCAAATGCAGTAAAAGATAAGGCAAAAGAACTCAATGTTGAGCTACATTACTTACCACCTTACAGTCCAAATTTAAATCCGATAGAGCGGCTTTGGAAAGTAATGAATGAACATGTGAGAAATAATAAATATTTTTCTACAGCACAAGAATTTCGACAGATAATTGATGATTTTTTTGACAAAAAACTCCCTCAGATTGGTGATAGTTTAGGAAGTAGAATTAATGATAATTTTCAGGTGCTAATTTCTGCATCTTGAAGTGTAATGGGTATATAAGCCGCTTCTCATACAAATGATTCATGCTATTACCTGCTGATCAAATCTCTGCTATTGACTTGAAAGATAGAACGATTATAAGGGAAAGCAACATTTAATAAAAAGATAATAGAACCGGCGAATTCCAGCATCTCACCTTTTTTGGATGATACCATTATCACCTGAACCACTATGAGTAGGACAATATAAGCCACAATTTGATAGTTTTGTGCAATAGGTACGGCAAATCTATCTACAAATTTTTTAACGCCCTCTTTACGCTTATACAAGGGAATTAAGACTGCCAGATAAAGCAGTAATAAAATACCAATGCCCCGGCCGAATATGACTTTATTCAACTTAGTATCACCAACCACTAAATTATGTAAGTTTGTTTCACCCTGGGCATTGTTTTCAGTAAAAAATTCAGAACTTTCTATACTAAAAATACGTTGTCCCCAGGAAATCTCTTCTCCTGCCCCAAAAAAGAAAAATGTAGCCAGCAATGAAGTCATAAACAAAAATAATACTGGACGATGTCCCTTAAGGAACAACAAACGCTTTATACAGACAAAAAAACCAATCAGCAAAAAAACAACTGTCGACCACTCTGTGAAGCCATCTTCCATGACAAAATTCGCTTTAAATGAAGCATGATCAATATAACTCCAGACAAAACCAATTAAGATAAACACAGAACCATAAGCTAAAGACAGTTTTTCAAATAAAGATAGATTTTTAAGCATTACGACCTTCTTTTCTGATATAAATATCTCGGCCGCAAGCGACCGAGTTTTAAAACAAGTCCAGCTGGTCTGAATGTCTTTCTTTTTGATCTAACTCAACTAGCTGTTCTTGAACGTACTTTATAATTGTTTCTTCATTTGCATTTCCAATCGTTTCAACAAAGTAACTTTGTGTCCACAACTTACCGCCCCAGAAGTGTTTTTTCTTAATTTCAGGATAAATCCTGAAAAATTCACGAGCGGTAATACTTTTTATTATTTGCATTACACCACTAGGTGATTGCCTGGTTATACTCCTGATAACCATATGAATATGATCTTCTGGCATTTCAAGCTCAACGATATCAATATCGTA
>JAUJGA010000031.1:0-560 GCA_042095675.1 Gammaproteobacteria bacterium
GCCTTCATCGTTGTACGATAAGGCTCCATAAAAACTTTATGCCTATATTTTGGTATCCAGACAAAATGATACATTAGCATAAAGACATGATGCGTATTTCTTTGAAGTTCCATGTACTGAATAATATAGACAGGGACAAGCACTGTCTACACTATTCAGCACGGGGGCAAGCCCCCGAGATTTTCGCTACGCTCTGTTAAAAATGATAGAAACCAGGTTATTATTAAAAAAGCGAATCAGGTGTGGACAACGGATATTACCTACATCAAGCTACAAAACGGTTTTGCTTATCTTGCTGCAATAATGGATTGGCATACAAAAAAGGTTCTATCATGGAAATTATCTAATACAATGGATATTTCATTAACAACAGGTATTTTAAACGAAGCTTTGTTAAGTAAAGTGGACCCTATCGTCAAGACAAGTTAGTTAAAAAATAAGATATAAAATATCCATCGTTAATAGGCTCGCTTTTATGCAGCCAATTTTAGTTCTGAAACAACTTCTGTCATCATGCCATATGCTTGAGCAGGTGTTTTTCCATCATGTGCCTTGTGTGG
>JAUJGA010000032.1:0-439 GCA_042095675.1 Gammaproteobacteria bacterium
GCTATGACAAAGTAAACAGTGAAACTATTCAACAATTTTTAAGTGAGTTACGTCTGCATGATACTAGCGATAAACGAATTCATCTAATTTTAGATGGTGCTGCGTATCATAGAGCAAATGCAGTAAAAGATAAGGCAAAATAACTCAATATTGAGCTACATTACTTACCACCTTACAGTCCAAATTTAAATCCGATAGAGCGGCTTTGGAAAGTAATGAATGAACATGTAAGAAATAATAAACATTTTTCTACAGCACAAGAATTTCGACAGATAATTGATGATTTTTTTGACAAAAAACTCCCTCAGATTGGTGATAGTTTAGGAAGTAGAATTAATGATAATTTTCAGATGCTAATTTCTGCATCTTGAAGTGTAATGGGTATAGTTAAGAGCTAGTACTTGATCAATTTTAAACTCCAGCTTAATTGCTTCATTAA
>JAUJGA010000033.1:0-1473 GCA_042095675.1 Gammaproteobacteria bacterium
AAAGTTACTTTGTTGAAACGATTGGAAATGCAAATGAAGAAACAATTAGAAAGTACGTTCAAGAACAGCTAGTTGAGTTAGATCAAAAAGAAAGACATTCAGACCAGCTGGACTTGTTTTAAAACTCGGTCGCTTGCGGCCGAGATATTTATCATTTAGTCTCTGGAGTTTTGCAAGAGGCTCGTTAAATTTGAATATATCAAAGAATAAAAGGCTTATCTATGCAGAGAATAACGAATTATAATTTATTAATATTAGTATTGATTCTACAACTACTCTTGATAACAATAGCATTTTCAGCTGTAGAAGAAAAGACTGACTTTAAAGCACCTGATTGGTTTAAACAATCATTTCTGGATTTACAGGATGATTTGGATGATGCTAATGATAGTGGTAAAAATATTATGTTGTATTTTCATCAGGATGGTTGCCCTTATTGTAAAAAGCTATTACAGGATAATTTTTCAAGAACCGATATCGTTAATAGAATGAAACAGGATTACGAAGTTTTAGAAATTAATATGTGGGGTGATAAGGCGGTTACTGATGTTGGTGGTAATGAATACTCAGAAAAAGAGTTTGCTAAAAAAATGCAAGTGATGTTTACTCCGACCCTGTTAATACTGGATAAAAATGGTTTAAGCAAGTTTCGTATAAATGGTTATTATTCTCCAGATAAATTTATGGCGGTATTGGATTATCTGGAATTGAAAAAAGCCAATAAAACAGAACAAACTGTGACATTTACCGAATATTTCAGGAAAAAAGGAGTAGTTAAAATAACGGCCAGAGCTGAATTACAGACAGAAAAATACATTATTCAAACAGATAATTTACAAAAATTAATCAGGGATAGTCAAAAACCAGTGATGATTTTATTTGAGCAAAATTATTGCCAGGATTGTGATGAAGTTCATGGTGATCTATTCAGACGCCTACCTATCTACAAAAGACTGCAACGATTTACGATTGCACAAATTGATATTAATTCGAGTACTATTATAACTACGCCTAGCGGGGAAGAAATGACTCAGAAAGACTTTTCACAGACGGAAAATATTCAATACACACCTTCTATATATTTTTATGAATCTGCTAATACTAAAAATCCAATATTTCGTTCTGAGGCATATTTAAGAGGTTTTCATCTGGAAACAGTACTAGATTATGTTTCCAGCAATGCTTATAAAACTGAACTGGAATTTCAACGTTTTGTACAACGAAGTGCTGATGAAATGGCGGAAAATGGCATTAAAGTTGATTTATGGAAGTAAGGTTTTTATGTAACTAACCTGAATACTGGATAAGAAAACAAAAAATAATTGAAAAAATAGTCAGTCCATGATCAAATAGTTTAAATACTAATCCAAAAGATCAAACCAAGGACTGACAATGGAAACTATAGATGCTTTGTACTGTGATGTCGATGATTTTAACCAACAATTTTATCCTGAATGGGAAAGACAACAATTA
>JAUJGA010000034.1:0-5160 GCA_042095675.1 Gammaproteobacteria bacterium
AGCAGGTCAATACACTGCTATTTCAAGAAAAGATTTACAGAAAAAAATTAATGAAACAGAAGAAAAAATGTATACTCATGCCCAGAATATGGAGTTTGAAGAAGCTGCGCAGCTAAGGGATCAGTTAAAGGTTTTACAGGATAAGTTTTTAATAATGTAGAATTATTTTAAATAATTGCTAAAATAATAGATAAATACTTGCCAAGCAGGCTCCGTCTTTGTATCATACGCACTCATTTCTGATACGCTTGTATCAAAATAGTAGGCACGTAGCTCAGTTGGTTAGAGCACCACCTTGACATGGTGGGGGTCGGTGGTTCGAATCCACTCGCGCCTACCAAATTATTGTTAAAAATCAATGGTTTGGCAGATGTTAAAATATTACTTAATCTCCTAGATGTTTAAGCGCAACCATAGCGCAACCATTTCAATCATTATTTAATTCTTTTATCTCTAGCATATTTTTTCATAACTCATCGAATGATAAAGAGAAGTTAGTTTTCCTGATTTGACACGAAATTGACTCCGTCTCTTTGTTTTTGGTTTTTTACTGGAGGCGTTTTCCATCTTGATACCTGGATCATAATAAATATCCTTATTCGCCATAGCGGATAAAAACTTAAGAAAATCAGTTCCTTCACCAAGTTTTATTTTATTACTGTAATGATATTCTCTGAACCCTTCATTCCTTGATAGAGAAGGTATATAGGCTGCCTGAGCATGTTTTCTTTTCCAGTGATCTATAAAATGACTGAAATTCCAGATAGCTGCAGTTTCACCATCGTCAGCAACAAGAGCTATTCCTCCTGAAGGATCTATTATTTTCTTAGATGCTATATCATAACCTGAAAGTTCAAGGGTTAAACCAGTTGTTTTGTTTCTTTCACCTATGCGGTGAGGGCTACTAAAATTTATACGATCTTTCTTTCCACTTTTATCTGGATACCCATATTTATGTAAGAAATCAATCACTCCCTTATTTTTATAAAAACCACCTGTTGGCTCAGGTGTCATCAACGTTATAATCTTTGAGTTAGTTTTTTCAAAAGAAGACACTCCATATTGTTTTATTTCCCAACCTAAAAAATCAGGTTCAGAATAACCATTTGGAGTTATTTTAAGTTCTGCTTCCATTGTATACCCACCACAGTTTGAGCTATTACAATCAACAGATGAGAAATCTTTTTGAAGTTTTTTCCCCTTAATCCACCCAAGGTTATGTATTCTTAATAATTCTGCTAATAATATATCTTTATTATTTCCTGCAATAAGCCTAATTTCTTTAAACAAGCCATGCTCAGTATCGGGTTTAAAACTGCTAATTTGATGTGATACGGTAGATTCTGGTGATGAAAGATAGCCTATAACAGAACCATCATCAATAATTCCAAGAAAAAGAATTCGTCCTTCAACACGACCACGTTTAAGTGGATTCATTAATTCCCCAGGCCTTTTCTTACATCCTTTGAGAAATCCTGAGAAACGGACTTCAGGATATTGCGGATACAAAATTAACTGGGCATGAGGAGCTTTAAATATATCACCTTTCGAGTTCATCCAAGAAAAATTTAAAGATGCTGTAAACTTAACACTACTCTTACTCTTTTTTCCTGAAGTTGATTGAGAAGACTTTAGATTACCTGTTGGAATTATATTTAAGACAGAAAAATCAGCCCCAAAGTAAGGCTGATTTTTACTATTATCATTTGGTGATAATCTTTTGTAGTACAGTTTTGTTACACCCCATCCAGACATCATCACTTTTAATTTATCCAGATCTGTTTCAACCTCTGCACGACCGCCAAAATAATCAATCATTTAATATCCTAATTTTGTTTTTATAACAGAGACTTAAATTAAAGAATACATTAAAAAAGAATCTATTAATATACTAAAATGATTTATGTACATAAAACATCTTGCTTGTAAGGGACAAGTATGTGACAATTAATCACACATTTGACCCAGAGGAATAAAAATGAGTCAGGAACTGGAATTAATAAAACAATTATTAGAAATTTATGATCAAAAGTTTCTTGCAGAATATCTGAATAAATTTGATCGTCATTACTGGACAAGAGAAGCTATTAATAAATGGGTTAATGGGAAAAGCGTAACAACTACTTTATCGCATACTGAATATGAAGCCCTTAAAAAAGATTTGTTACCCACACGCCCTAAAAATTTGGGTAATGAAGATTTTACTTTTATTGATTTATTTGCAGGCATTGGTGGAATAAGAAAAGGGTTCGAAAATTCTGGAGGCAGGTGCCTGTTCACCAGTGAATGGAACAAATTTGCAGTAAAAACTTATAAAGCAAATCATTATTGTGATCCTGATGAACATAGTTTTAATGAAGATATAAGAGATATTACTCTGACAGATGATAAAAATATTTCTGATCAGCAAGCATATGAACATATTAATAAGAATATTCCTGATCATGATGTTCTCTTGGCTGGCTTTCCTTGCCAGCCATTTTCAATTGCAGGAGTTTCAAAGAAAAACTCTCTAGGAAGAACACATGGCTTCGAATGTACAACACAGGGAACATTGTTTTTTGATGTTGCCAGAATTATTAAAGCAAAGCAGCCATCTGCCTTTCTATTAGAAAATGTAAAAAATCTAAAAAGCCATGATAAAGGAAAAACATTTAAAGTTATTACTGATACATTAGATGAATTGGGTTATTTTATTTCTGATGTTGGTATCACTGGTTCTGGAGATCCAAAGGTTATTGATGCTCAAAACTTTTTACCCCAGCATAGAGAGAGGATTATTCTAGTTGGTTTCAGAAAAGATCTGGATGTTCATCATGGTTTTACTTTAAAAGACATAAAAACTCAATTCCCTAAAAAAATTCCAATACTTAAAGATATTCTTGAACCTGCTGATACAGTTGATAGTAAATATATTCTTTCTCCTAAATTATGGGCATATTTGTTTAACTATGCTTTGAAGCACAAGGCTAAAGGTAATGGATTTGGGTTTGGTCTGGTTAATAGAAGTAGTATAGCTAGAACACTTTCTGCCAGATATTACAAAGATGGTTCTGAAATTTTAGTTAACCGAGGTTGGGATGACTCTAAAAGTATTGATAATGAAAAAGATATGGAATATCGTCCACGCCGATTGACTCCTCGTGAATGTTCTAGGTTAATGGGATTTGATGAAGTTGGTGAGACAAATTTTAGAATTCCTGTGTCTGACACGCAGGCATACAAACAGTTTGGTAACTCTGTTGTAGTTCCTGTTTTTACTGCTGTTGCAAAACTAATGAAATCAAGGATTATTAAGGCTAAAGAAATAGTTGAAAGCATAGATAATGTAGCATGATAAATTATGACAGATGTGCATGATAAAACTACTCGAAGCAGAAATATGTCTGCTATTAAAGGAAAGGATACCAAACCGGAACTACAAATAAATATATGTAAGAAAAAAGATATCTCTGTCTTTTTAACGTTAAAGAAAAAAATAAGGAATTAAAATGGCATTAGAGCAGCAAGTAAATGGTATTAACTCTTTGTTAGATATATTAAAAGATGAGGATTTTTCTAATCTCTATAAAACTGATGCTCCTGCACAAGCATGGAATAACTTAACAAATGATGAAATACAAGAGTCAACTGAAAGTACTCTTAATTTACTACAGGAGGCTATAGACAATGGACTTATCGCATCTATCCCATTTAATTTATTAAATGGGATTAATACGCATCTAAATAAATTTAATCAACAATTTCAGGCTATAAAAATACTTCAACCGGCACAGGTTACAAACCAACACCATGCTCCACTCAATCAAATTCAAGCAATAGATGGGCAATTACGTACATCAGGAATTTATTCAATTCTTAAATTGGGTCCAGATATAGATCAAAAGAAAATTTTAATTGAAGAACAGGTTCAAGCTGCAACTAAATCAGCATCTGAATTAGATAAGTTAACAACACAGGTTAGAGGGCTATTAGATCCTGCAGTTGCTGGTGCGCTATCTAATGCTTTTGATGTTCGTAGACAAAGTGTTTCAAACCAGAAGTGGTTTTGGTTTTTAATGTTAGTAATTAGTGGAGCAATCAGTATTTGGCTTTCACTTGATATAACTGAATTTATAACAAATATATTTGAAAGGGCAGAAGAAACAAAAACCAATGTTAGTGCTATTTGGTTTCTCAGGTTATTACTTTTAATCCCTGCATATTTCTTTATTGCGTTTTCAGTTAGCCAATTTTTACGTGAAAGGCACTATGAAGAGAGTTATGCACACAAATCTTCAATTGCACAAACATTGCCATCATATTCTGAATTAATAGCAAGTGCCGAAGTTAAAGATGAAATCACCTCTTCTGCCACAAGAGTTGTGTTTACCCCACCATTTACATTGAAGGATAATAATCAGCCTAAAAAGGGGTTTGTAGCTAGCGAACTAAAAGATATTGCAGAAATATTTAATGCTGTGAAGTTGCCAAAAAGTGAGTAGCTCTAACTAAGGCATTAATTCGACGCTTGGGAATGAATTTTATTCAATTATGTAAGGAAAATATTGATTTCTGTACTTTGTAGTTTTTATTGGTTTTGTAAAAAACAATCTACTTTTTACGTGAAAGCTTATTATTGAAAAATTATAAACAAAAATCTTTCATGCTAGTTGATTTAAAGCCTTAAAATATAAAACTACAATATTAATATTTAAACCACTTAAAATACTATATATGGAACATTAAGATTCATTATAAGACCTGTCTTTTGTGGTGTTTTTTCTTAGATGGCGTTATATAAATATCCTATGATCCATATTTTAGTAGTAGTCTTATTCCAAATATCCACCGAGCGGAGAGACGCTTGACCTCCGAGTATTATGTGAAATAGTAGAGTCTATAATTTTTATTATTAGTTTTGTACTTTATAGAGGCTATTTTTTTTGAAATGGTTTAAATTATAAAATTATTGATGAGTATGCTGATAATGTGAAGTCAACTAACTCAAATTCAGATAAGTATTAAAAAGCAATACAGAGTGTTAAAAAGCGTGTAAAACTGGTCCACTTTTAGGGTAAATTGCATCCAAAATTGATCCACCCATTAAATGAAGTTTTAATACCAAGCATTTGCTTGGAGAAATAGGTGATATTAATGGAAACATCAATGAAGATACGG
>JAUJGA010000035.1:0-6219 GCA_042095675.1 Gammaproteobacteria bacterium
AAAAACACCTGCAGAAATATATGGTGTGATGAAAGAAGTTGCTCCAGAATTAAAACTGGCTGCATGATAGTAAAAATAATAATGGATATTTTATATCTTATTTTTTAATTGAGTTGTCTTGACAATGGGGTCCACAGTAGCCAGCATAGAATTCACCTAGTTTTTTAAAACATAGTTTTTTAGAACGTAGTTTTTATAGGTATATTATTTAAATACATTATAGCAAAGAAATAACATCATATAAGCCAGAGATAAATAATTAAGCAAAATATTAACGTGAACCCTGATTTATGTGAATTATTAAATATTTAACTCTATCTTGAGTGATTGCCAGACGTATTATTAGGTTTATAATAACTTCCCGCCTGCTTTTTATTTTTCCCGGCATGTTTATGTCCCCTGGAATTATCACTGAAACGTTGACCATCGTGATGCCCCTGCTTATTTCTCTTTGGTTTTTTTGCACGAATGTGTCTCAATTGTGATTGTGGTAACTCATGTACCTGCTCAAAGCCATCAATAAATTTTCTTTCTAAGATTTTTTGGGTCAAACGTTCAATATCATTTAATAAATTAAACTCATCTGCTGCAACCAGAGAAACTGCCTGTCCAGTAGAGCCTGCTCGGCCAGTTCTACCAATTCTATGAATATAATCTTCTGCTACATTAGGGAGATCAAAGTTAACAACCTGGGGTAATTGTTCTATATCTAAACCACGTGCTGCAATATCAGTGGCTACAAGAATTTTAACAGAGCCTCGTTTAAAATTTGCCAGTGCTTTGGTACGTGCAGCCTGGCTTTTATTTCCATGAATAGCGGCAGCCCTAATACCACCTTCTTCCAGATAACGCGTTAAGCGATTTGCACCATGTTTAGTCTTGGTAAACACAAGTACTTGCTCCCATTGGTTCTCAACAATAAGCTCCACTAATAAGGCAGGTTTTTTCTTTTTATCTACCGGGCAAATCCATTGTTCAACAGTATTGGCAGTGGTATTTCTAGGGCTGACAGAAATTTCAATGGGATTATTAACCATTCCCTTTGCAAGACGACGAATATCGTCAGAGAATGTCGCAGAAAACATTAAATTTTGACGTTGTTTGGGTAAATAAGAGATAATTCTGCGTATATCATGAATAAAGCCCATATCCAGCATGCGATCAGCTTCATCCAATACCAGTATTTCTAAATCTTTAAATCTCACTGCATTTTGATTATAGAGATCCAGTAAACGTCCTGGTGTTGCAACTAATATATCCACACCTTTACGTAGTTTAATCATCTGTGGATTAATTTTTACCCCACCAAAAACAACCGTAGAACTTAATTGTAGATTTTTACCATATGTTTCAACACTAGCAGCAATTTGTGCTGCCAATTCACGTGTGGGAGTTAATATTAATACACGAGCCTGGTTAACACGTGCTCTTTGTCCTGTGAATAAAAGCTCTAAAATAGGTAATGTAAATGCAGCAGTTTTTCCTGTACCGGTCTGAGCCGCTGCCATTAGATCATTACCATCAAGAACTGCTGGTATCGCTTTTAACTGTATGGGTGAAGGCTTGTCATAGCCTTTGTCTATAATTGCATCAAGAATTGGCTTAGACAAACCAAGTGTGGTAAAACTCATAGGATATCTCTTTGTTATATGGGGATATTACACTAGTAAAAGAAAGTATAAGTGATCAAAATTAAGAAAATTCAAACAAAAAATAAATTAGAAAGTAATTTAAGCTTATGTTCTATCTTGGGTATAAAATTTAAGTTTATCGATTAGAACAAGTTGAAATATTTCATCAATGGTTTCTGTTAAACATTGGCTTTCATTCTTTCTAAATAACTTTTTAAAAATACTTTTTCTATCTTTTCTATTTTTTAAAGCAGCAGGCTTTCTTTTTCCAAGACAAGAACAGTTGATTATTTGATTAGCATAGATGAAATCAGGATTCTTTTCTATACAATATTCAAGGGCTACTACACATCTTCTTCTGTCACCAAGACTTAACTCTGCATAGGCCAGATTAATATATAATTCCGGTATGTTAGAAAAGCCATTCAACGCTTCATAACACCTATTTAAGCCCCCCCTACTCTCATGCAATAAAACTTCTACTAAACCTAAAAAGGATAAATATTCAAAATATGTTACATCCATCTGTTCAGTATTATTAACAGCAAGAACAAGATGTTTTCTTGCTTCTGAAAAATTTTTATTATAAAGGTGATACAGGCCATGAAAAAAATTCTCTGATTGCTCATATGGCTCTGATGTTGGAGAAAAATTAGATAGAGAAATTTCATTCATATTTTTGGCTTGTGTTGTAAAATTTTCAGGCATTATATTCAAATATTAGATTATACTTATTTTCTAGCTGTTTGTCTCTAGGAAAATCCATTTTTTGTTGAAAAAACAAATAAACAACTATAAAATTCAAGTATAGTTAAATTTTAAAAATTTACGAATTCAGCAGGGTTTACTTTTATCATAAACACTATTAAAAATTAAATTATTTTCTTCAGAGCTATATTTTTATAACTCTTTAATCACAGTATCAGTTAAAGGTAAAACTCTACTATCGCCAGTTTTAGTACCTTTATTATTTTTAATTATATTTTCAGCTCCAATTAAAAGTGCTGTTTTATTAATCTTATTTATATCCTTCCACTTTAGGCCTAAAATCTCTCCCCGTATTTCACCTGTGGTTAACGCCATAAGAATAAGTAAATATAGTTTATGCCATTTGAAAGATTTAGAAACTTCTAGTAAAAGCTTTTGTTCTTCATTTGTTAGAAACCGTTCAATATTAGAATTTATGGGTTGAGCAGTTACTTCTCGACAAGGACTTTCTGTCAGTCCTTTAAACTCCTTCACGTACTGAAAGACAGAGGAAAGAGAATTTTTATATTTGTTTAGTGTTGCACCTGTCCTCTTTTTTTGTATTTATTTTGTTTTTCCAATTCCATCCCCACGAAGAACATTTCCTAATTTTAACTACTTAACCCCATCTCTAATATGTCCCGATTTAATTTCTACAACTTTCATATGACCATAATAGGAATCCCACCAAGTTAAATACCCTGTATTTGATGGATCTTTTCCTGTGTATTGTTGAATATATTCACTTATAAGATCAGATAATAGAAGCTCACTTGTTTAATGTCCTCCTAATGAATGTTGAAGTTTAATACTACCTTCTACTTCACGTTGAAACTTTGTTGCTAAAGTTTTAGTTGGAAATGTTTTGGTGATAGGTTTTAAACCAGATAAACGTATTTGTACTTGATAATTGCCAGATTTTAATTTACGTATAGATGCCATTGACTAGATCCTTTTCAAAATTCATAAATTAATCCAAGCTGTGATCAAAGTGTGATCGGAATTAATTTATCTAAAAGAAACTAACTAACCTTATTGAAAAAACTATATGTTTTTTAGATGGGAGTGTCAATATAACTAATTGAAAATAAAGACAAATTACAAAGAATTAACAAAACCATTATCAAGAAATAATGGTGGGTGATATAAGATTTGAACTTATGACCCCCGCCTTGTAAGAGAGGAAGCATAGGTATACCAAGCAATATCAAGCTGTATCAGAAACATTGAAATCATCAATAAAAACCTTTATTTAGGCTTTTTTGTTGGTTATAATTCATAAAAGTTGATTCAAGTGCTACCAAGTTGTCCCAACTCAAAATGACACCCAGAGTGATACCCGCAGATAAACATTAATGTATAAGTAAAAAAACAAATTACAGATATGAAAAGATTTTCTGAAAAATTCATTACGAACTTAAAAGGTAATGGTAGCAAACAAAATATAAATGAAGGTGATGGTTTTATACTACGCATAGGTACAACTGGATTTAAAACATTTTTCTATCGTTATACGATAAAATCTAAAAAGAAATATTTTAAACTTGGGGTTTATCCTAAATGTTCATTAGCTGATGCACGTAAAAAACATCTTGAGGCAAGAAATTTATTTTTGAATGGAATAGATCCTGCGGAAGATAAAATTATAAAGGAAGAAGAAAAGAAAACAAAAGAAATTACTATCGAGTGGTTATCAAATGATTTTTACAATCGTTATATCTTAGTAAATAGAAAAGCACCAATCCATGTTAAACAAATGCTAGATCATGATATTATTCCGTCTCTTGGTAAACTTAAATTAACAAATATAACCACACGGCAAATAACACTAGCATTAGAAAAAATAGTTGATAGAGGCTCCAATGTTCAAGCGAACAAGGTACTTAAAATTATTAAACAAATGTTTACTTATGCTATCAGCAAGGGCTTAACAGAACGCAACCCTGCGACGGTTATTCAAACTAAAAATATTGGTGGTATTGAAATACCAAGAGATCGATTCTTAAGTTATAAAGAAATAAAAACTTTATGGAACTTCCTTGATTCAAAAAAACACTCAGCATTTAAAGGCACAAAAAACGCACTTAAAATTCTATTATTAACTGGTGTTCGTACAGGTTCATTAGTGCAAGCTCAATGGGATGAATTTGATTATGATAACGATCTATGGATAATTCCACCAAAACATTTAAAATTAAAAAAAATTGAGAAACAAGTACCTCATAAAGTACATTTAACACCACTAGTTAAAGAATTACTTTTAAACCTAAACAACGATAAACCTTTTGTGTTACCACATAGGTTGGATAAAAACAAACATATTACTGAAAAAGTTTTTGGCAAGGCTGTGAGACGTTTAAGAAAACAAATGGTAGATATTGAAGAAGATTTTAACACTCATGATTTTAGAACGACAATAAGCACTCATTTAGCAGAATTAAAAATAGCTCCTCATATTGGGGAATTGATTATCGGTCATAAAATGCAAGGTATGTTAGCAGTCTATAATAAACACGAGTATTTAGAAGAACGAGAGCAAGCGTTAATTTTGTGGAGTAATAAAATAATTGAAATAGTAAAATGAAAATAGTAATCCCTTATTTATGACCCGAACACTTGTAATGCCTATTACGCTTAGGCACAGAACCATAACTACATTCATCCCAATCTAACTTGCCATCCTTAATAGTAGGAACCAGAATTAAATCCTTACCCGTTAAATCATTGGATAGTGGGTTATTCCAGCTATGCCACCATGTGCCACCAAATTCTAGGTCACTTGAATCATACAAAATTCTAATCTGACCCTCAGTTAATAGTTCGATTGTTTTAACTCGTTTGGGTATATTTACATTAGCTGATATATTTTGAAATGCCCCTGCTTCAGGAAACTTGTTATTCTTAACGTGGTATCGTTCTACAGCCTGTTTTAAAGGTTCTGATGCTAGTTTACCCTCTGCTATTATAGCAGAGGCAACGTAACTAAAATTGCTACCAGGCACTACAATAGCGACTAGAACACCTATGATCGCTACTACTACCATCAGTTCAACAATAGTAAATCCTTTAACTTTAATTACCATGATAATTTAACCTTATATTACGATATATAGATTAACAGTCATCTGAACGGTACTCTTCAGGAAGCGATGAGCCATCACAGGTCCACGTAACGCTATTTCCACCCCTAGAAGGCGTGAAAACAATCTGTCCTTGTAGTTGTGGTTTATTATCTAAATATACGGAAATAACACCGTTTTTGACCTCGTAATGGCTATCCAATGGTAGTTTAATAGCAGGGTTAATCTTTATCGATTCTAAACTAGGTGGCCACTGATTATGCTCCAATGCATAATCAGCTACCTTACCCTGAATTGGTCTTATCGATAGTATTATTTCATCAACTTTTCTAGCAAGGTTATACTCATTTATAAGTGGCAAAATAATTGAAGCTAAGATTCCTACAATAGCTAATGGAATAAACCAATCATTGGCATTAAAAATTACGGTACCTGTATAGTGGACCCCGAAAACTGGACAATAGTTTAAGATATAAGAGCTAACCTAACGGGGAACGAAAAATGAGCAGAAAGAGAAAATCATTCAGTAATGAGTTTAAAGCAAAAGTAGCCATTGAAGCGATTAAAAGCCAGAAAACAGTTGCAGAAATTGCTTCAGAATTTGAAGTCCACACCACCTAAGGTTATTAATTGGAAGAAACATATGTTGGATGGCGCAGCCGATACTTTTTCCAAAAAATTAGAGAATAAGGATGCTGAACATGAAAAGGAAAAAGAGCACCTGTAGAGTCAAATAGGCCAATTAAAAGTAGAGGCTGATT
>JAUJGA010000036.1:0-740 GCA_042095675.1 Gammaproteobacteria bacterium
ATGGTCGGCTCAAAGATGAATTTAATGGACTAATGGTCAGAGTACGAGGTCCAAAGAAAATCATGTGTCATCTAATGTTTGGAATATTGGCTTTAACTGCAGAACAATTACTAAAATTTGTCACATAGACTTAAAAAATAGCTTTAGTTTTATAAGATTTCTAGTTTTAACAGAGCGTAGCGAAAACCTCGGTGGCTTGCCCCTGTCTATATTATTCAGTACATGGAACTTCAAAGAAATAGGCATCATCTCTTTAGGCTAATGTATCATTTTGTCTGGATACCAAAATATAGGTATAAAGTTTTTATGGAGCCTTATCGTACAACGATGAAGGCGATTATTCAGAAAATCGGATATGATTACGATATTGATATCGTTGAGCTTGAAATGCCAGAAGATCATATTCATATGGTTATCAGGAGTATAACCAGGCAATCACCTAGTGGTGTAATGCAAATAATAAAAAGTATTAGCGCTCGTGAATTTTTCAGGATTTATCCTGAAATTAAGAAAAAATACTTCTGGGGCGTTAAGTTGTGGATGCAAAGTTACTTTGTTGAAACGATTGGAAGTGCAAATTAAGAAACAATTAGAAAGTACGTTCAAGAACAGCTAGTTGAGTTAGATCAAAAAGAAAGACATTCAGACCAGCTGGACTTGTTTTAAAACTCGGTCGCTTGCGGACGAGATATTTATAGGGCTTACCTATGCGAGTCTAATGGATGATTTTGTAAGTATGA
>JAUJGA010000037.1:0-1853 GCA_042095675.1 Gammaproteobacteria bacterium
TAAATCATTAAGCAGAAGCTTCTTCTCCATCACTATCTACGAAAAAGCTGTAGATATAAACACACAAGCCAATCAAGAATACGATACCTGCTATTTCACGCATCGCATAAAAGATTGTCAGCTTGTCCTGAACTTCCATGAAGCTCATTGGGTTTTCTGTATAACGCTGTAACCATACCTGCAATACACCGGCTGCAGTTAGGAACAAAGTGATAAAGACCATAGACACTGTCATTAACCAGAATGACCACATCTCTACTACCTGAGCCTTGTTGCTATTCGCTGCTGCACGACCACGTAGAATAGGCATTGCATAAGAGATTATAGCCAGAACAATCATCACATAAGCACCATAGAAGGCCATATGACCGTGTGCTGCTGTGACCTGGGTGCCGTGAGTATAGTAGTTCACTGGTGCTAAGGTATGGATAAAGCCCCATACACCTGCGCCTAAGAACGCCATCACTGCACAACCCTGTGCCCATAGAACCGCAACCTTATTTGGATGCTCACGCTTACGCTGGTTTACCATATTAAATGCATATAGTACCATCATGAAGAATGGAATTGGCTCCATTGCTGAGAAGATTGAACCCCACCACTGCCAGTACTCAGGAGTACCAATCCAGTAATAGTGATGTCCTGTTCCAATCAGACCAGTGATTAGACTCATGGCGATGATGATGTATAACCATTTTTCAATGATTTCACGGTCAACACCCGTAGTCTTAATTAATACGAAGGCTAAGATAGCGCCCATAATTAATTCCCATACACCTTCAACCCATAGGTGTACAACCCACCACCACCAGAATTTATCTTCAATCAGGTTGTGTGGATTCACAAATGAGAATAGGAAGAATACTGCTAAACCCGTTAAACCGATAAACATGATCATGCTGATAACTGTCTTACGACCTTTCAGCATAGTCATTCCGATATTAAACAAGAAGCTCAGAGCAACCACAACGATACCTATTTTGATTATCGTCGGTTGCTCAAGAAATTCTCGTCCCATAGTCGGTAACATATCATTCATGGTCAGCTCTGCCAGTGTCGCATAAGGCACTAACAAATAAGCCAGAATAGTCGATGCACCTGCCGCCAAAAAGACCCAGAACATGACAATCGCCAGCATAGGGCTGAACAGTTCAGTTTCTGATTCTTCCGGTATCAGATAGTAAGCCGCACCAAAGAAGCCAAATAGTAACCACACAATCAATAGATTGGTGTGTACCATACGAGCCACGTTAAATGGAATAGCTGGGAATAAGAAATCTCCCCAGATGTACTGCGCGCCAAGCACCGTACCAAATAGAATTTGACCTAAAAACAGGCCGATTGCAGCGATAAAGTACAGCTTCGCTACAGATTGAGATTGATATTGCATAGTTAGCTCCCTTTAACCTTGAACGTTTGGTGGCCAATTAGCCGTATTAACTTCAGAAGTCCACTTAAGGAACTCAGCCATACCTTTTAACTCTTCATCCGTTAAATTGAATTGAGGCATACTGCGACGTCCAGGAATTCCATCCTTTGGTCGACTCTTGATAAAACCAATAATCGCATCGGTACTATTACCAAAACGCGTATAGACATTACCTAGCTCTGGTGCAAAATAAGCACCCTCTCCCAATAATGTATGACAACCGATACAATCATTGTCTTCCCAGACTTTCTTACCCAGAATCACTTCTGCAGTAATATTCTCTCGGTGATCACGCTCAGGAAGGACTCCCTGCGTATCAAACGTTAAGGCCAGAAGTAATAGGAAGAAGAATGAACTTCCTCCATAAAATATATTTCTGGCCATGTTTTTTGTAAACACTTCACTCATGGCATTCTCCTATTAT
>JAUJGA010000038.1:0-542 GCA_042095675.1 Gammaproteobacteria bacterium
TTTCTTTTTGATCTAACTCAACTAGCTGTTCTTGAACGTACTTTATAATTGTTTCTTCATTTGCATTCCCCATCGTTTCAACAAAGTAACTTTGCGTCCACAACTTACCGCCCAGAAGTATTTTTTCTTAATTTCAGGATAAATCCTGAAAAATTCATGAGCGGTAATACTTTTTATTATTTGCATTACACCACTAGGTGATTGCCTGGGTATACTCCTGATAATCATATGAATATGATCTTCTGGCATTTCAAGCTCAACGATATCAATAACGTAATCATATCAAATTTTCTGAATAATCGCCTTCATCGTTGTACGATAAGGCTCCATAAAAACTTTATGCCTATATTTTGGTATCCAGACAAAATGATACATTAGCCTAAAGACATGATGTGTATTTCTATAAATATCTCGGCCGCAAGCGACCGAGTTTTAAAACAAGTCCAGCTGGTCTGAATGTCTTTCTTTTTGATCTAACTCAACTAGCTGTTCTTGAACGTACTTTCTAATTGTTTCTTCATTTGCATTTCCAATCGTTTCAA
>JAUJGA010000039.1:0-702 GCA_042095675.1 Gammaproteobacteria bacterium
TGAATAATAAGAAATTATATACAATCTTAGAGAAAAAATGACCTGTTTGTATTAGTGCAATAAATCAGCTTTACCGTAGTTATTGGCTTCGGTAGATATATTACATCCAAGAGGTAGCTGAGCTTTGTGGGTAATCAGGAACTACTTTGTAAATTTGAAGTCTGAACAGAAACTTGATCTCTAGGATTAGCCCCCACCTGAAAAGTAGCACTAGAATCCTGATTGAGCAGTTTCTGGCCATTAAACTCTGCTGAATCCGTAATACGCATAATCTCATCCTGAACCATAGAAAATTCAGTCTGCAAAGCCGCACGGTCTGTATCACTCATAGTACCATTAGAACTTTGCAAAGCTAATTCAAGACCACGCTGCATTAAATCATTGATCTGGCTGGTATGACCATCAGCCGTCTGCATCATAGAAATACCATCATTCACATTACGATAATCCTGTGATGGGCTCATAATCTGAGCGGCAAAGCGTTCAATAATAGCAATACCTGCAGCATCATCTTTACCGCTATTAACACATTTTCCGAAAGAAAGTCTCTGAAAAGAAGTATATAAATATCTCGGCCGCAAGCGACCGAGTTTTAAAACAAGTCCAGCTGGTCTGAATGTCTTTCTTTTTGATCTAACTCAACTAGCTGTTCTTGAACGTACTTTCTAATTGTTTCTTCATTTGCATTTCCAATCGTTTCAA
>JAUJGA010000040.1:0-1409 GCA_042095675.1 Gammaproteobacteria bacterium
TCCCATTCAGGATAAAATTGTTGGTTAAAATCATCGACATCACAGTACAAAGCATCTATAGTTTCCATTGTCAGTCCCTGGTTTGATCTTTTGGATTAGTATTTAAACTATTTGATCATGGACTGACTCTTTTTTCAATTATTTTTTGTTTTCTTATCCAGTATTCAGGTTAGATAGACATTCGTATAAAATACTTTAATATTATATTGTTTATGAGATTAGCATTTTATATGAAAAGTATGTTTTATTGTGCTTATTAGAGTATTTTCCAATACTGGAATGAGTCTGAAATAAGCAGATTTTCCACTGTCTAATTTCAGTAGTAGTTATATCCACATATCCACAGATCTCTATTATTTTTGGAGCCTTTAGATCTAGGGGGTTTTTGCACATCCCCACGAAAAGGTAAAATAAGTATTTTATAGACTAGATTGAATTATTTCTTGTTTTAAGTCTAAATCCATCAAATCATTAACAATTTGCGTCATATCAATAAGCAAATTATGTCTATTAAACTCATAACGACCATAAAGATTAATATGTCTCCAAGCCACTGGTGATAACATCTTAATCAATTCTACAGAGTCATGCTCTCCATTTTTTTCTTTAGATTTTAGTAATTCTGACAACCAACTTGCGTTGTAATAAATAATGCTATTTGTGATTAGTCTGGAACACTCATGTTAATAAGCATGTAAAACTGATCCATTTTTAGGGTTAATTTGCATTTAAAATTGATCCACCTATAAATGTAGTTTAATATCAAACATTTGCTTGAAGAAATAGGTGATATTAATGGAAACAGCAATGAAGGTCAGGAAGTGGTATTTTAGAAAAGATTTTTGACTTTTCAAGAGAAAAGATGTCTAAAAGGTATCCACTTTTAGTCACATTTATACCCATTACACTTCAAGATGCAGAAATTAGCACCTGAAAATTATCATTAATTCTACTTCCTAAACTATCACCAATCTGAGGGAGTTTTTTATCAAAAAAATCATCAATTGTCTGTCGAAATTCTTGTGCTGTAGAAAAATATTTATTATTTCTCACATGTTCATTCATTACTTTCCAAAGCCGCTCTATCGGATTTAAATTTGGGCTGTAATGTGGTAAGTAATGTAGCTCAATATTGAGTTCTTTTGCCTTATCTTTTACTGCATTTGCTCTATGGTACGCAGTACCATCTAAAATTAGATGAATTCGATTATCGCTAGGAGCTGTTGACCTTTCGTGATTAAAAAATAAGCAATATTGCAATCAGGTATAATGGTTTTACCACAAATCAACATACGAGAAGACCATGCCAAGAACAATGTTAACAGATGAATACTGGGAAAAGCTATCACAATTAATGCTTTATAGTGACCGAATTTATAATAAGGCAGAGCATAGAAGTACATTGGAAG
>JAUJGA010000041.1:0-1423 GCA_042095675.1 Gammaproteobacteria bacterium
AGCAAGATGACTTGCTACTTCTCCAATTTTTAAGTTTATATCACCCATTACTATATCTACAGTCCAACTAATTTGGTTTGATACCCTATGGATTTCAAAAAATCATTTAAAAATAATGAAGTTGTTTTGTTTAAGTTATAATAGATTACAAGAAGATGTTCTTTATTAAACCGAGGTGCAATGACACCATCTATTTCCCTTAGTTGTTGTTCAATTTCATTTCTCTGTTGTTTATCTAAATCCTCAGTGAAATGAATAATTATGTCTGTAGCTTGCATGGTATTCTCCTTTATCTTACGTACTAGTGAGATTTAATTATCTTCCGTGAGACAGAGATTGTCAAGTATTTTGCATAACGCCCGCATTTGCGGCTGGTTTGGAGCGCAGCGGAAAACCAGTCCGACAACATGCGCTTGTTAGGCTTTTTCACTGTATGTCCCATTCTAATGAACTTTGCTTTTTGAAAATGCTGTTGGTCGAGAATTTTTCCAAATACGGGGCGGAGCATATATGATTCATTAGACGCCAAAACCATTTTTTTGATACCTCATTCTCAAACTCTGTGGGATATTCATATCTATATGAAAAGTCATCACTGCCTTTTCTAAAGCATGAAATATGAACTGGTTCTAGATATCTTTGAATTCCCCACCGAACATCATTTAATAATTGAGCCATCCACGTTCCATAATAGATAAAATAGTTTTCATCTAGGTGTTCTTGGAAATCTTCGAGGGCGAGTGGTATAGCTTCTATTGGCACTTCATAATTGTGTTCTAGAAGAATTGTATGAATTCCCTTCGACACCCCAGTCAATCTAGAGATATTATGTTTTGAATGGTTGCCAGAGATCTTCAAGAATTCCATCCTTGAGACCTCAATCTTTGCCTCAATATCTAATGTCGGCAGCCAAAGTTTTATTGGTGACTTGAAGTCAAGCCAGCTTCGTAATTCCTTAAGTGCGACTTCGAGCTGTTCTACACTACCATCTACATCAAAGCTTTTACTTTGGCATGCCTCTTTAAGAACATTTATGCAGGAACCAGACACTCCGGTTAACTTGCTATCTCCAGCTTCCTTAGCAAAGTCTAAAAATCGAATTACAAATAATGAGCGATGCACAAAATCCTTAAAATAGACTTCAGCTTCACCTGGAGATCGTGCGCTTTTCCTTACATCAAGTAGAGCATGATTCACTATATCGTTCAGAGCCTCCAAGCTTATGCATAAACCTATTGCTTCTCTTTCGATAAGATTCAATTCCATTCTGCTTCCTGTATGCCTAACGCCTTAATAACTGGCGTGTAGGTTGGTGTTATTTTTGCAGGTTTTTCTTTTGCAAAAATGATGACAACCGTAATACGTCCAGTTGATTAACTTGTTAGATTATAGTTTGTACATATGCCAAAGCAATGCTTAATGT
>JAUJGA010000042.1:0-2834 GCA_042095675.1 Gammaproteobacteria bacterium
AGCAGGTCAATACACTGCTATTTCAAGAAAAGATTTACAGAAAAAAATTAATGAAACAGAAGAAAAAATGTATACTCATGCCCAGAATATGGAGTTTGAAGAAGCTGCGCAGCTAAGGGATCAGTTAAAGGTTTTACAGGAAAATTTTTTAATAATGTAGAATCATTTTAAATAATTGCTAAAATAATAGATAAATACTTGCCAAGCAGGCTCCGTCTTTGTATCATATGCACTCATTTCGGATACGCTTGTATCAAAATAGTAGGCACGTAGCTCAGTTGGTTAGAGCACCACCTTGACATGGTGGGGGTCGGTGGTTCGAATCCACTCGCGCCTACCAATTAAATCAATAGCTTAGATGATTTGGTTGATGAAATAATATTTGGTGGTACTTCGTTGTTTTGAAACTCCATATTCCTTATAAGTTACCTGACTCCATCTTACATCCATAAAAATCTCATAACCTATAAAAATACGTCAGTAACCGTTGGCCAAGTATTGCCTGTTGGTTTTACATTACAACATTAGATATAGGAACATATTAGAGAGAAAAGATAAAAAAATAAATTTTTTTTAAATTCAAAATCAAAATCTACCTAACTCTAATGTAATAACTATAGTATGAAAGAGCTAATTCCAAATAGCTTCAGTTAAAGCAATCACAAGTGTAGTCACACAAATCCCCAATCACAGTTAATGATAATAATGCTGAATAAAATTATTATTGATATAAGTTTATCAATATTGTAATGCTAATTTGTTAAATAGCCATCGGGGATAAAATTATGCTTATCAAGACTATAGCTTTTGTAAGTTACAAACTTAAAATTGACCTTCAAATGCTGAACCTGTCACCTTGCAACAATTCAAAGTGATTTTTAAAATTAGCTGAAAAGAATTAATGTCGAAAATCACCGCCGGCAAAAAAAGCAGAGAGGGACGGGACAAGCGGTGTTTTTTTGCTGGTCGAGTGAATGTGATTGATGTGTTTAAATCAAAATACTAATTTAATTTTGAAAGATGCCTCATAACTAATGCAAATTGCTGTTCAAATAAATGAGCATCTAGAAAATAACTTGGATAAGCCTTTTTCAGAGACGAAATTGATTCTGATGAAACTAACACAACTTGTAGGTTTTTACCTTGAGTAACTAATTCTTCTTTTTTCGAGTATTCGATATTTGCCTTGTCAATATTTTTAGGGGCATATGACTGTATGTCAGCCATTTTAGTGTCTAGATTAAGTGTAACAAGGTGATAGCGTCTCTTTTCCTTGTCGTCCTTAATATGGCGTGTAGCCACCCTAAAACCAGATAGTTTACTTAGAACATTAAAATTTTGTTCTTTTTTCAATAACATTTTAAAAAATTCTTCAGCTGAGAATTTATCATGCTCAGGTGCTCGAGGTGTGCTTTCTAAAATTGCAAACGCAGAACTAGCTAGAGAAAAAAAGTTTAGCCATTCTTCAGGCACCTCGCTAGATTTTAACGAATCCTTAAGAAATATTCCCATAGTTTCAACTGCAGTGGCCCAAGCGTGCTGTACTATAGTTCTAATTTGAAGCTCAATGGAGAATCCATTTTTACATTTGAATATCATATGGACACTTCTGTACCCTGACTCCTTGGGGTAGTTGATGTAATCCTTTCCGCTATTAACAATAGAAAAAACTGTTGTTCCATTTTTATACGCGTCTTAAATTTCTCTTACTTTTTGCATGTTATCTACTACAGCCCTGATCCCCCCGATATCTTGCATTCTAGCTAATTGCATACCGGGGTTACGCTTTAACTTAGACAATATTGAGGGAGTTCGTTTCAATCGCTGTGAGACCAGAGAATTTCTATCCACTTTATTAAGTTTAAGCTTTAGAGATCTTTGAAATCTGTTTAGAGGAGCTACATGACAGGCTCTCCAGTTTCTTTTGCTTCAATTTGGTCTTTAGAATCAAGAGTAAGTAGAGTCTTTCCTGTCCTATTAACGGCACCTTTAGTGTATTTGAATTTAATTTCTGACATTTTTATTTAATGGCCTCCACTGATTAATTTCCCTTTATCAAATATAACAAAGTGGGACAAAATTATTGTATCAGATTTTTGTTACATCTATTCTATAGATTTATCATAACGAAAGTTACGAATACTGTTAATTTAGAAATGATTCACATCTATTATGTATGGTTCTACTTAACTTGAAACATCTCTTTAACTGCAAGCTTAACATCTTTATAAGTTAGTTGTGAATGAACCTGGGCGAGTTTGTCTATTATTTCGGATTTTATCATGGCATTAATTATAGTAGCGGAGCGAATGATTGCAAGAAATGGCTTATTATTTGGAAGCAAGTGAAATAGCCGCCATTTGACCTATAGCAGTACTCTGAGACAAAATATAATTAACTCCTGACTTTTTAAAAAGTACTAAAAAATATTAGGAATCAAAACAAATAGCCGTTTTTTGTAAAATCAATTTTCTCCCTATCGATTTGACCGGGGCGTGCCGTAAGGTGATGACCAAGATGAATGCCTTCCTCAACGAGGCAGATGGTCACTCTTGATCGTTTTTAAACTCTTCTTCCATATAACGAATAAGAAAGCGCCGGCTGTTGAATAAGGTGGTGAGTAACCATAGCAGGATAACCCCGGAAAATACGACAACCATGGCGGTCAGCAAGGGAAAGAACAGCTTAGTGGCCCCAACGATTGCGACAGTTATCAGGGCGCTTATCAGGATACGTTGTCTGGTGCTATCAAGCAGTTGTTGGGTTTTTTCTCGGCTATCGATGTTAGCATCCTTCAACGATTGACGAAAGGAGCTGTAATTGCTTTCCCGGTT
>JAUJGA010000043.1:0-8390 GCA_042095675.1 Gammaproteobacteria bacterium
TATATGCATAGAACGATTTTTGAGATCCATTAAATATGAAGATATATACATCCAGGGTTACAACACCATAAATGAAGCCAGAAAATGGATAGCTCAATATATTGATAAATATAACAAAAAAAGATTACACTCAGCTATTGACTACTTTACACCTCATGAAGTCTATTCAAAGGCAATGAATGATGATGTATTTTAAGGAGGCTGCCTGAACATCTGAAATGGTGGCATCCGTGTGGACAAAACGTCACATCAAATTATGATGTGTATTTAGGGTAGGGTGCCTGCGGCGCAATAATAACAAATAAAAAGATTAATATATTTTTTTACATCAAAAGAAAAGAAGCAAAAAACAAAAGCAAAATAAAGAATAAGAAATTAACTAAAACTGGTCTTTACAAAAGGGTACACTTTGCTGGTAAGTTGGGTTTCAGAGCAATGTCATATTGATAAATAACTGGGTGAAAAAGGCAAAGAAGGGATATTAAAAAATATGAATTCCAGAATGGCTTTTTTAACTAATGAAGATCATCGTATTCGTTTTATGTATACACCAAAACATTGTTCCTGGCTAAATCAGGTTGAAATATGGTTTAGTATATTGGCAAGAAAACTTTTAAATCGAGGTTCTTTTTCTTCATTAGAAAATTTACGCTTAAAACTAAATCGATTTATTGAGTATTTTAATGAGAATTTGGCCAAGCCATTTAAATGGACTTATGAAGGCAAAATTTTACAATCTTAACTTATGATGGAATTGATCCGTATTTATGAATTACAGTACTAGGTGAAATATTATCAATGGTAAATATTATTATTGCTTTTGGTGAAAAAGAAGCAAAAGTTTCTGCGGCTATTCGTGCTGACCTTGAAAAAAAAACCCTATTGGTCCATATGATTTGCTTATAGGTGGAACTGCACTGGCACATCAGGCAACTTTAGTATCACGTAACATATCAAAGTTTGAGCGTATACAAAAACTATATGTTGAAAATTAGTTTTAGCAATAAATCTTAAAGTTCAAGGATATACAGACTCATGACACCAGATGAATATTGCCAGGAGAAAACTCAGCAGAGTAGTTCCAGCTTTTATTATAGCTTTTTATTTCTTAATGAGATACAGCGTCAGGCAATGACCGCCCTATATGCTTTTTGTCGTGAAGTCGATGATGTAGTAGATGAGTGCTCTGAACCTGAACTTGCCCTGAATAAGCTGAACTGGTGGCGGGAAGAAATTTACTCTTTATTTCATGCTGCGCCTAATCATCCGGTGATAATTGCCTTAAAAACTTCTCTTGAAAATTATCCATTGCCAGAAAAATACTTTCAGGAACTGATTGATGGTATGGAAATGGATATCCATAAAGCACAATATAATTCCTTTAATGAACTTTCTCTATACTGTTATAGGGTTGCCGGTGTTGTGGGTCTGCTCACTATTGAAATACTGGGCTATAGTCGGCCATCTACACAAGACTATGCTAAAAATCTGGGAATATCTTTACAACTCATCAATATCCTGCGAGATGTCAAAGAAGATGCACAACGTGGACGTATTTATATTCCACAAGATGAATTAAAGAATTTTAAAGTAGATAAAAAGATGTTGCTTAATGGTAATGGTGAAAACAATCAAAATACTATACACTTATTTGAATTTCAAGCGGCCAGAGCCGATGAGTATTATGCAAAAGCTTTTACCAGTCTCGAAGAATGTGATAGATATCAACAACGCAGCGGGATTATTATGGCTGAAATTTATTATGCCTTATTGAAGAAAATTCAAAAAACACATTATCCCGTCATGTCTCAAAGAGTGAAAATCAGTAAAATTAAAAAACTCTGGATTGCATGGACCACGGCGCGAAGAGAATATAAACTTAATGCCAACCGATAATGCAGAACTGAAGGCTGATAATCAAGTTATTATCGTCGGTGCCGGATGGAGTGGTCTTGCCTGTGCAATTACCCTAATAAATGCAGGATATCAGATTACCTTACTTGAGTCTGCTCAGAACATTGGTGGTCGTGCACGTACAATTGAGAATAAAAACTCCAAATTAGTACTTGATAATGGTCAGCACATCATGCTCGGTGCTTATCATATTACACGTGAGATTTTTTCAATTCTACAATTAGATGAAGCAGATATTTTGGAACGCAGCCCACTTGAGCTGAATATGTTTTCACCTGAAAAATGCTCCTATCATCTTCAGACCACTCAACTGCCTGCTCCATTACACTTGGTTTATGCTCTATTAAAGCTCACATGCTTATCTTTTTGTGAACGATTAAAATCAATAGTTTTTTGTTTAAAATTATATAGTTATAAATATAAGTTAAAAAAAGACTTAAGTGTAAAACAACTATTAACACAACATAATCAATCAGAAGATTTGATTAAAATACTTTGGGGACCTCTTTGTTTGGCTACTATGAATACGCCTATACAATATGCATCAGCACAGATTTTTTTAAATGTACTCAAAGATAGTTTTACAAAAAAAACTGAAGATTCTAATCTATTATTTTTTAAAAAAGAATTATCTCAAGTTTTATGCTCACCAACCATTAAGTATATAAAAGACCATGGCAGTTCAATTTACTGTCGAGAAAAAGTCACTCAAATTAAAGTACATCATATTATAGATAAAGAACATTCATATAAATTTTCTATTCAAACAGGTAATAATAACTATCAAAGTCAGCATCTGGTATTGGCCACACCTGCATATATCACTGATAAACTATTGAAAGACAGTACAGCACAAATTGATTTAATCCCAAAACAGGCTTCTCTTTTATACAGTTATGAACCCATTTATACTATTTATATTCAATATCCTGAACATATCCAGCTACCTCATAGAATGGTTGGTTTTTTTAGTTTATCTCAAAATATCATCTCACAATGGGCAGTTGACCGTTCTTTAAACGGACAAGACGGATTAATTGCCATTATTATCAGTGGCCCTGGCAAACATACACAACTGCCCTCTTCTCAATTAGTTCATATTATTCATAAGGAATTAAAATATATTATTAATAGCTTACCTGATTTTTTAGAGTACAAAATTATTAGAGAAAAACGAGCCACTTTCAGTTGTCATGTAGATATTGAACAACAACGTCCTAAAAATAACACTTCTATGACTGGACTCTATTTGGCGGGCGACTATACTGATACAGGCTATCCTTCAACATTAGAAGGTGCTGTTAAAAGTGGTGTCCTGGCCGCCAGAGAAATTATTCAACAAAATAGTTAAGCCTGAGCCATCTTGTGGTAAAATTTCAAGATTATTTAATCTCTTTAAAGGATCCATCATGTTTGATTATTCTGCACCTGAGCAATTATTAAAAGATCGTATTATTCTGGTAACTGGTGCCGGTGATGGAATTGGCAAAGCAGCCTCTAAAAGCTTTGCTCAATATGGTGCCACTGTCATATTATTGGGTAAAACCATTGCCAAGCTTGAAGCTGTGTATGATGCGATTGAACGAGCCAATGGACCTAAGCCCGCCATATACCCCATGAATCTTGAAGGGGCTACAGCCAAAGATTTTGAAGACATGCAGATGACTCTGAATAATGAATTTGGTCACTTAGATGGAATCTTACATAATGCAGTTTTATTGGGTACTCTAATGCCGATTTCTCAATTTGATATGGCTCATTGGGGGAAAATTATGCAGGTGAACTTAAATGCACCATATATGCTGACCAAAACCTGTCTCCCCTTATTAGAAAAATCAACAGCTGCTTCAGTTATGTTTACCACTGACGATGTAGGTATTAAAGGTAAGGCATATTGGGGAGCCTATGCCATCAGTAAGGCTGCGGGTGATAATATGATGCAGATTCTGTCTGATGAGATGGAAATGAATACACCTATCCGTTTTAATAGTATTAATCCTGGAGCAGTTGCCACCAATATGAGAGCCAATGCCTATCCCGGTCAAGATCCTAGTGCCTTACCAAAGCCTGAAGATATCATGAATGCTTATTTATATTTAATGGGCAATGATAGCAAAGCAGTCAATGGTGAAATAGTTAATGCTCAATCATAGAAATGTCACTTCCTTCGGGGAGTAAATTGTTCTTGATCTTACTTTTAGTACTTTAGAACGAAGTTCGTAAAAGTACTTATCCTGTGCCCCCTTCTAAAGAAGGGATAAGCTAACTAGATAAATTATATTCTGTCATTAGGAAAAGTTTTTCAACCCAATAACCCTGAGCATAATCAACGCCAATATCTTTAAGCACATCGATAATCTCATTATTTTCAACAAACTCTGCGATTGTTTTCATACCCAGAAATGTCCAATTTCCTTAATCGACTTTACCATGGCCTGATCTGCAGTGTTTTTAACAATATCATTAATAAAAACACCCCTGAATTCAAGTAATAAGAGCATGACCGGTTAACTATTCCTGGCTAATGCAGGTTAGTTCTTCAAAAACTTCATAAGGAGTTTTGTATCACAGTGACATGGTCTAATAGACATGGACACCTCAGTTAAGCATAATTAACTTAACTGAGGTGAAAAATGACAATACGAAAAAAATATTCAAAAAAATACAAATTGGATGCTGTAAGTCTGGTTCTTGAACAGGGTTATAGCCGTGTCGTGTAGAAGCGGCTAGAAGCTTGGAAATAAATCCTACCATGCTAGGACGTTGGGTAATAGAGCATCAACAATCTGATAATGGTCATGCTTTTCGGGGTAATGGTAAATTAACACCAGAACAAACAGAAATAAAAAAACTCAAACAACAAGTAAAACGTCTTGAAATGGAGAAAAACATCCTAAAAAAGGCGAAGGTATTCTTTGCAGCAGAAACGAAGTGAAGTATTCGTTTGTTACCCAAAATAAGAATACCTGGCCAATTAGCCTGCAGTGTCAGGTTTTGGGTGTGAAAAGCAGTGGTTATTATGCATTCCAGAAAAAAAGCAAAAATGATGAATTACGTCTGGATATGTTGTACTGGGTAAAGAATATTGGTAGAAGCTCTAGTTATACGTATGGAAGCCGTAGAATTAAAGAAGTACTCAATGCTCTGGGGTTTCCAGTAAGTCGTGATAAGACAAGAAAGCTGATGAAAGAGGCGGATGTAAAAGTCCGCCGTCGCAGGAAATACAATGTAACAACTAATAGTAATCATAAAGTACCATTAGTTGATAATCTGGTTAAACGTGATTTTGATGTGCTACAACCCAATCAGGTTTATGTTGGAGACATAACTTATATTTGTACTCAGGAAGGCTGGTTATATTTAGCTGTAGTGATCGATCTTTATTCACGTAAAGTGGTTGGCTGGAGTATGGGTTCTCGAATGAAAGCACAGTTGGTTTGTGATGCATTGACAATGGATATTTGGCAACGCCAGCCAGAAGAAGATTTAATTCATCATTCAGATCGTGGTTCACAGTATGCCAGTAAAGCTTTTAAGCAATTACTGAAAGCTCATGGTGTTAGAGGAAGCATGAGTCGTAAAGGTGATTGTTGGGACAATGCCGTGCTAGAAAGCTTTTTTGGTACATTAAAACAAGAACGTGTTCATTGGCAGAATTATCAAATAAGATACGAAGCACAGCAGGATATCTTGCAGTACATATCGATGTTTTATAACAGTAAACGAATTCATTCATATTTAAACGATATGAGCCCGAATAATTATGAAATGCAAAAGTTAGAATTAAAGAAAGCAGCTTAACTGGGGTGTCCGGAAAAGGTTGACCACGTCACTACAACGCTTTGGTGTAGAAGTCATTGTACTGGATCGTTATAAGGATGCTCCAGCCATGCAAGTTGCACATCGTTCTCATATCATTAATATGCTCGATGCGAATGCCTTACGTCAAATCATTGAGCAGGAACAACCGCATTATATCGTGCCTGAAATTGAAGCTATTGCTACCCAGACCCTGATCGAATTAGAGCAGGAAGGCTTTAATGTGATACCTACAGCTCGTGCTGCTAATTTAACCATGAATCGTGAAAGTATTAGAAGGCTTGCTGCTGAAGAAATGGGCATTTCAACTTCAGCCTTTCAATTCGCACAAACTAAAGAAGAATAAATCACGAATAGTTTAGGTGGCTGGTGACTTTAATTTTTCAAGATCTTTCTGAATTTGCCTTACATGTCCGTGTTATATTAGGATTACCCATTCCTGCCATTCGTTAGATTGGTTATAGTGCTTCTTCTGTAATCCTGGTTGATGGTGAATCTGATCAAGTTGAGTTTGGGAATCTGGAAAAAGCTTTACTTGAGCATGATACACAGCTTAGATTATTTGGAAAACCAAAAGTAAAAACTCAACGAAGAATGGGAGTTACTTTGGCTTTAGGTAGTTCAGTTGATGAGGCTAGAGAAAAAGCAAAACGGTCATCTGAAGCGGTAACAATTAAGTTATAACCAACTTAAAGTTAATTCCTGAATAGCTAGTTATTACATTGATAATCAAACAAATAATCGAATAAATCCTACAGGTGGAAATTCATTCTTCCCTACAAAAACCAAGTATGCAATAATGTGATGAATCGAATTTTTACTTCTGCTATTTCTGACTCTGGATCTTTCTTAAGTCTTAACTCTTAACTCTTTCTTTTTAGCTATATTATTTCTTAGGTAAACAGGAATGACATCTTCTGCTTCAAGTAGTTTATTTTCTGTAGCTTCTTTAAAAGCCAGATAGGCAATTTCCCTAGCATGAGGATAAATGAGTTCTTCTGTAAAGCTGAATGAACTACATTGCTTAGAAGCATCAATAAGCTGTTGTGAGTATTCAGACCATGCATTGCCTACCTGAAAAAATGAATTATCAATTGAAATAGATTGCTGACTCAAATACTGACCAAGGTTCTCAGGCTTCATCACCTCTTCACTGCCAATACTAAGCATAAAGCCATCAACTAATTCATAGGCAGAAAAATAAATTTCTTTCATTCTGGCATCATTAGCCAGTAATATTTTTTTTATCTGCAACTGACTCTGCTGATAAGCCCTTTGAGCCAAGGCGGCTAATGATGAAATTTGAGCGACAGGAATGGCAGCACCATAAGAGAGTGCCTGAATAACCCCTGTTCCAACCCGTACTCCGGTAAAAGCACCAGGACCACGCCCAAAGGCCAGTACATCCACATCTTTTATATCAAATCCAGTCTCTTTCAGGACAGAGTCAATCATAGGTAATATGAGCTGTGTATGCATTCTAGGGGCAATTTCAAAACGTTCTATACAGCTATGGCTTTGTTGTGTCCCATCAATCAGAGCAGCAGAACAGGCATTTGTGGATGTTTCAAGAGCGAGTATTTTCATGAGGATTATTAATAAGTATTATAATGCTTCTTCCACGCCATCGTCGATCCATTGACGACTCCAGGACAAAGTTGCTATTTTTTTTAAGCGTGCCACAGTCATCGCATCTTTTTTGGCTTTTTTACTACTGGAATCTAAAACATTATCAGATAAGGTTGCACGATCTATTTCATACACTTCAAAGGATTCGTAATCATCATCCATAAGAACCAGAACAACACCATCCCAGGCCTGTTCCATTTTGAATTGTCCCAGACGCTGAGCATTTTTATTTTTTGAGTCATTGAAAATAGTACGTTCTTTGATCTGAACATTATCACCTTCCAGATCACCGGAGTTTTTAGTACCTACTGCCTCATAACCAATTTGATTGGCTTCAGGTGCCAGATTAAGTAAACGTATAGCATCATACACGGCAAGCTCACCACTCACACCAACCAATGTTTTTCCAGTGGTACGACGATAGTTGGCAGCCAGCTGTCTTGCCTGTAACATCAAAACACCGACTGAATGTGCATTATCTATGGTCTGCTGATTCATTATTTGATGATATAATCTTTTAAATTAGAGTCTAAATGGATAGAAAGTAGAATTTATGCCTAATTTAGCACATTTTAAGAGATGAATGTTGAATATCTATATGATTTATTATAAAAAAATCATATAGATGAATTATTAGCCAAGCATTGATCTTTTTCACTTAACACTAGAGGCTGTTGATCTTTCATGATTAAAAAATAAGCAACATTGCAATCAAGTATAATGGTTTTACCACAAATCAACATACGAGAAGACTATAGTGGACCCCAAGATTTGGACAATAGGTTAAGATATAAGACCTAACCAAATGTGAAACCTAAAAATGAGTAAAAAGAGAAAATCATTCAGCAATGAATTTAAAGAAAAAGTGGCCATTGAAGCCATCAAAGGTCAGAAAAGTATTGCTGAAATTGCTTCAGAATTTGGAATTCATAGTACACAGATCAATAATTGGAAAAAGCAGTTACTAGCGGGTGCAGCCGATAGTTTTTCCAAAAAGTTAGAAAACAAAGAAGCTGAACATGAAAAGG
>JAUJGA010000044.1:0-1014 GCA_042095675.1 Gammaproteobacteria bacterium
AGGATTTATCCTGAAATTAAGAAAAAATACTTCTGGTGCGGTAAGTTGTGGATGCAAAGTTACTTTGTTGAAACGATTGGAAATGCAAATGAAGAAACAATTAGAAAGTACGTTCAAGAACAGCTAGTTGAGTTAGATCAAAAAGAAAGAAATTCAGACCAGCTGGACTTGTTTTAAAACTCGGTCGCTTGCGGCCGAGATATTTATCTAACACCTGAACAACTACTCTTTAGCTCAGTAGGAATTTACCAACACTTAACATGAACAGAGCCTAAATAAATGACTTATATTGATTCCGGTACGTATATTTGCTCTCTGATACTAGAGGAAAGAGTGGGATGGTACAGCAGTGGCTATTTCTTTGTGGTACGCAAACTCTTTACCATTATCAAATATTACTGTTTTTATAAATTTTTCAATGGGAGAAAATAAATTTTTTATTGCATCAGTGACTGAACGAGCAGATTTTGTTCCAGTTGGCATAGCCAGTAGTAATTTGGATTTTCTTTCATTCAGTGTGAATATCGCCCCACGATGATTTTTACCAATAATGGTATCTGCTTCCCAATCACCAACACGCTCTCTGCTATTGACAACATCTGTCCTTTCATCAATATCAACACTATCAGGGATACCGTTCTTACTGCGCTTATTAGAAGAGCCATAGCGCTTTCTATAAGTCTTCTTTTGATGCCTTAAATGCTTATACAAAACACCCCCAACAGCATTATCTGATAAAATATATTGATAAATTGTTTCATGATGTAGTGACAGACTGTTTTCTTTTTTAGCCAGCCAGATACTTGTTCTGGACTCCAGTCATTTGTAAGTAAATCACTGATTGTGTCTTTGACTTCATTTGTGACTTTTACGGCTTTAAATTTGTTCTGATGGCGCTCTATGGTCTTTTTATGGCTTGTTTATGCTGATATCCTCTCAAGCCTGTATTACGTGCAATTTTTCTTGTAATTGAACTCTATGAACGATCAAGTGATTCTGCAATTACTTCATGAC
>JAUJGA010000045.1:0-763 GCA_042095675.1 Gammaproteobacteria bacterium
ATTTAAGTACTGAACAAACAGAATTAATAGTTAATCACCTTGAAGAGAAAACTTATCGTTATTCCTATCAAATAGTTGATTATATTTGGGCAATATGTGAGGTACGCTTTAGCATTTCCGGTTTAAATAAATGGCTTCACCTGCATGGTTTTACTTACAAGCAGCCTAAGGGATTCCCTCATAAATTTGATACTCAAAAGCAAGCTAAATTTATTAAAGAGTATAATAATTTAAAGTCGCAATTAACTGATGAAACGATATTATTTATGGATGCTATGCACACAACACAAGCAACAAAAGTGAGTTGTGGTTGGATAAGAAAAGGGCAGGACAAAGCCATTGAAACCACAGGTAGTCGTAGACGTTTAAATATAATTGGTGCAGTGGACTTGAACAATATAACAGATGCCAAAGTAAGACGCTATGACAAAGTAAACAGTGAAACTATTCAATAATTTTTAAGTGAGTTACGTCTGCATGATACTAGCGATAAACGAATTCATCTAATTTTAGATGATGCTGCGTATCATAGAGCAAATGCAGTAAAAGATAAGGCAAAAGAACTCAATATTGAGCTACATTACTTACCACCTTACAGTCCAAATTTAAATCCGATAGAGAGGATTTGGAAAGTAATGAATGAACATGTGAGAAATAATAAATATTTTTCTACAGCACAAGAATTTCGACAGACAATTGATGATTTTTTGACAAAAAACTCCTTCAGATTGGTGATAGTTTAGGAAGTAGAATTAATGATGAT
>JAUJGA010000046.1:0-363 GCA_042095675.1 Gammaproteobacteria bacterium
TATATTATTCAGTACATGGAACTTCAAAGAAATACGCATCATGTCTTTAGGCTAATGTATCATTTTGTCTGGATACCAAAATATAGGCATAAAGTTTTTATGGAGCCTTATCGTACACCGATGAAGGCGATTATTCAGAAAATTGGATATGATTACGATATTGATATCGTTGAGCTTGAAATGCCAGAAGATCATATTCATATGGTTATCAGGAGTGTAACCAGGCAATCACCTAGTGGTGTAATGCAAATAATAAAAAGTATTACCGCTCGTGAATTTTTCAGGATTTATCCTGAAATTAAGAAAAAATACTTCTGGGGCGGTAAGTTGGGGACACAAAGTTACTTTGTTGAACCGATTGGA
>JAUJGA010000047.1:0-401 GCA_042095675.1 Gammaproteobacteria bacterium
TAGGCATAAAGTTTTTATGGAGCCTTATCGTACAACGATGAAGGCGATTATTCAGAAAATTGGATATGATTACGATATTGATATCGTTGAGCTTGAAATGCCAGAAGATCATATTCATATGGTTATCAGGAGTATAACCATGCAATCACCTAGTGGTGTAATTCAAATAATAAAAAGTATTACCGCTCGTGAATTTTTCAGGATATATCCTGAAATTAAGAAAAAATACTTCTGGGGCGGTAAGTTGTGGATGCAAAGTTACTTTGTTGAAACGATTGGAAATGCAAATGAAGAAACAATTAGAAAGTACGTTTAAGAACAGCTAGTTGAGTTAGATCAAAAAGAAAGACATTCAGACCAGCTGGACTTGTTTTAAAACTCGGTCGCTTGCGGCCGAGATA
>JAUJGA010000048.1:0-534 GCA_042095675.1 Gammaproteobacteria bacterium
ATTTGATACTCAAAAGCAAGCTAAATTTATTAAAGAGTATAATAATTTAAATTCGCAATTAACTGATGAAACGATATTGTTTATGGATGCTATGCACCCAACACAAGCAACAAAAGTGAGTTGTGGTTGGATAAGAAAAGGGTAGGATAAAGCCATTGAAACCACAGGTAGTCGTACACGTTTAAATATTATTGGTGCAGTGGAATTGAACAATATAGCAGATGCCAAAGTAAAACGCTATGACAAAGTAAACAGTGAAACTATTCAACAATTTTTAAGTGAGTTACGTCTGCATGATACTAGCGATAAACGAATTCATCTAATTTTAGATTGTGCTGCGTACCATAGAGAAAATGAAGTAAAAGATAAGGCAAAATAACTCAATATTGAGCTACATTACTTACCACCTTACAGTCCAAATTTAAATCCGATAGAGAGGCTTTGGAAAGTAATGAATGAACATGTGAGAAATAATAAATATTTTTCTACAGCACAAGAATTTCGACAGACAATTGATGATTTTTTTGACAAAAA
>JAUJGA010000049.1:0-856 GCA_042095675.1 Gammaproteobacteria bacterium
AACATTATAGGCCTTAGAAGTTTTTAATTAATTAAAGAGCCTCTTGCAAAACTCCAGAGGCTAAATGATAAATATCTCAGCCGCAAGCGACCGAGTTTTAAAACAAGTCCAGCTGGTCTGAATGTCTTTCTTTTTGATCTAACTCAACTAGCTGCTCTTGAACGTACTTTCTAATTGTTTCTTCATTTGCATTTCCAATCGTTTCAACAAAGTAAATTTGCATCCACAACTTACCGCCCCAGAAGTATTTTTTCTTAATTTCAGGATAAATCCTGAAAAATTCACGAGCTGTAATACTTTTTATTATTTGCGTTACACCACTAGGTGATTGCCTTGTTATACTCCTGATAACCATATGAATATTATCTTCTGGCATTTCAAGCTCAACGATAACGATATCAATATCGTAATCATATCCAATTTTCTGAATAATCGCCTTCATCGTTGTACGATAAGGCTCCATAAAAACTTTATACCTATATTTTGGTATCCAGACAAAATGATACATTAGCCTAAAGACATGATGCGTATTTCTTTGAAGTTCCATGTACTGAATAATATAGACAGGGGCAAGCCCCCGAGATTTTCGCTACGCTCTGTTAAAATATTCTTCTATCCGTTTATAAGGTAACAATTGATATTGTGACATATAAACTGCATGGGCTTTTAATGTATTTCCATATTGGACTGCTTTGGTGACTCCTTCTGGAAAAGAAGCAACATAACGTTTTTCAGAGTCATCTTCCAATACCTGTGCCTGATATTCTGTGACTAAACGTGAAACATAAATATCAAAGACCTGACGCTTTTCAAAACCAACTTCTTTATACATTTTACCCTTAGGCAATGTGCGTTT
>JAUJGA010000050.1:0-798 GCA_042095675.1 Gammaproteobacteria bacterium
ATAGATAATATATGCATAGAACGATTCTGGAGATGCATTAAATATGAAGATATATACATCCAGGGTTACAACACCATAAATGAAGCCAGAAAAGGGATTGCTCAATATATTGATAAATATAACAAAAAAAGATTACACTCACTATTGACTACTTTACACCTTATGAAGCCTATTCAAAGGCAATGAATGATGATGTGTTTTATCAGGAGGCAGTCTGAACATCTGAACGGGTGATCTCAGTGTGGACAAAACGTGTATTTAGGGTGCCTGCGGCGCAATAATAATAAATAAAAAGCTTGATATTTTTTTAACATCAAAAGAAAAGGAGCAAAAAACAAAAGCAAAATAAAGAATAATAAATTAACTGAAACTGGTCTTTATAAAAGGGTACACTTTACAGGGTGGAATTAACACTCTTGGCATCACTCCAAGAAAACGTATATAGCTGAGTAATCTTGGGAATTCTTTACGTAAATATTGATGTACATGTCGCAAATAATAATTTTTAAAATCTTTATAATTTGATTGCTGAAAATGAATAACAATCGTCATTATTTTACTGGGTGTCATAAAACCTTTCTTTCTACGCCTCTTTTTTCCAGACTCTAATTGTTGTCTTTCCCATTCAGGATAAAATTGTTGGATAAATATCTCGGTCGCAAGCGACCGAGTTTTAAAACAAGTCCAGCTGGTCTGAATGTCTTTCTTTTTGATCTTACTCAACTAGCTGTTCTTGAACGTACTTTCTAATTGTTTCTTCATTTGCATTTCCAATCGTTTCAACAAAGTAACTTTGTG
>JAUJGA010000051.1:0-2384 GCA_042095675.1 Gammaproteobacteria bacterium
TCGTTATGTTTAATACAGAGATTAAGAAATGTCACGTAAATTCATTACACAGGTAAAGCAATCTAAAGAAGAAATGTTTGACTCTTTAGTCACAAACGCAATTGATTTTGTAGATTCAGCAGTTGATGATTTGGATAAAAGACCAAAAAACTCAATTGTAGATTTCTATACTGCTATTGAGCTTTTTCTTAAAGCAAGGTTAATGAAAGAGCATTGGACTCTGATAGTAACTAAACCAGAATTGGCTAATTTTGACAGCTTTCAGGTTGGTGACTTCCACTCAGTGTTTCTTAATGAATCAGTTAAAAGAATAGCCAACATCTTGAAAGAAAAGATTGATGATAATACAGTAAATAAATTTAAAGCGTTGGGAGAACACAGAAACCAGATAGTGCATTTTTCACACACTGGTTATAGTGACATAAATAAAGTTACAGTTGTCGTAGAGCAATGGGAATCCTGGCACTACTTGCACCAAATATTAACAGAAAAATGGAAAGTAACTTTTGAGTCATATCTGGATGAAATTAAAAGGCTAAATAAACTTATGATGAAGCAACGTGCATTTATTAAAGCACGTTTTGTTGCATTAGAAAGTGAAATAGATTTTGAAAGAAAAAAAGGTTTAAAGATATTAGTTTGTAATCATTGTGAAATGGAAGCTGGAATAGGTTCAGATGAACATGAGTGGGGCGTTGATTATATTTGTCTAGTTTGCGGAGCCAGAGGAGTTTCTGTAACAAAAACAGCTGAAACTTTGCCTTGCTCAAAATGTGGTGAGGAATATGAGTTTTTTAACAAATTTATTAAACAATGCCCTCACTGTAATGAAAAAATAGAAACAGATAACTTAATAGCAGAGTGTAATAAAAAATATACCGAAGGTGATGATTGGTGGGAGGAAGGAGCGCCTAATGTTGCATTTTGCCACACATGTGACTATCCGAAGCCTTCTGTATTTTACATTGATGGTTTATGGAGTTGTGTTTCTTGCTTTGATCGTGGTTGGGGTGCAATTAGTTGTCCTAATTGTAGTGAATTCGTTACAGGTGACATGGAAAAAATTGAGTATTTTGCTTGTCACAAGTGCGAAGATGAAGTTAGGGAAAAATTTAAAAATGAAAGAGCTTAAAGAAGGGTCACATTAATGCTATTGATACTAATTAAGTCGATCTTGTCCAAGAAAAACATAACAATTCAAATTCACTCGGACAGGCAAAACTACGCGCCTTTTTGTGCTCTCGCTATCGCTCGATTATTGCACAAAAACACGCTACGCTTTGCCTGCCGGTGATTTGAGGCGTTAGATTCCACTCGCTGAATTCAGCAAAGGAGATTCAATAAACATGGAAGTATTCGAAGTTATTTTTCCAATTTTACTTATTCCGTTAATGGGCTTCTGTACGGCTCGAAGAGGCTGGCTTTCTACGGCGGACTGTGACTCAATAGCAAAGTTTGCTTTCTCCTACCTTGTTCCTTCGCTACTTTTTATTGGCACTGCAACGGCAACTATTCCAGACGAAATGGATTGGGGATTTTTATCAGCATTTTATTTGTCCGTTATACTTGTTTATATATTAAGCATTTTTATTAGTAGATATTTATTAGGTTTTTCTTCGTCAGAGCAGAGTGTATTTGGTATGGGCTGCTCATACTCTAATGCCACGATCATTGGAATTCCTGTATGTGTTTATTCATTGGGCAATAAAGCACTGTTACCATTATTCGTTATCATTTCTGTACATAATTTAGTTTTATTCTGTTTTGGTATCGTAGTGGCAGAACGTCATTCATTGACATTAAATTCATTCATGTTACATATTCAGAGGCTGCTAGAACAACTTTTAAAGAGCCCTATAACAGGTAGTTTAATTGCTGGGATTATTGTAAATATTTCTAATTTTGGTTTGTATCCGCCTATTCATGAATCGCTTGAATTATTTAGTCGAAGCGCTATTCCAGTAGCTCTTTTTGTCCTCGGAGCATCAATGAACAAATATCACATTAAGGGACACATAAAACCTGCATTGATAATGGTCGCCCTTAAAAATGTTTGTTTACCGATATTGGTTTGGTTCTTTTCGTGTCATGTTTTTTCTGTGTCACCTTTGTGGGGAGCGGTAGCAATCCTTACATCTGCGATGCCTACGGGAATTAGCGCTTACATTTTTTCAAAGAAATATTTAGCATGTGAAGATGTGGTGAGTACAGGAACTATTATTTCTACAGTTTGTTCTATTGTTACATTAAGCATTGCTTTGGCATATGTACAAACTATAATCTAACAAGTTAATCAACTGGACGTATTACGGTTGTCATCATTTTTGCAAAAGAAAAACCTGCAAAAATAACACCAACCTACACGCCAGTTATTAAGGCGTTAG
>JAUJGA010000052.1:0-554 GCA_042095675.1 Gammaproteobacteria bacterium
AAAAGAACTCAATATTGAGCTACATTACTTACCACCTTACAGTCCAAATTTAAATCCGATAGAGCGGCTTTGGAAAGTAATGAATGAACATGTGAGAAATAATAAATGTTTTTCTACAGCACAAGAATTTCGACAGACAATTGATGATTTTTTTGACAAAAAACTCCCTCAGATTGTTGATAGTTTAGGAAGTAGAATTAATGATAATTTTCAGGTGCTAATTTCTGCATCTTGAAGTGTAATAGGTATAGAGTATTACTCCGGCCTTTCTTTGCTCTGAGCTCTGGCTCTTTAACGCTCTCAATAAGGGAATATGACGTAAGAGTGATTTGGAGTATGGTGTTCTATTTCAGAGTATGCAAGACCCTAGAGTTTTTGGAGATTTAATTGACACTCGATATGACCAAAATCTTAATGTTGTCATCGATGATGTTCTTGCTTCAGCGGGGATCAAAAGTGGTGATTATTACGAGCTAAAAGGTGCTTTGCTCGACCTATACAACGAGGCTAACACTAATGCTTCAGTTTTTCAAAGTAGAGCGCGTCTAACGCGG
>JAUJGA010000053.1:0-460 GCA_042095675.1 Gammaproteobacteria bacterium
ATTATGATTGAACGCCTCTGGCGGAGTGTGAAACATGATGAAATTTACCTCAAGGATTATCAAAGTATTGATGAACTGAAAAGCTCATTAAAGAAATATTTTGAGTTCTACAATCACGAAAGGCCACACAGCACTCACGGCGGAAAAACACCTGCAGAAATATATGGTGTGATGAAAGAAGTTGCTCCAGAATTAAAACTGGCTGCATGATAGTAAAAATAATAATGGATATTTTATATCTTATTTTTTAATTTAGTTGTCTTGACAATGGGGTCCAAAGTACTGCGTACCATAGAGCAAATGCAGTAAAAGATAAGGAAAAAGAACTCAATATTGAGCTACATTACTTACCACCTTACAGTCCAAATTTAAATCCGATAGAGCGGCTTTGGAAAGTAATGAATGAACATGTGAGAAATAATAAATGTTTTTCTACAGCACAAGAATTTCGACAGACAAT
>JAUJGA010000054.1:0-5000 GCA_042095675.1 Gammaproteobacteria bacterium
TTTTGAAGAGCTAACCGGCATTAGCCAGGAAGAGTTAGCCGGTCATGCACTTATTACTTGAATTCAGGAGATTTTAAAGATACATTTCCCGAATAAACATGCTGCATTTTATTGTTTGATTCAACTAATAATGAACCATCATCAGCAATGCCATGAACCAATGCAGTATACTCAAGTTTTTCATCAGTAATTTTAACAGATTTACCTTTAAGGAAATCAAATTTTTCCCAGTCTTGAATAAAACTATCAATATTAAATTGGGTAAGATTTTCAAATTCTGATATAAGGTAATTTAAAACATTAGACAAAATAATATTTCTATCAAAAGACTTATTTTGAGATAATTTTAAGCTAGTCCATTTTTGATCAATATTTGACTGAGATAACATATTAACATTTATACCAATACCTACAATAATAATACTATTATTAGGTGAAGAATAGCGATTTTCAGCTAGTATTCCTGCAACCTTAGCACCATCAATATAAATATCATTGGGCCATTTAATTTTACTTCCATTTATACCTAATTTCTGGAACGATTTGCAAATGGCACGTGCAGTAATAAGAGGTATAAAAGATGAATTAGCATGCTTTGTTAAATTAAACTTTATAGAAAAGTACAAGTTTGTACCTAAAGGAGAAGACCATATATTTTGCCGTCTACCTTGACCATTACTTTGAAATTCAGCAACAAGAATAGAATATAAATGTTTGATAGGTTTATTTACAATACATTTATTAGTAGATTCCGTTTCATAGACAAGCTCTAAATGCTCTATTTTTGTATTTACTTTTTTAGACAGACCAAAGATAATTTTTTCTATAGAAAGTAGAGAGATAGGTTCTAAAAGAATAAGTTTATCATCTTGAGAAACAAAATTAAGACCTTTGTCTTTTAGTGACTGAATAAGGTGTAGTTGATCTTTATTCGTCTTAATTGAATCAAGTTTGCATAGCAATTGATAAAACTGATATTCATTATTCATAGTTTTATAATAGGATAAAAGCCACAAAAATAATAGGCAAAAAAAAGCCCAATCCTAAGATTGAGCTTTCTCTCGACCAGAGATGCTGCTAGAGCAAAAATGATCTCATAAAAACCTGGCAGTGACCTACTTTCGCATGGGAACTCCCACACTATCATCGGCGATGACACGTTTCACTTCCGAGTTCGGTATGGGATCGGGTGGTTCCATGTCTCTATGGCCGCCAGGAAAGACTGTTGAGAAGAGAGAAAAGTCTAAAGTCTAAAGTCTAAAAAAGTTTCTCTCTCTCGAATTCTTATTACAAGTATGTCTTGTAAAAAAATGGGAAGTAACCATTGCAATGTTTGTATCTATTATTTGTTTCTTTCTTTGTGTATGCGTTTCAAGCATCATTGTAAAATATATATTCAGTTCTTTAAATATTCTGCATTAAATATGTCCTGTTAGCATTAGTCTTTACTTTCACTTTTAGCTTTCGCTTTCAGCTTTTGCTCTTACTTAACACTTAACACTTCCCAATTAACACTTTCTCTTAAAAGTACTTTGCGATATATAGTCAAGACTCACGGGCAATTAGTATTGGTTAGCTTCATGCATTACTGCACTTCAACACCCAACCTATCAACGTCGTAGTCTTCAACGACCCTTCAGGACAGTTAAACTGTCAGGGAGAATTCATCTTGAGGTCTGCTTCACGCTTAGATGCTTTCAGCGTTTATCAGTTCCGAACGTAGCTACCCGGCAATGCCACTGGCGTGACAACCGGAACACCAGAGGTTCGTCCACTCCGGTCCTCTCGTACTAGGAGCAGCTCCTCTCAATTCTCCAACGCCCACGGCAGATAGGGACCGAACTGTCTCACGACGTTCTAAACCCAGCTCGCGTACCACTTTAAATGGCGAACAGCCATACCCTTGGGACCGGCTACAGCCCCAGGATGTGATGAGCCGACATCGAGGTGCCAAACACCGCCGTCGATATGAACTCTTGGGCGGTATCAGCCTGTTATCCCCGGCGTACCTTTTATCCGTTGAGCGATGGCCCTTCCATACAGAACCACCGGATCACTAAAGCCTACTTTCGTACCTGCTCGACATGTCTGTCTCGCAGTCAAGCACCCTTATGCTTTTGCACTAATCTCCTGATTTCCGACCAGGATTAGGGTACCTTCGCGCTCCTCCGTTACTCTTTGGGAGGAGACCGCCCCAGTCAAACTACCCACCATACACTGTCCCCAACCCCGTTAAGGGGCCTAGGTTAGAACCTCAAACATACCAGGCTGGTATTTCAAGTGTGGCTCCACCATAACTAGCGTCATGGTTTCAAAGCCTCCCAGCTATCCTACACAGGTAGGTTCAAAGTTCAGTGCAAAGCTGTAGTAAAGGTGCACGGGGTCTTTCCGTCTAGCCGCGGGTATACTGCATCTTCACAGCAAGTTCAATTTCACTGAGTCTCGGGTTGAGACAGTGTGGCCATCGTTACGCCATTCGTGCAGGTCGGAACTTACCCGACAAGGAATTTCGCTACCTTAGGACCGTTATAGTTACGGCCGCCGTTTACCGGGGCTTCGATCAAGAGCTTCGCGCAAGCGCTAACCCCATCAATTAACCTTCCGGCACCGGGCAGGCGTCACACCCTATACTTCCACTTTCGTGTTCGCAGAGTGCTATGTTTTTAATAAACAGTCGCAGCCACCATTTCACTGCAACCCTCATGTGCTTACCTCGCGAGGAGTTCACACTTTTGGGCACACCTTCTTCCGAAGTTACGGTGCTAATTTGCCTAGTTCCTTAACCCGAGTTCTCTCAAGCGCCTTAGAATTCTCATCCCACCCACCTGTGTCGGTTTGGGGTACGGTTTTTCATAACCTGAAGCTTAGAGGATTTTCCTGGAAGCAGAGCATCTATCACTTCAGCACCTTGGTGCCTCGTCATCACTTCTCGGGATTAATGTTGAACCGGATTTTCCTAATTCAACTCCCTACCAGCTTAAACCTGGATAACCATCACCAGGCTGATATAGCTTTCTCCGTCTCCCCATCGCAGTTATAAAAAGTACTGGAATATTAACCAGTTTCCCATCGACTACGCATCTCTGCCTCGCCTTAGGGGCCGACTCACCCTGCTCCGATTAACGTAGAGCAGGAAACCTTGGGTTTTCGGCGAGAGGGTCTTTCACCCTCTTTATCGTTACTTATGTCAGCATTCGCACTTCTGATACCTCCAGCAAACCTTACAGTTCACCTTCATCAGCCTACAGAACGCTCCTCTACCATGCCAACATCCTAAGATGTGGCATCCGCAGCTTCGGTACATTGCTTAGCCCCGGTAAATCTTCCGCGCAGGCCGACTCGACTAGTGAGCTATTACGCTTTCTTTAAAGGGTGGCTGCTTCTAAGCCAACCTCCTAGCTGTCTATGCCTTCCCACATCGTTTCCCACTGAGCAATGATTTTGGGACCTTAGCTGGCGGTCTGGGTTGTTTCCCTCTCCACGACGGACGTTAGCACCCGCCGTGTGTCTCCCGTAATTGTACTTCCAGGTATTCGGAGTTTGCATCGGGTTGATAAGTCGGTATGACCCTCTAGCCGAAACAGTGCTCTACCCCCTGGAGTAAGATACGAGGCGCTACCTAAATAGCTTTCGAGGAGAACCAGCTATCTCCGAGCTTGATTAGCCTTTCACTCCTAACCACAAGTCATCCCCTCATTTTTCAACATAAGTGGGTTCGGTCCTCCAGTGCCTGTTACGGCACCTTCAACCTGCTCATGGCTAGATCGCTCGGTTTCGGGTCTAATACCAGCAACTGACGCCCTATTAAGACTCGGTTTCCCTACGGCTCCCCTATTCGGTTAACCTTGCTACTGAAATTAAGTCGCTGACCCATTATACAAAAGGTACGCAGTCGCAGAACAAGTCTGCTTCCACTGCTTGTACACATACGGTTTCAGGTCTATTTCACTCCCCTCTCCGGGGTTCTTTTCGCCTTTCCCTCACGGTACTGGTACACTATCGGTCGGTAAGGAGTATTTAGCCTTGGAGGATGGTCCCCCCATATTCAAACAGGATATCACGTGTCCCGCTCTACTCAGATTCATTCTATACATGCTTTCGTGTACGAGACTATCACTCTCTATGGTGGCACTTCCCAGAGCCTTCCACTAACACATATAAAACTTTTGGGCTAATCCGCGTTCGCTCGCCGCTACTGACGGAATCTCAATTGATTTCTTTTCCTAAGGGTACTTAGATGTTTCAGTTCCCCTCGTTTGCCTCTTTATCCTATTGTATTCAGATAAAGATAACTGTATCTCTACAGCTGGGTTACCCCATTCGGAAATTTCTGACTTTAACGGATGTTTGTCACCTCGTCAGAACTTATCGCAGACTACCACGTCCTTCTTCGCCTCTTACCGCCTAGGCATCCACCGTATGCGCTTAATCTCTTGACTATATATCACAAAATACTCTTGGCCTTTCGTTTCAAGAATAAATACAGATTGTGTTATATAAAGATCGCTTTGTCCTTCACTCTTCTCTTAAATTTCAAGAGCTGACTGAGTTCAGAACTTTTCGTAACTTTCTTAAGAACTAACTTCACCTTCCAGCTTTTACACCTTCCAATTCAGTTTGTTTCAGAACTTTATTTTTTTCTACATTGAACTTTGGAAAAGCAGTGTTACGTGAGTAGTGTTAACTACTAAGTAAAATCAAAAGATAAAAGACTCGCTCTTATCTTTCGCTCTTACTTAGCACTTCACACTGAGCACTTACCACTGCTATTCCTGCTTGTAGACGCATACCCTTGGCAATATTTTTTGTTTTAATATCAATCGGGATAACAATGATTGATATCAATACAATTGTATCACCTAGATACATTTGCGTTGGTTACTTCCTAATTTTTTAAAGAGCATTAATCTATTAAAAATAGATTAATTATCAACAATGAATTCTCAATGTGGATAATTAATCTGTCTCAATCTCATATTATCTCTAATAGAGTGATTAAT
>JAUJGA010000055.1:0-6197 GCA_042095675.1 Gammaproteobacteria bacterium
CTTCCAGTTCATCATATTTTTGGGCAATATCTCATATTTACTCGCAATTTGATTTAAAGTTTCTCCTCCTTCAAGAAGTTCGAGAACCAATTTTGATTTAAATTCCGCACTATATCTTGTTCGTTTTTTACTCATTTTAGCTACCTATTATTTTTAGTAAATTGTAATATTTGGAATAAAAATTTTCTATAATTGGTTTTAATTTAAGGGATCATTATAGTATTGAAAATACATACTTCCCCCTACTCAAGAGATTGTTTTTAGGTGTGTTTTGACAATTTTTGGTCGAAGTCAGTATATCAAGGAATCAGCTTCTTACCCCTTGATATACCGACTCCAACCCCAATTTTGGATTCCTAATCTGGGTATAAGCCAAACATGTGGTTCTCAGAACCACCTGCTTAAACTTCTTTTATAGAGCGTTTTCAGATGTTGCTATCAACTTGGGTGCTGTGACATCTGCAGGGATCTTTTTGCTGAATTTCTTAACCAGTCCAGGCCATAGAAGGTTGTAGTAAAGCTCGGAACGAACCAATACAACACCATTGGCAGGAATATCATAGTTCAATTCACGTGTTTCAAAAGCTTTCAGACGTGTATCTGTACCCTGTGCTTTAGCGGTTGGCGGACCAGTCGGTTTGCCGTCTGCATCCACTAAAGTCAGTTTCAGGAATGCTTTTTTATCTGTTTTACCAGGATGTCCTTTGGCATTTTCCCAAACGACATTACCGGTTTTATCGTAGGCAGTGACTTTCAGATACAGATTTCTAAATGGTGCACCAGTAGGCATGGTATGTGGCTGTTTATTTTGCATTGTAATCACAGACTTGATTTTATCACCGTTTTTTTTACTTTCCATATAAAAGACAACTGAACGCTGCAGCATGGCTAAACTATGTCCGCCGCCCATACTATGATCTGATTTTCCACCGCTTGTAGGCATATGGCAGGAAAGACAATCGGCCTTGGCATTACTGGCAATATATTCATCACCGGTTGCACAAAGCGGTGTGCCATGTGAGTTATTACGTTTGTCATGACAACCCATACAGGCATCTGAAGTTCTTAATTGCTTTGGGTTACTCTCCATTGGCAGAGAAGGAATATCTTTACCATCGACGACTAAGTGTGGATTGGGTTTTTTATCATCATCTCCATCAGTAAAACTAAACTCATCCACACCGGCTTTTAATGCAGTAAGTAGATGATTGGAGTTACGCCCAGTGCCCTGAATTTTATCGGCATAATCATAAGCTTTAAGACCCAGGTTCAGTTTTCCGTTTTTCCCTTTGATACCATTGTATTTTTTCAGAGTGTGACAGGCAATACAGTTAACACCTTCTGCATAGGCAGGCTTGGAATCTAATTTAGTGACCTTATCTTTTGCGGCATTGGGTGCATGACATTGTAAACACACAGGGTATTTACCATTTTTCATTTTTACACCTTCCTTACCAGGATCGCCGATAACTTTACGGTAGAAAGTACCATGAATCGGATCATTGAAGGCGGTACTATTGGCGTGCATAGAACCTTTCCATTGTTTGTAAGTTTTCTTGTGACAAGTCTTACATACAGTGGATGAAACGTGGTGAATGGATTCATCAGCTGAAGAACCGGCTGCTTTCGCATTGGCTGAGTTGATGATAAATAGTGAACCTAACAAACTGACAGAAATAGCAGACAGTACGACAGGCACTTTTTTGATAAGTGACATTTACTTCCTCTTTGATTAAATTTCCAACCATATACGATTGGATCTTTTCTTATTATTATAATTATTCAGTATTTGCATAAACAGTAAGTTTGCTAATACTTTTATTATTTTTATTTATTATTTTTGTTATCATGTTCAGTCTATACTCGAAAAAACATAAAAACATAAAATCATAAAATAAAGTAATTTTTAAAGATTCTATTCACAAAAACATTAAATTGCATTGAAAAATTTCAATTATGAATAATAAAATATGAAAAAAACTCAAATTAACAATGCCTTGCAGGGAAGTGAGCGTTGTGAAAATTGTTCAATTCGACACCTGGTTTTATTTTCAGAGCTACAGCAGTCAGATTTTGAACAAATACACCTACCTATCGATGATATTGATTATATTTCGGGCTCTACCATCTATGAACAGGGTGGAGATATTGAACATGTTTATACTATTCGTGCAGGTCTGGTAAAATTAGTACAGCATTTACCTGATGGAAAATTGAGAATTGTAAGAATTTTAGGACAGGGAGAACTACTGGGTATTGAAAGTTTAGATTCTCATCGTGCGAAGCATAAGGCAATTAGCCTTGACCAGGTTCAGCTTTGTCGTATACCTCATTCTGTGGTCAGTTCATTGCAACAAAATAGTCCAAGAATTCATGGTGCATTAATGGAACGCTGGAAAAAAACCATAACAATGGCCGATTTGTGGATTACACAATTATCTACAGGAAAAATCAAATCACGAGTGGCTCGCTTATTATTACTACTTAAGCAAAAATCACAGTATAAAGATAGTTTTTATATGCCAACACGTGAAGATATTGGCAATATATTAGGGATTACCACAGAAAGTGCCAGCAAGGTGACTGCTGAGTTTAAACGTAATGGCTGGTTAAAACTTTTAGCCAATAATCAAGCATGGGTTGATGGAAATCAGCTTTCTATATTATAAATTGTAAGGAAATACAGGTTTTATGTCAGATACACAGTCAAAAGAAAATAACAGCAAAAATAATCAACTGGTTTTAGTGGATGGTTCCTCATATCTATACCGGGCATTTCATGCCATGCCGGGCTTACTTAATTCTAATGGTGTACCGACAGGTGCTATTTATGGTGTAGTCAATATGCTTAAGCGCTTGCTCAATGATTATTCCACGCAAAGAGTGGCGATGATTTTTGATGCCAAGGGTAAGACTTTTCGTGATGACCTGTATCCTGAATACAAAGCTAACCGGGCTTCTATGCCGGATGATTTACGTTGTCAGATTGAGCCTCTGCATGATGTCATTAAAGCTCTGGGTTTTCCTCTGATTGCAATTCCTGGTGTAGAGGCTGATGATGTGATTGGCACTTTAGCTGTACAAGCAGCAGCTCAGAATCTAAATGTAGTAGTTTCTACAGGTGATAAAGATATGGCTCAATTGGTTAATGAGCATGTTTCTTTAGTCGACACCATGAAAAACCAGATTATGGATATTGAAGGTGTAGAAAAGAAATTTGGTGTCAGACCGGATCAGATTATAGATTATTTATCATTAATTGGTGATACCTCTGATAATGTGCCCGGTGTACCAAAAGTAGGTCCTAAAACTGCGGTTAAATGGCTGGCTGAATATGACACTGTGAATAATATTATTGAACATGCTGAAAATTTTAAAGGAAAGGTCGGGGAGAACTTACGAGTTTCACTTGAACAACTTAAATTATCCTATCAATTAGTGACCATTAAATTAGATGTTGAAGTAACAGAAAGCATTGACCAACTTTGCATGACTAGCCCGGATAATGATAAATTAAAAAAACTCTATGCAGAACTTGAATTCAAAACATTGCTCTCGCAATTATTAACTAAGGAGTTTAGTGGTACACAACAGGAATTACTTATTGATGAAGTCGAAACTATTTCACAAAATGATGCCAAAGGAGATTATACCACTATTACTGATTGGCCAACTTTTGATTTATGGGAAAATAAACTACAGCAAAGTAAATTATTTGCCTTTGATACAGAAACTACCTCGCTAAATTCTATGCAGGCAGAAATTGTCGGTATTTCTTTTTCTGTAGAAACTACTCAAGCAGCTTATATCCCTTTAATTCATAAAGATATGGAATGTCCTAATCAATTAGATAGACAAGAAGTCTTATTACGGTTGAAACCCTTATTAGAAGATCCACAGAAGAAAAAAGTAGGGCAGAACCTCAAATATGATCGTAATGTATTACTTAATCATGATATCCATCTACAGGGAATAGCTTTTGATACTATGCTGGAATCCTATGTCTTAGATAGTACAGCAACCCGGCATAATATGGATGCTCTAGCCTTAAAATACCTGGCATACCAGACTACAAAATATGAAGATATTGCAGGCAAAGGCGTTAAACAATTACGCTTTGATGAAGTTCATGTCGCACAGGCCGCACCCTATGCAGCAGAAGATGCAGATATCACCTTACGTTTACATGAAATTCTATGGCCTAAGTTACAGGAAAAATCAGGTTTAAAAAAACTTTTCCAAACAGTGGAATTACCATTAGTATCTGTATTGTCACGTATTGAACGCAATGGGGTCTTAGTGGATGCAGAATTATTGCACCAGCAAAGCCATGATATTGCAGTAAAAATTAAGAAGATTGAAACAGAGGCTTTTGAGATGGTTAGGGAGTCATTTAATATGGCTTCACCCAAACAAATCCAAAATATTTTATTTGAAAAAATGGGCCTGCCGATTAAATCAAAAACCCCCAAGGGACAACCTTCAACTGCAGAATCTGTTTTGCAGGAACTTGCCTTAGATTATCCTATGCCTAAGCTGATATTAGAACATCGTTCATTGGCTAAACTGAAATCAACTTATACAGATAAACTTCCTCTGCAAATAAATAGTCAGACTAAACGTGTTCATACTTCTTATAATCAGGCAGTGGCAGTAACAGGTCGTTTATCATCTACTGATCCAAATTTACAAAATATACCTATACGATCAGCTCAGGGAAGGAAAATACGTCAGGCCTTTATCGCACCAGAAAATAAAAAAATTGTTGCAGCAGATTATTCTCAAATTGAATTAAGAATTATGGCACATCTTTCAGAAGACTCTGGATTACTTAATGCCTTTGAGCAGGGCATAGATGTACATAGAGCGACAGCAGCGGAAGTATTCAGTGTTGATGTAGATTCTGTCAGCATAGATCAAAGACGTAGTGCCAAGGCGATTAACTTTGGCTTGATTTATGGTATGTCAGCCTTTGGTTTAGCTAAACAATTAGATATCACCAGAGGTGATGCACAAGGTTATATTGAATGTTACTTTGATCGTTACCCAGGTGTGAAAGTATATATGGATAGTATGCGTGAACTTGCCAAAGAACAATGCTATGTTGAAACTGTTTTTGGTCGTCGCCTATATATCCCTGAAATTAATTCACGTAACGGACAACGTCGTCAATATGCAGAACGTAGTGCTATAAATGCCCCAATGCAGGGCAGTGCTGCGGATATTATCAAACGAGCTATGCTGGACATGGATCAATGGTTATTATCAGAAGCGACTCCATCAGCACCCTTTGATGGAGTTCTCATGACCATGCAAGTGCACGATGAACTGGTTTTTGAAGTTCCGGAAAGTATTTTGGCTCAATCAGTTGAAAAAATCACCAGTATTATGAGCAATGCGGCAGAACTTAAAGTGCCTTTAATTGTTGAAACCGGTATTGGTGATAATTGGGATGAGGCGCATTAAATATGGGACGTTCGGAAATGGTGTTAGTTATCCGTAATTGATGATGTATTGTTGCTGTTTCCGGGGACGCTCAAGCACATCCATGTGTCGCTCAGCCTCCATGCTTCGAAAAGCCCAGAAACAGCAACAACACCTCACCAATCACTACCCGTATCATGTTCCTCTCTGGGGGCGAAAGAGCTAAAGCAAAAGAAGGTTCTCAGGTTATTTTTTAGAGGCGGTTATTTACTACTAGAGTATTCGCCTAGTAAGGCCTTTACTCCAAAATAGGCGAATACTCTCGTAATAAAAAGCGCATCGACATAAAGCACGCAGGGCAATGGCTTTATTATTTTGCTATTTATCTTTTGATCTTCAACCATCTAAGTGAGGATAAATACAACGGGAGAGTGTGCAGAGAAGTGGTTGACATCATTGGGGATTATAAAAACATGGATGTTTTCATATAGCGTGGCATGGATGTTAACGGCGGAGCATTTCCGCATAAAGATGGCGAATATACATTCTTAAAAAATAAGGCTGTATAACTACCACCTTATTCTCAATCTATCCCTTAATTTAAGCTAAAATGGAAGATCCTCTTCATCAATACTACTGTGGACCCCATTGTCAAGACAACTCAATTAAAAAATAAGATATAAAATATCCATTATTATTTTTACTATCATGCAGCCAGTTTTAATTCTGGAGCAACTTCTTTCATCACACCATATATTTCTGCAGGTGTTTTT
>JAUJGA010000056.1:0-1643 GCA_042095675.1 Gammaproteobacteria bacterium
CGGTTAAAACTGTACAAGTATCATAAAAAAATCGGTCACTCCGTGACAGGAGTATTTTTAACATTTAGCCTCTTGAGTTTTGCAAGAGGCTCTTGAATTTACAAAATCAAGATCACGATACTCTAATGATAATGCTTTGGCTGAAAGTAAAAATAAGTCAGTGGTAAGGAAAATACTGGGATATCAACATAGTCCCACAAAAGTGGGCACCATTAATTGATGAGTTTAATCAGCAATATCTGAAACCTCACATTAATTATCATAGACCCTGTTTTTCCCTGAAATTATCACGGATAAAAAAGATAAACAACGAAAGAAATATCCTTATACGAGCATGATGACTCATTATGATAAGCTGAAACCACTGACTGAAGCAGAAAAATATTTGAAGAAAGGTAATATTTTTGAAATAATGGATAAAATTGCTTATGCAATGACAGATAATCAATCGGCTCAACGGCTGCAAAAGCTCGCATGTCACTATTTCAATCAATTATTGATAAACGAGAATTAAAGATAAGTTAAGTGGAACTACAGAGGAAATTAGCCTCTAAGTCCGCTTTATCCACATACCCACAACCCAAGAAATAGACCTTGAGATATATCGCAAGCGTCTCCGGTCAATTTCAGGGATGTGATATGTGGATAAGACTACTACTGATATTTGGATTGAGAAAAATCCACTTTGTTCAGACTCATTCCACTATTGGGAAATACTATACTTCTTTGTTTAATAGTTTATTCTTTCACAATTAACAATGCTTCATCAATTGTATCATCTAATGTACCACCAAAAAGAGAGGGGGTCGTAACACCTATAATATTTTTTTCCAGGGAATTTCCCTGCGAATCTAAAAATACTGTGGTTGGAAAGAGTCTAATCTTATAACGATTAGCAAATTCTCGTGTGCTGATTGTTTGCCCTGAAAAATCAATTATTTTTCTTCCATATGAAACATAAATTTCACGCATAATGACTTTATCAACATAGTCACCTGAAATAATCATCGGTACCAAAAAGTCTTCTCTTAATAAATAACAAAAGGGACATTCTTCACTACCAAACATAATTAAAATAGGTAAATTTTGTACTTTAGCCAATTGCAATGTATTTCGAATATCATGTATTTGAGGAAGCTTAGGTCTTTGAGTCACCTCTGCTGCCATTGAAACGCTATGTGATAAGCTTAAAACAAAGATCAATAGGCTAAATATGAGTGAATAATAGTTAGTTTTCATAAAAATGTACTTTAAATTAAAAGTTGTTACAATAATTTAGCAATATAGAGGTACTTGCAAAACTAACAATTTAAGAGAGTTTCTTAGCTGAATTGCTAGTTTTTGAATAAAATCCAAGCCAAATTTGTTTGCGAACAAAAACAAAAAAGCTTGGAGTATTAGTATGTTAAGATACACTTTAGCACAGAAATGGGAACAAATACAAGGCTCACTTTTTCCTTGGATAGTAGAAGATATTGGTAAGATATCTGAAAAACTGCAACAACTCATTAGCATTCTGGAATTATTAAGAGTAGAAGAAGATACACTAAGTTCTAATGCACTGGTTGGTAGAGTAGAAAGTGATAGATCTACTATAGCACGAGCGTTTGTAGCTAATGCAGTTTACAATATGCCAACAACAA
>JAUJGA010000057.1:0-7615 GCA_042095675.1 Gammaproteobacteria bacterium
ATAGATAATATATGCATAGAACGATTCTGGAGATGCATTAAATATGAAGATATATACATCCAGGGTTACAACACCATAAATGAAGCCAGAAAAGGGATTGCTCAATATATTGATAAATATAACAAAAAAAGATTACACTCAACTATTGACTACTTTACACCTTATGAAGCCTATTCAAAGGCAATGAATGATGATGTATTTTATAAGGAGGCTGCCTGAACATCTGAACTGGTAGCCTCCGGTGTGGACAAAGCGTGAATTTCTTTCATTCCTCAGGAATATGATGGATAAGCCATTGATAAATCAAGAAGACGATTTAGCAACAGCTTACCCACACGAATTCACCCTTTGACCACACTACGTTACATCAAATTATGATGTGTATTTAGGGTGCCTGCGGCGCAATAATAATAAATAAAAAAGATTGATATTTTTTTTAACATCAAAAGAAAAGGAGCAAAAAACAAAAGCAAAATAAAGAATAAGAAATTAACTAAAACCGGTCTTTACAAAAGGGTACACTTTTCTTACTATGCCAGTTCTGTTGCTCAGTTTCCAAATTGGAATGTTGTTCTAATATCCAGGGATATTCATCACTATCATCTTCAATTGCTTTTCGAAGTGCTTCTGCATTCTGTTCAATAATAGAGGTAAATGGAATAATATAAATAATGCTATTCAATTTATGATGTTTTGCATGATGAAGTGCATAGCGTAGGCTTGAATAAGTTTTTCCACCTCCTGTAGGAACTGTGAGCGTATAAATACCTTGAGCTTCTGTTGCTCTCATTTTACAAGTCTTTGAAATATTACGACGTAAGTCATCTATAGGTTTTCACCCTTGAATTGACTAATAAATTGTTCTAGACGATAAGCAGGAATTGACCAGTCAATATGCGTGTTATTTCTGTATTGGCTATTTTCAGGGTATTCAAAATCAGCACTACTGATACGATCAGCATCAATCAGACAACTGAACAACATCAGAGTCCAAAATCCCAAATTAAAAAATGAGATCATTCCAGGTGGCTTTCCCTTCTCAGATTCAAAAATTCTTTGTAATTGCTTTGCCACATCCTGTATCAGCTTTTTATCCGCTAGAGAATCCAATTTTTCTAAATAATCATGTGGGGCATTTTGCAGGCATTCGTTTTTATGTGTTTCTTCATCCAACTTCGTTATTCTTTTTGAATAAACCATTATTACCATCAGGCTTAAGACAATCAATTAACCCACTATGATGAGATGCAATACATAGAGATAATATTTGTCCTACCAATTGACATGATTTCCCCTCACTCTGAAATTTTCCCCAAATACATTGAGCACCAGCACTTGAGTGATCAATTTTCCCCTTTAGTTTTTTAAAATCAACATATTCGTGAGATTGGCCAGGAAAATTTGGAATATGATAAGCAACTTAAGGGTTATAAACCTACGATCAATTATCAACCGGTATTGACTCAGGAACAGTGGATGAATATTTACAGATGCTCAATAGTCGTAGAAATTTAATTAGTCATTTTAGTTCTTTAAATATTTTACAAGCGAATACTGAGGTCATTCATCCAATCAACCGAAAAGTAAAAGCTGACTTCATACGTCCCATTATTCAGGCCTGCCGACAAAAAAATCGTATAGAATTTGACTATCTGTCGATGACGTCAGAAAAAATGCAGGGACGGATCATTAGCCCGCAAACCTTGGTTTATTCTGGTTACCGCTGGCATGTTCGTGCCCATTGTGAAAAAACAATGAGTATAGAGATTTTGTGTTATCCAGAATCAATGACGTTCCTGAAATTATTTCAGCCTCTCAACATGGGGTCGACAGTGATACAGCCTGGAATACTTCCATTGAATTACATATCATCCCAGATCCAAGACTCAGTGCTTTTCAAAAAGAAATGCTTACACGGGACTATTGTATGGTAAATGGTGTGCTAAAAATCAGTACTCAGGCGGCTCTGGCAACTTATTATCTGCAATATCTACGCATTGATCAGATAAATCCATCAAGATCCCCTGAGGCACAGCAATTAATCTTAGAAAATTTTACAGCTATCAAGCAATGGTTATTTTGATTCTGAACAATTATTCTGTATGATCCACTAATGAATTATCAATTAAAACCTCCCATTCTTTCGGTCTCCGAATTTGTACGTAATGTTAAAAACGTACTAGAGTCAAACTTTCCAAACGTTTGGGTGTCCGGGGAAATATCCAATCTTGCCATGCCTCGTTCCGGGCACTGGTACTTTAGCCTTAAGGATGATCAGGGTCAGGTACGTTGTGCAATGTTTCGCCAAAGCAATCAGCGCCTCAATTTCAGACCAAAGGATGGCAGTCAGGTTTTAGTTAAGGCTAGAGTCAGCCTGTATGAAGCACGGGGCGATTTTCAGCTGATTGTCGACTCCATGGAAGATGCTGGTGTCGGCTTATTGCAAAAAGCCTATGAAGAGCTTAAAAATAAATTACAAGCCCAGGGTTTATTTGATCAGGCACATAAAAAACAACTCCCTGAAATTCCCCGTTGTGTTGGTATTATCAGCTCTGCTACCGGTGCGGCCTTACAGGACATCTTAAATGTTCTCAAGCGACGCTTTCCATCCCTAACCGTTATTATCTATCCTGCTCAGGTACAAGGAGAGCAATCACTTGAACAATTAATTCAGGCTCTAAACGATGCACAACAACAATGCCACTGTGATATATTAATTATTGGTCGTGGCGGAGGATCCATTGAAGACTTGTGGGCTTTTAATAATGAACAGCTGGCCTATGCTATTTATCAATGCACTATTCCTATTATCAGTTCAGTCGGACATGAAGTAGACTTTACCATCTGTGATTTTGTGGCTGATGTCCGTGCTGCAACGCCTTCAGCAGCAGCAGAGCTCATCACACCTGATCAACAGGAATGGTTAAAATGGCTATCTGCTATTGAAAATCGTCTTAGTCAGCTTATTCAGCAACAAATTGACACGCAGCAGCAACAGTTACAGTGGTTACAAAAGCGTCTAAAACATCCCGACCAGGCATTAGATGAAATAGCACAACGTGTTGATGAACTTGCAATGCGTATGGAACAATCATTTACTATAAAGATACAATTGCGCCAGGAACAATTATTAACCCTGAGTGCTCAATTACAGCAACACTCCCCTGTTCATCAATTAGAACAGAAAAAAGATCATCTCAATTATCTGCAAAAACGTTTGCAGAAAAATCTGCACACTTATTTAAAACAACAACAACAGAAACTAGCTTCATTAGCTAGAGAACTCGATGCATTTAGTCCTCTCACAACACTGGGACGAGGTTATACAATTGTAAAAGACGAGCAGAATTCTTTGATCAAATCAGCCCATCAGCTTAAAGTTGATCAGAAGTTAGAATTATTTTTCGCTGAAAGTCAGGCAATGGTGACAGTAAATAAAATATTAAATAATAATTCCGCCAAATAAGAAAATCCCCCTAACCCTGATAAACAGGAGCAGGATAAGTTTCTTATATGATAATATTTATTTCTTTGTAAAAATGTATTAAATATTTTCATTAAGAGACTAAAATACCAGTACAATTCTTCTATATTCTAATATACAGAAACACTAAAATTTCTGTATCCCCTGCCCTCATTAGCTTTTCAAAATGTCCACTATTTCAGTAAAAATAAAATCTATTTTTTATTAAAAAAACACTTGATCTGCTCAGCTTAAATATTTAAGATTAGCCACACAAACACAATATCTAGTATTAAAAACAAGAAAACCCACTATATACTGTCATAAGCAGAAAATAAGCTTATAATTTCAAATAGTTATCATGCTTTCTTTTCTCAGTACATTAGCTAGTGTTCATCCATACTTAAAACTTAGCAATTCAGATAGAGAACTTTATTCATGACAGCACAATTACATGCTATAGCCAATACCGTAATCGAAATTCCTCTTCAGGATGCCTCAGTAGATATCTGGGACACAAAATACCGTTTAAAAACCAAAGACGGAGATTTCATCGACAATAATATCGATGAAACTTACCAACGCGTTGCCAGAGCACTTGCCGACGTAGAGAAGGGTAAAAAGAATCAGAAAAAATATTACAAAGAATTCTTATGGGCATTACGCCAGGGTGTTATCCCAGCTGGTCGTATTATCTCCAATGCCGGTGCTCAGGCTCATAAACCTGCTACTTCCACCATCAACTGTACTGTTTCTGGTGCCATCATCGACTCTATGGATGATATTTTAGGAAAAGTTCATGAAGCCGGTTTAACCCTCAAGGCTGGTTGTGGTATTGGTTATGAATTTTCTACTTTACGCCCTAAAAACGCTTACGTTTCCGGTGCAGGTGCTTATACTTCCGGTCCACTGTCCTTTATGGATATCTATGACAAGATGTGTTTCACCGTATCTTCTGCCGGTGGTCGTCGTGGTGCTCAAATGGCCACTTTTGACATTGGTCATCCTGATGTTATCGACTTTATCCGTGCCAAGCGAGAAGATGGTCGTCTTCGTCAGTTTAATCTTTCCCTATTAATCACTACTGAATTTGTTGAAGCAGTTAAAAATGATGGCCCCTGGTCATTATCTTTCCCTGTCACTGAAAAAGAAATTAAACTAGACAAGATTGATATCAATGATATAGAGCAGGTTATCTGGCGTGACTTACCCAATAAAGATGGCTATATCATCAATAATAATGGCCTGGTGGCTTGTCGTATAAGCAAAACATTACAAGCCCGTCGTTTATGGGATATTATCATGTCTTCTACTTACGACTACGCTGAGCCTGGATTCATCCTGATTGACAAAGTCAATGAGATGAACAATAACTGGTTCTGTGAAAATATCCGTGCAACTAACCCTTGTGGCGAACAGCCATTGCCTCCCTATGGAAGCTGTCTCTTAGGCTCCATCAATCTAACCCGCTTTGTTGATAAACCATTTACTTCAGAAGCCAGTTTTGATTGGGATACCTACTGCAAAACCATCAATATTTTTACCCGCATGCTAGATAATGTGGTTGAAATCAATGGCCTGCCCTTAGAACAACAACGTGATGAAATTACCAAAAAACGCCGTCATGGCATGGGTTATCTAGGCCTTGGCTCCACCTGCACAATGCTGGGTATGAAATATGGTGATGAAAATTCACTGGAGTTAACAGAAAATATCACTAAAGTTATGGCCATAGAAGGCTGGAAAGCAGGTCTTGAGTTAGCCAATGAAAAAGGTCCAGCACAGATTATGGATCAAATGTTCAAAGTTACTGATGAAATGCTACATAAGCGTCCTGAAATGATTACCGATGGTCTTAAAATAGGTGATAAAATTCCCGGTAAAGTCCTGCATGCAAAATATAGTCGCTATATGCAGCAATTAGCTAAAGAAGAGCCAGAATTAGTTGCTGAGCTGGCAGAGTCCGGTGCTCGTTTTACCCACCATAGCTCTATCGCACCAACAGGCACAATCTCATTATCTCTGGCCAATAATGCCAGTAATGGTATCGAGCCAAGCTTTGCTCATCATTACTCTCGCAATGTGATTCGTGAAGGTAAAAAGACTAAAGAAAAAATAGATGTTTTTTCTTTTGAGCTACTGGCCTATCGTGAAATGGTGAACCCGGATGCTATGCCATATTCAGAAAATCCAGATGAGCAATTACCTGACTATTTCATTACTGCCGACAGCATTTCTCCTAAGCAACATGTAGATGTACAGGCAGCTGCTCAAAAATGGATTGATTCTTCCATCTCTAAAACAGCCAATGTACCTACCGACTATCCTTATGAAGAATTTAAAGATATTTATGAATATGCTTATGATAAAGGTCTGAAAGGCTGTACTACTTTCCGCTTTAATCCAGAAGCATTCCAGGGCGTTTTAGTCAAAGAATCTGACCTTGAAAATACCAAGTATCAGTTTACTCTGGAAGATGGTGAAGTCGTTGAACTTAAAGGTAATGAAGAAGTTGAATATGATGACGAAATGCATACAGCAGCCAATTTATTTGATGCTTTAAAAGAAGGTTATTACGGGAAATTCTGATCTTAAAATAAAAGATCCGTATAGACTCATATTAATAATAAATTATATTAAAAGTATTTAAAGGTTATAAACCATGGCACTAAAATTAAACAGCAAGATTGTCGGCTATAAAGTTCTGACAGAAGATGATAAAAAAGTTGAAGCAAAACAATCCTGTAACGATGACACAATCAATGATGTCGAGAGTATGCATGAAAACTTATCTCGTCCGGAAATGTTATTTGGTTCAACTTATAAAATCAAAACCCCACAATCTGAGCATGCACTCTATATCACTATTAATGATATGATTTTAAATATGGGCACAGAGCACGAAGAACGCCGCCCATACGAAGTCTTTATTAACTCTAAAAACATGGAACACTTTCAGTGGGTCTTAGCCCTAACTCGTGTTATTTCAGCTGTTTTCCGCAAAGGTGGAGATGCCTGTTTCTTGGTAGAAGAGCTCAAGGCTGTATTTGATCCCAAGGGTGGTTACTTTAAAAAAGGTGGTGTATTCATGCCCTCTTTAGTAGCAGAAATCGGCTGTGCCATTGAGTCACACATGAAATTCATCGGCATGCTTAAAGATAATGAGTTAGATGAACATCAGAAGAAACTCATTGCCAGCAAGCGCAAAGAATTTGAAGAAAACAATAAAGCAGTTGAAGTTGAAGATGAAGATGAGGGCGAAGATAATTTTCCTGAAAAAGCCCAACTCTGCACAAAGTGCCATACTAAGGCTCTCGTATTGATGGATGGATGCATGACCTGCCTTAGCTGTGGAGATAGCAAGTGTGGATAAGGGATATAAAGCTTGTTGTGTGTGGGATACCCCATAAGCTGCAATTTGGACCCCATAAGTTGCAATTTATTACCCCATAAGCTGCAACTAGTTTATGGGGTATTTTTTTAAAAAACTTACTATTTTTAATATAAGACACAATTACGCCAAAAAGTGATCCTGTATGGATCCCCATAAGGCCACTAATTTTAAATTTAACGTTTTAGGAGCTTTTCATGAGTAAAGGAAGAGATAGAACAGTTTCAAAAAGAGCTGATGGAACTTGGGCCAATTACTGTGGACCCCATTGTCAAGACAACTTTTTCAAAAAACTTATTTTATTTATTAAGCCGCTTTTTTCGTTTCTGTTTGCTCTTCAATACTGGATAAATACACATCCATTGGTTTTTGATAATCCAATGTTTGATGGAATCTTTTATGATTGTAAAAATCAATGTAATTAGCCACATCAGTTTCCAGTGCTTCAATAGAATCATATTCATTTAAATAGATCCGTTCACACTTTGCGCTACCCCAGAATCGTTTAATGCAAATGTTATCAGTGGCTCGTCCTTTTCCATCCATCGATATATAGATCCCTAAGTTTTTCAGTCGTTGGTTATGAAGTTCACTGGTGTACTGACTACCCTGATCGGTATTAAAAATATCAGGCTGTCAATATTATTCTAAAGCTATAGTGGACCCCAATATTTGGACAATAGGTTAAGATATAAGACCTAACCAAATGGGAAACCTAAAAATGAGTAAAAAGAGAAAATCATTCAGCAATGAATTTAAAG
>JAUJGA010000058.1:0-3611 GCA_042095675.1 Gammaproteobacteria bacterium
GTTAGTAAAGATCATATTCACATGCATATTGAATACCCTGCAAAATTATCGATAAGTGATTTTGTGAAGAGACTAAAAGGACGAAGTTCCCGAATGCTTCAGGACGAATTTCCAGAGCTAAAGAAGCGTTACTGGGGAAGGTATTTTTCGGCAATAGGATATGGAGCCTGGTCAACGGGAAATATTACTGACGAAATGGTGAATGAATGTTTGGAACATCACCGTAATCCTTCAAATGCTGATACAGGTAATATGATTCTTGAATAGGACTTTCAGAGTCCTCAAGCAACCTATGGACTTTCAGTCCATAGTCGTTGAGTTTATTAGCATTTTAAAAAGGGCTTTTTAATCTATGTTAAATTTTAATACTTTTTTATTATCTTTTTCAGCACTGCTATTTTTCTTTTCTGGAATAAGTTCTGCTGAAGTTGGGCAAATAACTAATGAAAAACTTAAACAATTAATGGATCAGAAGATACCTGTTATAGATATCAGAAGAGCTGATGAATGGAAAAGTACCGGTGTGGTTGAAGGTAGTTACAAATTGACCTTTTTTGATGCTCGCGGTAAATATGATATGGATAAATGGCTGGCTGAATTAGATAAAATTGCAAAAAAAGATCAGTCCTTTATATTAATTTGTCGTACGGGAAATCGTACTGGACAGGTTTCTAATTTCCTTGATAAGAAATTAGGTTATCAGAAAGTATATAATGTGAAAGATGGTATTAAGAAATGGATTAAGGATGGTAATTTTGTTGTTAAAGTTCAGAAATTCCTTAGTCGCAAGTAATAATTAAGTTAAATAGATTTGGTATATAAGAAATGATTAATAATACGGATGATTTGAGAATTGTTGAAATACAGGAAGTTATTGTTCCTGAATCTATTCACCAACAATTTACCAGTACTGAAAATGCTCAAAAAACCATTGCAGATGCTAGGCAGGAAATTCATAATATATTAAGTGGTGAAGATGATAGATTAATAGTTGTTATTGGTCCTTGTTCTATTCATGATGTTAAAGCAGCAAAAGAATATGCTGAACTGATAAAAACATCGCGTGAAAAATTGAGTGGAGATCTGCTGCTAATTATGCGGGTTTATTTTGAAAAACCTCGCACGACTGTGGGTTGGAAAGGATTGATTAATGATCCTGATCTCGATGAAAGTTTTAATATTAATCATGGATTAGGCATAGCTCGCGAATTATTAGTGACAGTTAATGATATGGGGGTTCCAACGGGAACAGAGTTTCTTGATCTGGTTAGCCCGCAATATGTAGCAGATCTGATCAGTTGGGGAGCAATTGGAGCCCGTACTACAGAAAGTCAGGTTCACCGAGAATTAGCTTCTGGTTTATCTTGTCCGGTTGGTTTTAAAAATGCGACTGATGGTGGTGTACGTGTAGCTATTGACGCTATAGCATCTTCTAGTCGCCCACACGTCTTTCTTTCTGTTACTAAACAGGGTAAATCAGCTATTTTTAATACTGCTGGTAATGAAGACTGCCATATTATTTTACGTGGTGGTAATGAACCCAATTATGATGCTTCTCATGTCGAACAAGTTGCTGAAGAATTATCTAAAAATGCTGAAAAACCCAATTTAATGATTGATTTTAGTCATGCCAATAGCCAGAAAAACTTTAAAAAGCAAATTGAGGTAGCTGAGAATGTATCCCAGCAAATTGCAGAAGGTGATAAGCGTATTATTGGCGCCATGATAGAAAGTCACCTTGTGGAAGGTCGTCAGAATTGTGATGATAAAAACAATTTAGTTTATGGTCAAAGCATTACTGATGCCTGTATTAATTGGCAAGACAGTTTAGCAGTTTTAACTCGATTATCTGAAGCAGTTCAACAAAGACGTATGATAGAAGATAATTAATTAGCAACATTAACGGACAAAGATCAAAAGACGGGGTATGCGTTCGGATAAGTACTGTGGAAAACGATTGCACAGAGAAGAGGTTGACATCATTGGGGACGCTCAAGGCCATCCATGGCACGCTATGTAAAAACATCCATGTTTTCATAATCCCCAATGATGTCAACCACTTCACTGCACACTCTCCCGCTGTATTTATCCTCACTTTTGGGGTGGATCAAAAGCCAAATACAGAGCAAAATACAAGTAAGAGTGGGGATTACTCCGGTCTTTCTTTGTTCTGGCTCTAGTTATGGCTCTTTACACTCCTAATGAGGGAATATGACGTAAGAGTGATTTGGAGTATGGTGTTCTATTTCAGGGGATTGTAAAAACATGGATGTTTTTACATAGCTTGAGCGTCCCTTGAAATAGAACACCATACTCCGAAGCACGTCTTAAACCTCATATTCCCGAATGCAATTCCCTTCTTTTGATTTATCTCTTTCGGTTGTAAAAAAGATAAAAATACGCAATTTTATGATAAACAATTAATTTATATAAACATAAAAATTTAGAGGTTTTTAAATGGCATTTTTGTATGGACTGATCGCGGTTCTTTTTATTGTTTTTCTGCTAAGCTATGTCCGTATTAAAAAACCTGTTTTTGGCAATACACTTATTGCTATTACTATTATTTTAATCTCATTATCTACTTTTTTTTATTTTCAGATGGATAATAGAATTGAAAAAAAAGAACACCTGATCCCCATCGATGAAATAGTTTTAAGCCAGATTCATTCTTCCTTATCCTATGGAAATAACTATAAGCTCACAGCACAGGTAGAAAATCTATCAAAACGATATCGTTTACAAGCCATTAATATTCAAATTATCTTTTTAAAGTGTATGGTGACACAAGAAACTGAAAGTTGCCCTATATTGAAAACACATCAATATCGTATTGATACCAGATTATCACCCAATACCTCAGCCCAAATAGAAAAATATATTATGCTAGATGATATTGGAACAATCAGTGATAATGAGATTTTAAAATGGAAAATTGAAATACTTTCCGGTGTGGCTCACTAAGCAATTAATTCACATATTTTTCCTCTTTAAGCAGCCTGTCAAACTCCATAAAAATAAGCTCAATCTGTTGTTGCAGATCATCTTCACTCAGTTTAAATAAATTATTATTTGTCGTACTGATGATTTCTTCTAATGCTGGTGCACCAATATATCGAAGTCCTCCATGAATTTTGTGAATGATAAGCTTTAATGTTTCACGACTAACTTGTACCTGCTCTTTAATATTTTTTCGGTATTCCGGTATAGCCTTTATTAACATTGCTAATAAATCATCTGCTAAATCTCTATTACCAGCGACAATTTTAAGTGCTTTTTCTAAATCTAATATATCCAAGGCTTTTGACATAATACTATAACCAATTAAGTCTATAATTAAAGTTGCTGAATTCGTATAATAAGTGTATGACCTCTTATAGTAGCTGAGCAAACACCCTGTAAATTAAACAAGACTCAGGTTTACAATGCCATGTTACGACACCAACAGCAGAGGCTACAAATGAGCTATAAACACCTGAGTCTTGAAGAAAGACATTATATCGAAATATCACTAAGAAACGAAGAGATTCATGAAGTAATTGCAGAATCACTTGATCGTTCACAGAGTTCAATTACAAGAGAAATTGCACGTAATACAGGCTTGAGAGGAT
>JAUJGA010000059.1:0-10791 GCA_042095675.1 Gammaproteobacteria bacterium
TTTTTCTTCCATGTGTTTTTGAAATTCATTTAAAGAAGGATCCTGAAAATACATGCAGGCAAAAGCACTCATTAACACATCATGCTGGCTGTAATCACACTTTCCTTGCTCTCGATTATCTTTGATTGCATGAAAGTGTGATGAAACTGCCTGTTTCAGAGCAGAAAAGCCCAAATGTTTTTTTGTTTACTTAGAGATGCCAATTAATAGCACCTAAAAAATAAAACCTGAATATTCATTAAACTTAAAACAATTTAACTAATTGAAAAACAAGGCGTTTATCTCTTGTTTCATAAAAGGCAAGTCTTTTATTCGATATTTTTAATCTTTTTTAAAATTACTGCGAAAAGTTTTTTATCGGTTGCTTGTTAAACAACTCTACCGCTCAATTGTTCGTCTTAGCGAGAATTGCTGTACTAAGTTAAGAGCAAAAGAAACCATCTTTTACTTAACACTTCTCTCCTAATCATTAATCCTATACACTTCCACCACATTTGATAGTTGACTGATTCGATTTAAAGCTCTGCTCAATTGTGCAATTCCTGCTATTTCCAACGTTAAACGCATTCTTGCTGAATAATCTGATTTATTGGTTGAAGTATTAACATTTAATACATTAATTTCAAGATTGGCTAAAATGGCTGTAATATCTCTTAATAAGCCTTGTCTATCCATGGCGATAAGTTCAATATTTACGGTATAGCATTGATTGATCACGTGATTCCATTCCACCTGTATCAAACGCTCACTATTTTCATCCATGGCATGATGAACATTATGACAATCACTACGATGAATAGTAATGCCGCGCATTTTTGTAATAAAGCCAATAATCTCATCTCCCGGTACCGGCTTACAACATTGAGCAATCTGAGTTAATATATTATCGACACCATAAATGGTGACATCACCTGAATCCTGTGGTAATAATTCTATGGTCTGTTGCAAAGGAGGTTCTGGTTGTTCTTTTTTTCCTTCATCTCTATGCCCACCCAGGGTCTGAATAGCAGAAGCAATTTGACCACTGGTAAGTTCACCACGACCTATTTCAGCAAAGAGTTGTTCTGCATGAGACAAATGAAAACGTTGTGCCAATTTATCATGAGAAATATTGGGAATAGCAAGGCGGTTTAATTCTTTTTCAAGAATTTCACGTCCCGCTAATAAATTGTGATCATAATCCTGTAGTTTAAACCAATGTCTTACCTTGGCTCTGGCACGAGAAGTTTTAAGGTAGCCTAACTGAGGATTAAGCCAATCTCTACTTGGCGAACCGTTTTTTGTGGTCAGAATATGAACCTGTTCCCCACTTTTTAACTCATAGGTCAGTGAAACCATTTTACCATTAACTTTGGCACCCCGACAACGAGCTCCCACTTCAGTATGTACATAAAATGCAAAATCCAGAGGTGTGGCACCCTGTGGTAAGTCAACAATTTCACCATCAGGTGTCATAACATAAACTCGATCCTGAAAAACTTCTGATTTAAAGCGGTCAATAAAATCCCCGGCATTCTTTTCTTCATCTTTCCATTCTAAGAGTTGACGCAACCAGGCAATTTTCTGATCATACTGTCCACTCTCTTTACCACCTTCCTTGTATCGCCAATGTGCAGCCACACCATATTCTGCATGTTTATGCATATCATAAGTACGAATTTGTATTTCCAGAGTTTTACCCTGAGGACCAACCACTGCAGTATGAATAGATTGATAATTATTTTCTTTAGGAGTTGCTATATAGTCATCAAACTCATAAGGAATATGACGCCAGATAGTATGTACAACACCTAATGCATGATAACAGTCTTTAATTTGTTCTACATGAATTCTGACTGCACGCAGATCATAAAGCTGATGAAAACCCAGGTTTTTACGCTGCATTTTTTTCCAGATACTATAAATATGCTTAGAACGCCCTGTTACTTCTGCATCAATGTGGTTTTTTGTCAGATTATCATTAATTTGCTGTACAACATCATTGATGTATTTATCCCGATCTATCTTACGTTCTGAAATATAATGAGCAATTTTTTTATAACTAGCTGAATCCATATAACGAAAAGCCAGATCTTCTAACTCCCATTTAAGCTGCCATATACCTAAACGGTTAGCCAAAGGTGCATAGATTTCTGCCGTTTCAGCCGCAATTAATTTTTGCTTTCTTTCTGACAAAGAACCCAAAGTACGCATATTATGCAAACGATCTGCAAGTTTAATCATCACCACACGAACATCTTTTGCCATAGCTAATAAAAGCTTACGTAGATTTTCAGCCTTTAGACCTGCTTTTTTAATCGTACCATTAGAGTCTGATTTTAAGTCAGCAAAGACCTTCATCTTAGTGACACTATCAACCAATGTTGATACATCAGAACCAAATTTCTTTTCTAATTGCTGTAATGTAATATCTGTGTCTTCAACCACATCATGTAGTAATCCCGCCACAAGGGAGGGCGTATCAAGGTTTAGGGTCAGGAGAATTTCTGTAACCGCTATGACATGAAAAACATATGGTTCACCTGAAACTCTGACCTGATCATGATGGGCATCATTGGCATATTTGAAAGCTTCGTAGAGAGCAACCAGGTCAACATTATGATGTGATTCTTTGATTTTTACAACCAAGGCATTATAACGCTCAATAGGCGTATCATAAACATCTGCAACAGTTTCAATATAAACCATAGCTATATCACTTTATTTGTTTCTTTAAAGTAAAGAACTGATTTTATTATTAATAAAACTAGTGGTGCACTATGCATTAATAAATCAAAGATATCTAATGGCTTAACTAATGTACCTGCCATTAACATATTCAATTTTTCAATTAAGTGTGGTTCGGCATTAAATGGAGCCATTCCCATTAATATGGCTAAAATAATCAACATAGGAAAAGAAAAATTATTTAAAAATGTCATAAGGTACTTTTTTATTAATGAGTGTTAATATTTAATAATTGTATTGAGAATAATGGATTTTGCTTAATTTTTCTATAGTTTCATCAGTATTTATATAAACTCTTCCTCTGAGTTAAAAAATCAAGGATAATATTCATATATACTTGAATAACAAAAAATCATCACAAATCATTTTAAGTCATATTTATGTTACTGAAAATCATTCGTGCCAATTTTTTTAGCTAATGGCTCTTCTAAGTAACAAAAATTTATCCACCATCATTTTGTAGAAGTTTAATGTTACTACAAATGATGGTGGTCAAATTCATGTTTGGCTGAGGGCTCTGCATTGGGAAAATTTAAATGAAATTTACTATTGATGAATTCCGCCGTTGGGAAAGTAAAAAGGTAACTCTTTTGGGGATGTCTGGCGTTGGAAAAACCTATCTTTCCACCCTATTAAGAAATTCACAGTGGTTTCATTATTCCGGTGATTATCGTATTGGTACTCGTTATCTTGATGAACCCATTATGGATATGATCAAGCAACAGGCTATGCAGGTGCCTTTTCTAAAAGACTTACTACGTAATGACTGGATATCTATAAAAAATAATATCAAAGTACATAATTTAGGCCCTGTTCTCAGTTATGTTGGAAAACTGGGAAATCCTGAATTAGGCGGAGTTGAATTAGAAGACTTTATTAAACGCCAGGCACTCTATCGTGAAGGTGAGGTTGCTGCAATGCATGATGTACCAGGGTTTATCAATAAGGCACAGAATATATATGGCTATCAGCATTTTGTTAATGATGTTGGTGGCAGTCTTTGTGAATTGGATGATCCAAAAGTCATCGATACTCTAGTACAAAATACTTTGATTCTTTACATACAGGTGACTGATAAAGAGGAAGAAAACAAACTCATTGAGCGAGCAAAAAATGCACCAAAGCCACTCTATTATCGAGCTGAGTTCTTACATGAACAATTAGAAATCTATTTAAAAGAAAATAATTTACAATATGCTGCACAAATGGTGCCCGATGAGTTTACCCGTTGGGTTTTCCCAAGATTGTTCCACTCACGAATTCCACGCTATGAAGCCATAGCCAAACCACATGGTTATACAGTAACATCACAGGAAGTTTCACAAGTTAAAAATCAGCATGATTTTTTACAATTATTAGAAAAAGTTATTGCCAGAACATAATAAAAACAGAGTAATATACTATGCCACTAGTTGCCCATAACCATTTACCCTCTTTTGATCGTTTAGAAAAAGAAGGTATTAAAGTACTCACGCCTATTACTGCCCAACATCAGGACATTCGTGAACTACATATCGGTTTACTGAATATGATGCCAGATGCTGCTTTGGCTGCAACAGAAAGACAATTTTTTCGATTGATTGGTGAAAGCAACCCCATTGCTCAGTTCTATGTCCATCCATTTACCCTGGATGAAATTCCTCGTTCAGAAAAAGCCAAAGAATATATTAAACAGTATTATGAAAGCTTTAAAGATATTAAAGATATGGGGCTGGATGCCTTAATTGTCACAGGAGCCAATGTATCAGGTTCTGAATTATCCAACCAGACTTTCTGGCAGCCTTTAATTGAAGTTTTTGACTGGGCCTGGGAGAATGTTACTTCAACCCTATGTTCCTGTCTGTCCACTCATGCTGTCATGGAGTTTCGTTATCAACAAAAACGTATACCACAGACAAATAAAACCTGGGGCGTATTTCCCCATCATGTGGTTGATAATAGCCATCCTCTCATTAATGATACCAATACCCGTTTTGATGTCCCGCATTCACGCTGGAATGTGGTGTTGCGTCAGCAATTTGAAGTAAGTAATCTCAAAGTACTAGTGATCTCTGATTCTGACATGGTACATCTAGCCACTAGCCCTGATGGCTTTCGCAATATTTTCTTTCAAGGACATCCTGAATATGACACAATTTCACTATTAAAAGAATATAAACGAGAAATGTTATTATTCCAGAATAATCAAATAAAATTACCTCCATCATTTCCGGTAAATTATTTAGGCACCTTTGATAAAGCCATATTAAATGAATACCGTTTTAGATGTGAGCAGTGTTTAGAACATAATGATACTAACTTCCCGGAGTTTCCTGAATCTCTGATTCAATCTAATCTCGATAATACCTGGCATGATACAGCAGTAGAAGTTGTTGGCAACTGGATGGGATTAATCTATCAAATTACTCATAATAATCGCCACCTTCCTTTTATGGATGGAATTGATCCTGATAATCCTTTAAATTTATAATGATCATTTTGAAAAATACAATCATAGCATTTTTCTTCAGCTTACTTTTATGCAGTTCAAACTTATTGGCCGATGAAATTCGAATTGCCACAGCCAGTAATTTTAGCCTGACACTTAAAGCCATTATTAAACTATATGAGCAACAAAGCAGCCATAATGTTATTCTTGTTTCCGGATCAACTGGCAAGCTCTACGCACAAATAAAAAATGGTGCTCCATTTGATGCTTTTCTCTCAGCTGATAGTAAGCGTGCTGAACTATTAGATAATGAAGGTATTGCAATAAAAGGAAGTCGTTTTACTTATGCTATTGGAAAAATAATCCTATGGAGTCCTAAGCAAGATTATATTCAGGATAAAGAAGAAATATTAAGGACAGATAATTTCCATCACTTAGCCATTGCAAATCCTAAACTAGCCCCCTATGGAAAAGCAGCTCAAGAAGTTCTAAATCATTTTGGAATATTCAATTCACTAAGCGGTAAAATGGTCAGAGGTGAAAATATTGGTCAAACCTATCAATTTGTTAAAAGCGGTAATGCAGAGTTAGGATTTGTTGCACTTTCTCAAGTTAAGACACCACAGCAAAATATTCAAGGTTCTTTTTGGATTGTGCCTCAATCACTCTACCAGCCTATTAAGCAACAGGCCGTATTACTCAATGACAAAAAAGTTGTACATCAATTTCTGGACTTTATTAAAAGTCAGCAGTCATTAGATATTATAAAAAGTTTTGGTTATGCTATACCTGATATAACAATTAATTAACGTAACTACTCAGCAAATTGACTAACAAATAACGGTGGGGCCTTATGTTCACTTATTTTTAGAACTTAGAAAACTCGCTATGCTCAGACAGCTCTAAGTAGTAAAAACAAGCAACCATAAGACTTTTGTTAATTTATCGTGAGTAGTTACAAATAATGGTTTTTTTCTATGTTAAGTGAAACAGATTTAAGTGCACTAATTATTACTCTGAAATTAGCCAGTGTCACCACTATATTACTTCTACTGGTGGGTACCCCCATCGCCTGGTGGCTGGCAAGAACCAAATGGCGTTTTAAATTCATTCTAGAAGCACTTGTTGCCCTACCCTTGATTTTACCCCCAACAGTTCTTGGTTTTTATTTATTAGTTGCCTTAGGTCCTAATGGTCCTATTGGCGGTATTATGCAATCCTTAGGTGGTCAATCACTAGCCTTTACATTTAGCGGTCTGGTTATTGGCTCAATGGTCTACTCCATGCCCTTTGTTATTCAGCCTTTACAAACTGCATTCAGTAATATTGGTCAACGCCCCTTTGAAGTCGCTGCAACTCTCAGAGCAACTCCCATTGATCGCTTCTTTAGTATAGCAGTTCCTCTAGCACGCCCAGGATTCTTAACCGCTATTGTTTTAGGTTTTGCTCATACTGTAGGTGAGTTCGGGGTGGTATTAATGATTGGCGGTAATATTCCAGGTGAAACACAGGTTCTTTCAATTGCGATTTACGATCATGTAGAGGTTTTAGAATATTCTCAAGCACATTGGCTTTCCGGAGGTTTATTATTAGTCTCCTTTATTTTATTGATCGGTGTTTATGCCTATAATCATCATTTTTCACTTTATAAAAATTCTTAAGTAAAATGAGCATAGAATTAAAATACAAAATTAAACGACCAGATTTTTCCCTGGATATTGATATAACCGTACCTTCACAGGGCATCACGGGGATCTTTGGACATTCTGGCTGTGGTAAAACAACACTATTACGAGCGATTGCCGGCTTAGAACCTGAAAAAACAGGGACAATAAAAATTGCTGACATGCTCTGGCAGGATGATAACTTCTTTTTAGAGCCACATAAAAGACCTATCGGCTATGTTTTTCAGGAACCCAGCTTATTTGCTCATTTAAATATACAAAAAAATATTGAATATGGTCTTAAAAGAATATCTACAGATGAAATAAAGATTTCACTTGAAGAGGCCATCGAATTACTTGGTATTCAACACTTACTAAAGCGCCAGCCTCATCAGCTTTCAGGTGGAGAGCAGCAGCGTGTTGCTATTGCCAGAGCACTGGCAAGCAGCCCAAAGTTATTGCTAATGGATGAACCTCTTTCAGCATTAGATGTTAAACGTAAACAGGAAATCATGCCCTATCTTGAATCACTGCATGATGAGTTAAAGATACCTATTATTTATGTCAGTCATTCACCGGTAGAAATAGCCAGGCTTGCAGATCATCTGCTAATTATGGAAGAAGGAAAAATAACAGCTGCAGGTAATGTCACCGATCTATTTTCAAGACTTGATTTGCCCATTGCTCATAGCGATAAGGCATCAGCAATTATTGAATCCATAGTAGCTGAGCATGACATAGAATTTAATTTAACTTATCTTGACTTTCCTGGAGGTCGCTTTACGGTTTCTCATAAAGCTTTAGAATTAAATCATTCTGTACGTTTAAGAGTAATTGCAATAGATGTCAGCATTACTTTAGAGCATCAAACTCATACCAGTATATTAAATATTTTCCCTGCAATTATTGAAGAAATTATCCCGGAGAATGAATCTCAACTCATGCTTCGCCTCTCTTTAAATGGTACTCCACTACTATGCCGTTTAACTAAAAAGTCTGCATCTATACTACAACTTTCTGTAGGCAAAGCCGTTTTTGCCCAGGTTAAATCAGTCGCATTACTTTCTTAATTTTTAGTGTTTTTAAATAGCCAATCATGACTTTAAATTTATTTTTTGATATACTTTACAAAATTACTTGGTTATTTAAATTCACACAAAAATATAGAGAAAAAACAAATGACAACAAAAATTTACCACAACCCGCGTTGTTCAAAATCACGTCAAACACTACAATTATTAACCGATAATAATGTTGAACCAGAAATTATTGAATACTTAAAAACACCGCCAACTAAAAAAAACTGACAGAAATTCTCAAGGATCTTAATATGACACCAAGACAATTAATGCGTAAAAATGAAGCTGATTATAAGGAAAATAATTTTTCTGATGAACAATTATCTGACGAGCAGTTAATAGATATGATGGTGCGCTTTCCAAAAGTAATAGAACGCCCCATTGTAGTAACCAGTGAGAATAAATTTTCCCTGGGCCGACCACCGGAAAATATTTTAGATATTATCTAAATATCTTTTACTAATAGACTATCATTCGTAGGTACTTAAGGAATTAAAAATATTGTAACTCATTGATATTTTATGCTTGACGTAAATAGAGTTTATGCTGTTTTTCTTGCAAAACAGTTATCCTGTGCCCCCTTCTGAAGAAGGGGGAGCAAAAGCTAAGTACGTAATAATATGATGAACCGAATAGACTATAAAAAAGCCAGTATTTCTTTCTCAATATCCTGCTTATCAATGATTGTTTTTTGTGCTATCTCTTTATCAAATAATCCTTTTATCATATCAGGGATTTGAATATGGGCTTCCCTGGCAATAGATTCAAGAGCATCAATATCGCTCGTGTCATTTTCACCGGTCAATGCATTCGCAATGGTTGGTGAAAACTTTGTCCACTCTGCAGTTGAATAAGCAATGGTTTTTAAAGGCTTGTCACGACAAGTATCATAGGCTTTAAAACAGGTTGCAGTATGTGGATCCATTAAGTATCCCTTGGCAAAAGCATCTTTGATATATTGCTTACCTTCACCATCATTGCAAAAATCAGCTATAAACACTTGTTGTAATTGTGCAATTTCATCACTGCTCAGCTCATAAAAATGTTCATTATCTAGTTGAGTCATCAGCGCCTTGGTACGCTCAGCACCATACAAGTCATATAAAATACGCTCAACATTTGAGGATATTAAAATATCCATTGCTGGAGAACTTGTTGGAATTACTGACTTATCACGAATATCATATTTTCCCGTCTGAATCCATTGTGTTAATACATTATTATTATTAGATGCAATTATAATATTTTCCACTGGAAGTCCCATCTTCATCGCATAATAACCACCCAGTGCATTACCAAAATTACCACTGGGCACATTCAGGTAAACCTTATCCCCCAAATCAATCGCACTCTGTCTTACTAATTCCAGATAGCTATAGATATGGTAAATTAACTGGAAAATAATTCGGCCAAAATTCACTGAATTTGCAGCTGAAAGATGAATATTTTTTTCTTTTAGTTTGTCTTTAAAAGTTGTAGAGGCCAATAAACGTTTTAAGGCACTCTGAGCATCATCAAAATCACCATGAATACCAATAACTTTTAGATTTTTTGCATCCTCAGTCACCATTTGTAAACGCTGCACATCAGAAGTGCCACCATCAGGATATAAACAAGCCACCTGAACATGATCACGATTTTTAAATGTTTCTAAAGCCGCTGGTCCCGTATCACCACTGGTTGCCGCCATAATCAAATAATTTTCATTGCGTTTTTTGGCCAGAGCAGATAAAAACACCCCAAAAGGTTGTAAAGCCATATCTTTAAATGCACGTGTCACGCCATGATACAATTCACTCACATACAGATCATCTTTAACTTTAACCAGAGGCACAGGATTGCAAGGATCATCAAATTTATCATAAAGACTCAAAGCTTCATCAATAACTGCTTCCTCTATATCAATTTCAAAAGCTCCTAAAACACTTTTTGCTAAAGTCTTGTAATCTGAATTAAGATTTTGTTTAAGAAAATCCACACCTAAATCCGGTAATGATTCCGGAATGTAGATCCCACCAAAAGAAGCAATTGGAGAGAGTATAGCGGCAGAAAAACTCACATTAAGAGGATGTTCACCATCGTTACCACGTGTTTCAATAAAATTCATTTTGTTAACCTAAGATTTAATCAATACGTAATTATACCTAAGGATAGATAATAATAGTAAATTAGTTTTAGACATTAAAGCCTCTTGCAAAACTCCAGAAGCTAAATGTTAAAAATACTCCTGTCACGGAGTGACCGATTTTTTTTTGATACTTGTACAGTTTTAACCGTACTTTCTCATCATACTTACAAAATTATCCATTATACTTGCATAGGTAAGCACTTTAAAACTAGAAATCTTATAAAACTAAAACTATTTTTTAAGTCTATGTGACAAATTTTAGTAATTGATCGGCAGTTAAAGTCAATATTCCAAACATTAGATGACACATGATTTTCTTTGGACCTCGTACTCTGACCATTCGTCCATTAAATTCATCTTTGAGCCGACCATTAACTCTTTCTACGGTTGAGCGTTTATTGTATCGTACGGCCTTGGCTGTTTTATAACCAGCATAACGACAAGCTTTCAATTCATCTTTCAGTTGAAGTTTCAACTCTTTGTTACGTCGAGCATTTTTGTCAATTATTGGTATATGTCCCAATTTTTTACTATGATCATGAATTTCTGGTACATCATAAGCTGCATCCATTAAATCATACAGGCTGTTTACTCTATTGAGACTCATTTCTGCCAAGGGTATTGACGCTTGACTGTCATGCATTGATGCTGATGTTAATAAACAGCTAATAGAAATACCACCATCTGCTGCATCAATATGTAATTTGTAACCTATCCAATGACTGGTGTTACCCTTACTATTTTTCTTTGAACTCACATCACATG
>JAUJGA010000060.1:0-19808 GCA_042095675.1 Gammaproteobacteria bacterium
TTTTATGGTTGAGTCGATATCTAAACCGTCTATATTCACGCGATGTCCAAATAGCTATTAATCAATACAGCTATTGTATCATGGGCTTTTTTAGCTCAAATCGATCTGTCGATCGATTTAAGACATTATAATTCTCCACCCCCGACAGGGTATTCTTTTTATCTGTTCAGATCGCTATGGATCAATTCGATCGTTTAAGACTATAATCTGACTGCAATCAAAATACTGTCATTTTTAAAAATGTGGCTTAAAATATCTGTCAAGTGTTTTTTTTCATCTTTTTTAATTTCAATTACGCTGAATAGTTACTATAAAAATTTTATTAATTTTGATATTGAGCTTTTAATAATTGAGAAAGTTTTTCTGCAGGTACGGGTTTACTGAAGAGATAGCCTTGTGCATAATCACAAGATAATGTTTTCAAGAAATCAAGTTGTTCCTGAGTTTCAACACCTTCTGCAACGACTTTTAACTTTAAACCATGTGCCATTGAAATGATTGCCTTTACTAATTCTTTATTTTCATTACCAAGCATCAAATCACTAACAAAACTACGATCTATTTTTAAGATATCAAAGGGATATTTACGCAGATAACTAAGGGATGAATAACCCATACCAAAATCATCCATTGAAATAGAAACATTTAATAATTTCAGCGCAGTCATTACATCAATGATGTATTGATGATTACTAATTAATATATTTTCAGTCACTTCCAATTCCAGACAATTATTAGAAATAGTCAATCGACTCAATTCTTTTTCAATAAAACTATCCAAATTGGAATCACGAAACTGACGGGGAGATAGATTAACCGCTATGTTAAATTCAGAACAATATTTTTGCTGCCAATAAGCTGTCATTTTTAAAGCTTCTATAATGACAAATTGACCAATTTTTACAATTAAGCCTGTCTGTTCGGCAATGGGGATAAATACTTCCGGTGAGATACTACCAAGTTTAGGATTATTCCAGCGTAATAAAGCTTCAGCTCCCATAATCTGCTTTGCAGCGACATTTATTATAGGCTGGTAATAAACCTTCAATTCATGCTTATCAAGTGCCTCATACAATTGCTCTTCTATAGCCAATCGTTTGGACACATTCTGCTTCATATCCTTAGTAAAAAATTCATAGGTATTTCTACCTTGTTTCTTGGCATGAAACATAGCTGAATCTGCATTACGTAAAAGCTCTGATGAGTTTTTCGCATCAAATGGAAAAATGGCAATACCAATACTGGCACCTAAAATTATTTCTCGTCTATCAATTGAAAAAGCATTTGTAAACTGATTCAATAGATTTTTTACAATAATATGTGCGTCAGTAATTTGTTTGAGGCCGCAGAGTAAAATAATAAATTCATCTCCCCCTAGACGACCCACTGTATCAAATGCTCTTATCCCATTTTTTAAACGTTTTGCCGTTTCAACCAATACCTTGTCACCAAATTCATGTCCCAGAGTATGATTAATCTTTTTAAAATCATCAAGATCCAAAAACAATACAGCAATCAGCTCTTTTTTACGTTCAGCATTCTCTAATAAGTGAGTAAGACGATCCAAAGAAAGAAAGCGATTAGGTAGTTCTGTTAAGGCATCATAATGAGCCTGATGCAAAATTTTCTGTTCATATTGTTTAAGTAACGACACATCAATATCAATACAATACATTTTAGGTTCATTATTTTCATTATGAAATAACACATGACTTGAAAAAACATCAACAGAGGAACCATCAGACCTTCTTAATCTCAATTCAGCTGATGGAATTGGATCTCCTCCATTAATCCAGTTATTGATTGATTTTTTTACCTGTTCTCGCATTCCACCAGGAATAATTAATTCTTCAATATTTCGACCAATCGCCTGCTCTGAAGTATATCCATAAAGCTGTTCACTAGCTGGATTCCAATAGGTTACCTGATGATTTTGATCATATCCTTGAACTGAGATAAAGTCAGTTCTCTCAAAAACTGTTCTAAAACGATTTTCACTTATACGCAGTGCATGTTCTGCTTTTTTTCGTTGCGTAATATCCTGAATGTAAGCAATCATATTAATCGGCTTACCATTTTCATTTTTTAATAATGAGAGGGAAATGGATGTAAATATAATATCCTGAAATCTATTAATCATCTTCACATCAATCTGATGCTCACCATTTTCAAGGAGTATTATAATATAATTTTCAATTTGTGCTCTCTCTTCAGGCGGAAATAGGATTGAAATATGCTTCCCTGTTACTTTACTAGCTAAATAGCCAAACAGATTTTCTGCCCCTTGATTCCAACTGACTATATTGGCAGACATATCCGTTGTAATGAGGCTATCATGAATTTGCTCTATTATCTGTGCTTGATGAGCAAACTTTAGTTGTTGAGTTTTTTCCTCGGTAATATCCGTATGTGTACCGATCATACGTATCGCATGCCCCTCACAATCATAATGCACCTTGGCTTTAGCCAGGATCCAGAGCCACTGACCATTTTTATGCTGCAGGCGATGAATACTTTTAAAATACTGATTTTTATTATCAAAAGTACTATGAATTAATACCATAATATGCTTAAGATCATCAGGATGAACACGACGAATCCAGGTAGAAAATTTGTTTGGCAGTTCATTCTCGGTATAACCCAGTAATGCTTTCAACTGTGGTGATAAGTAGAGATGATAATTGCGAAGATTCCAGTCCAGAACACCGGAATGACTGCCTGTCAGAGCCAGTTCAAGACGTTGTTGATGATCATCGGATATTTTCTGTTGATGTAAAATTGACTGTTGAGCTTCTTCCAGTTTCCTATGCTGCTCTTCAAGTGTCGTTTCAACTGATCTTTTTTCAGTGATATCCCGACTGATACCCACTAAGGCAATAATCTGATCAGCTTCATCTTTTAATGGATATTTAATGGTATCTAATAAATAACTTTTACCATCAGGATAGCTAACCCATTCTTCTTTGCGTTGCTGCATTCCATTGGCAAATAATTTTAAATCTAAACTTCTAAAACCATCCAGAACATCCGGATCATCAAACCATTCATCATCTGTGTGTCCAACAATCTGATCTTGTGAGCGATCAATAAAGCGACAAAAAGATTTATTACAGCCAATGTAGACCAAATTGCGATCTTTAACAAAAACCAGATCATCAATGGCATCAATAACACTTTGTAATATTTCTTTCATGATATACAGATTCTTGCTATTTTGATTATGAGCATTTCAATTTATGAGTAATTACATTATACAGAGGTACTTGCAAAACTAACAATTTAAGAGAGTTTCTTAGCTGAATTGCTAATTTTTGAATAAAATCCAAGCCAAATTTGTTATAATGTGTTTGCGAATAAAAACAAAAAAAGCTTGGAGTATTAGTATGTTAAGAGACACTTTAGCACAGAAATCGGAACAAATACAAGGCTCACTTTTTCCTTGGATAGTAGAAGAGATTGGTGAGATATCTGAAAAACAGCAACAACTCATTAGCATTCTAGAATTATTAAGAGTAGAAGAATATACACTAAGTTCTAATGCACTGGTTTGTAGAGTAGAAAGTGATAGATCTCCTATAGCCCGAGCGTTTGTAGCTAAGGCAGTTTACAATATGCCAACAACAAGAATGTTGATAGAGCGTTTGGAATTAGATATCAAAATAAGACGTATTTGTGGTTGGGAAAGAAAAAGTGATATTCCAGGAGAGTCCACATTTTCTCGTGCTTTTGCTGAATTTTCAAATAACCATTTAACAGAACGATTTCAAAAAGCACTGATTACAGATTGTTATAAAGACGATATTATTGGCCATCTCTCCAGAGATTCAACTGCTATAAAAGCAAGAGAAAAGCCAGCAAAAAAGGTTGTTGAGGAAAAAGTAAGCCAGGCAGGCCAAAGAAAGGTGAAGTAATAGCGAAGAAAACAAGACGTATAGTAAACCAGATTTCAGGTATGTCATTAAAAGAAATGCAGAATGACTTACCTAAAGCCTGTGATGTGGATTCAAAGAAAAATAGTAAGGGTAACATCAGTCATTGGATAGGTTACAAATTACATATTGATGCAGCAGATGGTGATATTCCTATTAGCTGTTTATTAACATCAGCATCAATGCATGACAGTCAAGCGTCAATACCCTTGGCAGAAATGAGTCACAATAGAGTATACAGCCTGTATGATTTAATGGATGCATCTTATGATGTACCATAAATTCATGAGCATAGTAAAAAAATTGGGACATATATACCAATAATTGACAAAAATGCTCGACGTAACAAAGAGTTGAAACTTCAACTGAAAGATGAATTGAAAGCTTGTCGTTATGCTAGTTATAAAACAGCCAAGGCAGTACGATACAATGAACGCTCAACCGTAGAAAGAGTTAATGGTCGGCTCAAAGATTAATTTAATGGACGAATGGTCTAAAGAAAGTCATGTGTCATCTAATGTTTGGAATATTGGCTTTAACTGCCGATCAATTACTAAAATTTGTCACATAGACTTAAAAAATAGTTTTAGTTTTATAAGATTTCTAGTTTTAAAGGGATTACCTATGCGAGTCTAATGGATAATTTTGTAAGTATGATGAGAACACACGGTTAAAACTGTATAAGTATCATAAAAAAATCGGTCACTCCGTGACAGGAATATTTTTAACATTTAGCCTCTGGAGTTTTGCAAGAGGCTCAACAGTTATTTTAAATTGGATATAATTTTATTTTACTCTGTGAATTTACTATTTTATGACTTTTCTTGTTTAATAAGCTTACTAAATATTGTGCGTTATGTTGTCTATAGAGTATGTAGGTTTATCTTACATTTATAATTAATTTTTTGATACTGAAATTTTTAAGAGTTTATAATTAATTTCGAAATAATACTACTGATTGATAATTGACCGCACAAGAGTGATAGTGTACATTATCACTTAACTTTATTTCTTCTATAATTAATTAAATTATGATTTTTAACCCTGTTATAAAAAGTATCTCATGATCTGGAACCCCATAACACAATATAATTTCACTGATATCCTCTATGAGCACAGTGAGCAACCTGGCATTGCCAAAATCACCATTAACCGACCTGAAGTGCGTAATGCCTTTCGCCCGGAAACTATTGCTGAATTAATAGAAGCTTTTCATCATGCCCATCACGATCCCTCCATTGGGGTCATTATTCTGACCGGTGCCGGTGATTTAGCCTTTTGTTCCGGCGGGGATCAAAAAGTTCGTGGTGAATATGGCGGTTATAAAGACAGTCAGGGAACCAATCATCTAAATGTTTTAGAATTACAACGTCAAATCAGAACCCTACCTAAACCAGTTGTGGCAATGGTGGCGGGTTATGCAATTGGCGGTGGACATGTTTTACATTTGATCTGTGATTTAAGTATAGCAGCAGATAATGCCCGTTTTGGTCAAACCGGTCCTAAGGTAGGGAGTTTTGATGCAGGTCTGGGTGCTGGTATTATGGCTAGAACCATTGGCCTTAAAAAAGCCAAAGAAATCTGGTTTTTATGTCGCCAATATGATGCTCAAGAGGCTTTAGATATGGGACTGGTCAATCATGTTGTTCCTCTGCAGGAATTAGAAACTGAAACTATTTCCTGGTGTCAGGAAATGCTGCAGCATTCACCCACAGCCTTACGTGTACTGAAATCTGCCTTCAATGCTGATACTGATGGACTCTCTGGTATACAAGAATTAGCCGGCAATGCCACCGCCTTATTTTATATGACAGAGGAAGGTCAGGAAGGCCATAATGCTTTTGTTGAAAATAGAACTCCTGATTTTAGCGCTTATAAACGCAGACCTTAGTCCTGATTACAAGTGCCCACAGCCAAAAAAATTGGCACCAATCATTTTTAGTAACATTAAATATACTTAAATTCAGGTTGTGTAAATTCTTTGTTACTCAAGAGTATTGGTAAACACATTTGAATAGCTTCTCTATCTGGTGGTTAGCCATCCGCCCCAAAACATTAAGTATATCAATTACCCCGATATTATTAGGTTCGGCATTGGCCTGGCATGATCAACAAATATTTTCTCCCCTCACCTTTTGCATTATTTTACTTTCAGCACTATGTATTCAAATTGGTACTAACCTATACAATGATGCTGCAGACTTTGAAAAAGGAGCTGATACCCCTGAACGTCTTGGTCCTAAACGTGCAGCACAACAAGGTTGGTTAAGTGCAAAGCAAATAAAAACAGGGGCGTTAATCAGTTTTATCATTGCATTTATGGCAGGTATTTACCTAGTCTGGTTAGGCGGCATAGCCATTATTATCCTGGGTCTATTATCCATTCTCTGTGGCTATGCTTATACTGCAGGCCCAATATCTATTGCCTATTCTCCTTTTGGAGAACTATTTGTGTTAATTTTTTTTGGGATGTGTGCGGTAGGTGGTACTTATTATTTACAAACTCAGAATATTAGTTCTATTAGCTTACTGATTGCCAGTGGTTTAGGCAGCATTGCAGCTGCAATATTGCTAGTAAATAATTATCGTGATTTAGAAGGTGATGAGAAGGTTAAAAAGCTGACTCTTGTTCATTATACCGGCCGCCCTATTAGCCGCATTATTTATAGTTTTATGATTATCTTTCCTTATCTATTATTATTTAGCCTGCCACTACTACAAGAAACTTATTCATGGATGATACTTTTCCCATTGCTTAGTATTCCACTGGCTATAAAAGTAATTCAACTATTATATACTTTAGAAATTTCTTCAAAACTTAATATCGTATTAGTTAAAACTGCACAATTACAAGTCATTTATGCTCTTTTATTATCTATTGGCCTTATAATATGAGTTCTATTAATGCACTCATAGAAGATTTTTATAAACAAAAAAATAGTATTACAGATTGTCAACTTCAACCTTACAATATAAAGCTTGTACGCCCCTGGAAAACAGCTTCATCTCAGCTTTCATATCGCCAGGGACTACTACTTAAGCTCACCATTAATCATTCACAAACTGCCATTGGTGAGTGTGCACCCATGCCGGAAATTGGTACAGAAACATTAGCTCAGGCACAAGATTTTCTGTTTCACAGAGTGGCAGAGTTTATCGACCAGCCTTTTGATAAAGAACTCTTTTCAGGTTTAGAATTATTGCCTGCTTGTCGTTTTGCTTTAGAAAGTGTTTTACTAAACTTTTTAACAATACAGCAGAATAAAAGTATTTCTCAGTTATTAAACCCTGGTGCTGCACAAAGCATACAAACAAATTTCATGCTGGGCACATTAGATGATAAAACACTTGTACATATAAAAAGTGCTGAACAAGAAGGTTTTAATTGTATTAAATTAAAGCTGGGCTTAAACGATATTAAAACAGATATATATAAGTTACAGCAATTGTTTGAACAAATTGATCCTAATACACTGATTCGTTTAGATGCAAATAAAAGCTGGTCATATAACGAAACTCAATTTTTATTAAATGAACTTAAAAACTATCAACATCAAATTAATAGTATTGAGGAGCCCTTATTAAACTATGACAGAGATCTCTACCAGGATTTACAAAATCAAACCTCTATAAATCTTGCTTTAGATGAGTCTCTTTCATTAGCACCTTTAAATTCACAATTTCCCGTCAATAGAATTATTTTGAAACCCACAGTATTGGGAGGAATTATTCATACTCTAAATTTGGCCGAGATAGCAGAAAAACACGACGTTCAAACAATTATTACCAGTGTCATTGAAACAGGATATGGACTGAATATAATCAATCACTGCTGCGCCGCTCTTAATAATAATCAATATCATGGAATAGCCACAGCTTGCTGGCTGGAAGATACTTTAATAAACACTGCTACCATTAACAAAGGCATCATGACAATAGGGGCTAACGATATTCAATGATTTTACTTTTCAATAAACCTTATGATGTGCTCAGTCAATTTACAGATAAAAAGTCACCTACTCCACGACGCACACTTTCTGAGTTTATTTCATTAGCTAAATACTACCCTGCCGGGCGTTTAGATAGAGATAGTGAAGGTTTAATGATATTAACCAATGATGGAAAATTACAACATAAAATCTCCCATCCTGATCACAAGCAGGAAAAAGGCTATTGGGTACAAGTGGATGGAGACATTACTCACGATGCAATTAATCAATTAATCCATGGCATTAAACTCAAAGATGGGATGACAAAACCCGCCCGAGCCATGCTTATTTCCGCACCTGATATCTGGCAGCGTAACCCTCCCATTAGAGTGCGTAAAGAAATTCCAACCTCATGGATAGAGTTATTTATCAAAGAAGGAAAAAACCGTCAAATTAGAAGAATGACTTCAGCTGTTGGGTTTCCCACTCTTCGACTTATTCGTTTTCGTATCGGAAAGTGGGATTTAAACAATCTTCAGCCTGGTAACTTTATTAAATTAACAGTCTCTAATACTAAAGATAAATAATAAATCAGATATAAGCTACCATGTAATATTACTTGATATGTTATAATTTTCTACTATTTCTAATATCGGTTATTGAAATGAACAGTTCTATTAACATTATATTAATTTTTTTCTTATTAATCAGTTCCCCTATCAATGCAGACATTTTTCTTAGGGGAGACATCACCTCCACACCTGATATTAATCATTTTTCCATGTGCCATGCACAAGGCTGCAAGGAAGTGAAGCAATTATCTCTGAGCAAAACAGAGTGGCAACAAATTGCTCAATATTTTAATCCTCCTGCTGAGTCAGCTGATGCAGAACGCATACAAATAGCTCATGCTATTGCAAAATTTGAGCAGATTGTCGGCATAAAAACTGATACCACTCATGATAAGGCAGGTTTATTTGAGCACATGGGTTCCTATGGACAGTTAGATTGTATTGATGAATCCACTAATACCACCACTTATTTACACATCCTTAAAAAACAGGGTCTATTAAAATGGCATGAGCCTATGGATCATGTGACCCGAGACTTTTTTTTATTTGGCTGGCCACACAGTTCTGCTGCCATGAAAGAAATAAACACACCACAAAAAAATGAATATGCAGTAGACTCATGGTTTGAAGATAATGACAAACCACCGCATATTATTTTATTATCAACCTGGCGCTCCGGTTGGGAGCCTGAAAAACCATGAATACAAAACCATTAAATATTGTCACAGGTTTATCCGGTGGTGTAGACTCTTCCGTTGCTGCTCTGCTTTTAAAACAACAGGGCTTTCAAGTTTCTGCAATTTTTATGAAAAACTGGAACGAAGATGATGATGATGGCTATTGTCCTGCCGAAGAGGATTTTGCTGATGCCCAAAGTATTGCCGCAGAATTAGATATTCCTTTTCATGGTGTTAACTTTGCTCCAGAATACTGGGATAATGTTTTTTCTTATTTTCTTGAGGAATACCAAGCTGGACGTACTCCTAATCCAGATATTTTATGCAATAAAGAAATTAAGTTTAAGGTTTTTTTAAATTATGCTTTAAATCAAGGGGCTGAAAAAATTGCCACAGGGCATTATGCCAGAGTAAAAGAAGAAAATGGTCTGTTTTATTTATTAAAAGGTAAGGACAATAATAAGGATCAAAGTTATTTTCTCTATACTTTGGGACAATATCCCCTTTCAAAAACACTCTTTCCCATTGGTGAATTAGAAAAATCTAGCGTGCGTGATTTAGCAGAGAGTCATAATATGGCAACCTGGGATAAAAAAGATTCTACTGGTATTTGTTTTATCGGTGAACGTAATTTCAAAAAATTCCTGAGTCAATATTTGCCTGCTATGCCCGGTGAGATGATCACACCGGAGGGTGAATTGGTTGGGCAGCATCAGGGACTCATGTACCATACCCTAGGACAACGTAAAGGATTGGGTATTGGGGGCCGTAAGAACGGAAAAAACACCTCTAATGAAAAAGCTGGTCAACCCTGGTTTGCCGCACATAAAGATTTACAAAAAAATCAGCTCATCGTGGTACAGGGAAAGGATCATCACCTCTTATACAGCCAGAAACTCACAGTATCTAAATTACATTGGATCAGTGGAACAGCTCCAACAATACCCTATCAATGCAAGGCAAAAACACGTTATCGACAGGCCGAACAAGCTTGTACCATTACGCAGATTAAAACTAATGAACAATCATCTACTTTTGTGGTAGAATTCGACACCCCGCAGTTTGCAGTGACTCCTGGACAGTCAGTGGTTTTTTACGATGGTGAAATTTGTCTTGGCGGCGGAGTTATAGACTAAATCGGATTTTAAAAAGACAGAGAGTAGTTAGTTTGACTATAGAGAATTTAACAAAAATTGAAGAGCAAACCATAGCTTTGGCAGGTATTTTTCAAAGCTGTCATCAAATGCAGCAATTAGCCAACAGCGGTCAAATAGATAGTTTTAGTATGAATACCGCAGTTAAAGCTATTATCAATACTGAACCCAAAAATGCATTGGAAATTTTCCATGACATTGCCAATATTCGTGAGGGTCTGGACTTGATTCAACAACAATTAGGCCCTGCAAAAACAGAGCATGATATAGAACTTACCCGTTATTCCATTGGCATCCTTTTTTTGGCAACTAAATTATTAAAAAAGCCCAATATGCTGCAAAAGCTAAGTGATGGTATAGAAAAAGCACAGGATCAGATTGAACATTTTGGTATCGAACATACAAATATCCACGCTAGTTTAGGTGGACTTTATTCAGAGACCATAAGTACACTTAATCCTCGGATTATGGTTTCTGGTGAAGCCACTATTTTAAATAACCCTGATACTGCAAACAAAGTTCGTACTTTATTATTATGCGCTATTCGATCAGCAGTGCTCTGGCTGCAATTAGGTGGCTCACGTTGGCAATTATTATTTAAACGGAAAAAAATTGTATCAAGTGCAAAGGCATTGACTTGAGTTAAAGCCTTTTTATCCCCATTTGTTTATCTAGTATTAACACATAAAATTTTTAATTAAAAATCAGTCTCTTCTCCCTATTGGTAGAAGAAATTACTTGGAATATCGCTAAAGAATTATGAGCCTATATCAACAAATTACTCAGGCACGAGATGCCTTAAGCAAGAAAATCATTGGCCAGGAGGCCATGGTTAATAAATTATTTATTGCCTTATTGGCTGATGGTCATTTACTTGTGGAAGGTGCACCCGGTTTAGCTAAAACACGCGCGATTAAGGAATTAGGTGATTTAATTGAAACTGATTTTCATCGTGTGCAATTTACGCCAGATTTATTACCTGCTGATCTGACTGGTACTGAAATTTATCGTCCTCAGGATGCAAGCTTCCATTTCCAGCAAGGACCTTTATTTCACAATTTATTACTGGCTGATGAGATCAATCGTGCTCCAGCAAAAGTGCAATCTGCATTACTGGAAGCCATGGCTGAAAAACAAATTACCATCGGCCGTGAAACCTATCCATTACCAAAATTATTTATGGTAATGGCGACTCAAAATCCGATTGAGCAAGAGGGTACTTATCCCCTGCCTGAAGCACAACTTGATCGATTTCTAATGCATATTAGTATTAATTATCCAGATCAGGATGCAGAAAAAGCTATTTTATTACTCAATCGTCAGGAAGCTCAGGAAGACCTGCTGCAAACTAATGATACAATTATCAAAAACAACCAACAGCCTAAGATTTCACAACAGGTTCTATTTGCAACCCGCCATGAAATACTCAATATCCATATGAGCGATGAAGTTGAAGAGTACTTATTGAATATCGTTTTAGCAACCCGTGATCCCTCTCCTTACAATAAGGAATTAGCTCATTGGGTCAACTATGGTGTCAGTCCCAGAGCCACCATTGCATTAGATAGATGTGCCAGGGCACATGCTTGGTTATCCGGTAAAGACTACGTAGCTCCTTCAGACATTCAGGCGGTAGTCGCTGATGTCTTTCGTCATCGTCTATTGCTTTCATTTGAAGCGGAAGCCAATGGTATTGATGCCGATTATTTTATTTCTGAATTACTCAGCTATATTGCAATCCCATAAATTTCAATGAGTATCTGGCAAACTTTCAAGTCAAATTTCAGTCATGAAAATACTGCCTCTGAAAATATTGATGCAGAAGTAATTAAACATGCCACCGAAGTGGACTTACAACAGCTCATTCAATTACGTTATCAATCAGCACATCTGTCTCTAAGCTCTCAACGTAAGGCTTACTCATCCCTGTCAGGTAATTATAGCTCACCTTTTAAAGGGCGTGGCTTAAATTTTGATGAAGTACGTCCCTATCAACCCGGTGATGATATACGTAATATTGACTGGAATGTCACTGCCCGCACTGATAAAGTTCATACAAAAATTTTTAAAGAAGAGCGGGAACGCCCTGTTTTTATTATTGTGGATCTGAGTAACAGTATGTATTTTGGCAGTCGTCATTGCCTAAAGTCAGTTACAGCAGCTAAAGCTGCCGCCTTATTTGCCTGGGCAGGTGCTGATAATAATAATCGTATCGGTGGTTTAATTTTTAATAATAATAACCATCAGGAAATACGTCCCAAGGGCGGTCATCAAGGTGTATTACGTTTTTTAAAATTATTGAGCGATTTTCACAATAATAAAGGGCATAACAATAAACAACGAGTAAGTGAGCTAAACACTGAGCTTCTATTCACCCGTATTCGAAAAATCATCCACCCGGGTAGTATCGTTTTATTAGCCAGTGATCTTATTTTTGATCATCATAATACGAAAGCTGAAAATATTTTTAAAAATATTCGTTATATTGCCCAGCATAATGATTTAATTATCAATCACATTGCAGATCCACTGGAAATGGAGCTCCCACCACCGGGACAATATACTATCAGCAATGGCCAACAGGCTCATATACTTAATACTGAAGATAATTCACTCAGACAATTGTTTCAGTCTATGTTTCAGGACAAAATGGAAAGTATTGAACAGTTTTGTATGCAAAATCGTATACATCTGATTGAGCTACTCACCAATGAGAAAGTTGCTGATAAATTTTTAGCAACATTAGGCAAAGATTCCAGTATTCGTCGTATTGATAGGAGTCGTCATTAATTATGCCTGCGACACAATTTGATCCAACACAACTTGCTGATATCCATTTACCAGAATCTGTTAGTATCTGGCCTATTGCCCATGGCTGGTGGATATTATTAGGCTTATTTATATTTTTATGTGTATTAATTTTTCTGTTTTCTAAAGAAAACAAAAAAACTAAACATCAAATAAGCCCAAAACAATTAAAAAATCTGGCTTTAAAAGAGCTATCTGTCATTGAAGAAAACTATCAGGCCGATAACAATCCTCATGAAAGTGTCAAACAACTTTCTATATTCCTGCGCCGTTTTGCCTTATCACACTACCATCGAGAACAAGTTGCTTCTCTTGCTGATGAACAGTGGCTAGCTTTATTGGATGAAATATTTGATGCCTCGCATAAAAAACAGATTTTTACTAGTGAATTTTCAGAGTTACTCACCAAAGTACCCTATCAGTCCACTGACACAATATTAGATAAAGAAACCGTTAATACGCTCTTTACTACTACCAAAAAGTTAGTTCAGAACTATAGTGCAAATCATAAACAGGAGACAAAACATGTATAGTTTTGACTGGCCCTTGATGTTTTTTCTATTACCCTTACCTCTATTGGTCTATTGGTTAAGTAAACCAGTAAAGATTAAGCAGCAACAAGCACTTAAAGTTCCATTTTATGATCAAATAGAAGCAATGGAACAGCCATTATCTACAGCAAAAGTCAGCTTAGTTTCACCACTATTAGGCAGTACATTGCTGATATGGATTTTACTTATAATTGCCAGTGCACAACCAAAGTGGTCTGGAGAAGCCATCTCCATTCCAGTTAGTGGAAGAGACCTAATGATGGCAGTTGATATATCCGGCAGTATGGAAACTGCAGATATGTTCTTTGCTAAAACTGCAGTAGATAGACTCAGTGCCGTTAAATACGTGCTTATGCCCTTTATTCGAGAGCGCAAAGGTGATCGCTTAGGTTTAATTTTATTTGCCGATCACGCCTATTTACAAACACCACTCACCTTTGATCGTAAAACTATCGAAAAAATGCTCTATGAATCATTTATTGGCATGGCAGGACAGAAAGCGACAGCCATTGGTGATGCTATTGGTCTGGCCGTTAAACGACTAAAAGATTTACCTGCCGAACAAAGTGATTCACGGGTACTCATATTACTCACTGACGGTTCAAATAATGCCGGAATTGATCCGGTGACCGCAGCTAAGTTGGCAAAACAAATCGGTATTAAAATTTATACCATTGGCTTTGGTGCTGATGAAATTATTGTACGCTCTTTTTTTGGTCTTCAGAAAGTGAATCCATCTAAAGATTTAGATGAAAAATCCTTAAAAGAAATTGCACAACTAACTGGTGGGCAATATTTTCGTGCCCGGGATACAGAGGAATTACACAAAATATATCAAACCCTGGATCAACTAGAACCTGTTGAATCAGATAGTTTAACTTATCGCCCCACTAAATCCCTTTTTTACTGGCCTCTTGGCATTGCATTTTTTATGAGTCTACTCATATTATTATTGCAAAACAACATGAGGAGAGCCCATTGATACCGGGTGATTTTCATTTTTTACGACCAGAGTGGCTATGGCTGATTCCACTGCTTGTAATTCTATTAATTTTTATTGTCAAAAACTTCAGATATAAAAATCACTGGAACAATGTTTGTGATGCACCACTATTACAATATCAACTGATGCAGGGACAACAAAACACCTCAAAATGGCAATGGCTACGATCTTTCAGCTTTTTTCTACTGTTTTTTTCACTGCTTCTGATTGCTATGGCAGGTCCAAGCTGGGAAAAAAAAGAGCAACCTATTTTTCAACAGGATGATGCTCTGGTTATTATCCTGGATCTGTCCTTATCCATGAATGCCAGCGATGTAAAGCCCTCACGTCTGGAAAGAGCTAAACTTAAATTAATTGATATTTTAAAGCAAAAAAAGGAAGGTCAAACAGGCCTAATCGCTTTTGCCGGAGATGCTCACACTGTTAGTCCTTTAACCATTGATAATAAGACCATTATTTCTTTATTACCCGCTCTGGAAATTTCAATCATGCCCTTACTCGGCAGTCATATGAAAGATGCTTTAATCGGAGCTAAAGATCTTTTAATGAATGCCGGTTTTATGCAGGGTGATATTTTACTGATAACTGATGGTATTGATTCTGCTCATCAGAAGAGCATTACACAACAGGTTAAACAACTGAGACAACAAGGGTATCAACTTTCTATCATTGGTATCGGCAGTCGTGCTGGTTCTCCTATCCCCATTCCCAACTCCGGCGGATTTATCAAAGATAAGCTGGGACAGGTTATATTAAGTAAGTTAAATGCCGGATCGCTTAAAACATTAGCCCATGAAGGTGGCGGACAATATCATAAGCTTTCACTAGATGATGGTGACTTCCAGTCCTTATTAGAAAGAAAGTTAAACAATAATACTATTGAACAGGATAACCAGATTCAACAGTGGGTAGATGCCGGTGGCTATGTAATATTATTAATTCTTCCTCTGGTATTACTGCTATTTCGCCGTGGTTTATTATCCCTGAGTTTTTTAATACTGCTTTCCCCGCTTATCTATAATCAACCGGTACAGGCACAAACTCAGAATATTGAAGCAGAAGAGTCAAAGACATTCAAACAAAAAGCTTATCAGTTTATCAAAAGTGACCAATGGAATAATCTCTGGATGACTGAGGATCAACGTGGTCAAAAAGACTTTAATAAAAAGAATTATAATCAGGCAGCAGAGAAATTTAACAATCCGCAATGGAAAGCTGGTGCACATTATCGTGCCAGAGAGTTTGATAAGGCTATAGAGCAATATGAACAATTTGATGATGCTGAAAGTCTCTACAATAAGGCAAATGCTCTGGCCAATATGCAGAAGTATGAGCAGGCAATTGAAAGTTATGATCAGGCATTGGAAAAGACTTCAGATTTACCAGATGTGGTAAAAAATCGTGATTATGTCAAAAAGTTATTAGAGCAGCAAAAACAGCAGCATGAACAACAAAAATCTAATCAGAGCTCTCCAGACGATCAACAGCAGGAAAATAAAGAGCAACAGGAAAGTGATTCTGAAAATCAGCAGCAACAAGAATCCAATGATGAGATTCAGCAAACTGATTCAAAAAGCAATAAACCTGAACAAGAGGACAAGCAGGACAATAACGCCTCTGAACAATCTAATCAGGAAAACAACTCAGATCAGGAACAATCTCAACAAGATAAAGCTGAGAAAGAATTTCAACAGTATGCACAAGAGCCTAAAGAACAAGATTTCCCCCCTTCTGAACAAGAAGCACAGGAAACTGATAGCCAGGAGGGAGAAAATAGTACAGAAGATGTGCTTTCTCAACTAAGTCAGGAAGAACAACAATCTCTAAAACAATGGTTACAAAGAATTCCGGATAATCCCGGAGAACTATTACGCGTTAAATTTCGTAATAATTCAATGAACAAACAAAGACAACAAAATGCACCGCAACAATATAAGGGTGATCCATGGTAATGCTGAAATACTTAATACTATTCATTTTTATAATCCTTTTTCCTATTACAGATACTTTAGCAAAAGTCACGGCATCAACTGGTCGTACTGTTTTAAGTATTGATGAAAGTATTATTCTACAAATAAAATCCAGTGATAACTCAGACGATCCTGACTTATCAGTACTTGAAAATGATTTTAAAATCATTAATAAAAGCCAGAGTAAAAACTTTAGCTTTATTAACGGCAAGACATCCAGTACTCATACCTGGAGTATTAGTCTGTTAGCCAAAGATACAGGTGAAATCAGTATTCCCGCCATAAAAATAGGAGATGAAAGCACAAGTCCTATACATTTAATTATCCGTCAACCATCAGACACACCAGAAATCGATGGAAAAGAAGCTTTTTTAAGAGTTTCAATTGCTGATGATGAACAAAATGAATTTTATGTACAGCAGCAAATTTTGCTTAAGGTGCAATTATTTCATAGAGTACACTTTACCAATGCATCACTTAGTGAACTAGAACTTAATAATACGGTCATTGAAAAGTTAGGTGAGGATAATAAATATAATAAGGTAATCTCAAAACATCGTTATAATATTGTTGAGAGAACTTATGCTATTTATCCACAGCAAAGTGGTGAATTAACCATCCCACCTATCGTATTTAATGGCAATATAGAAATTCGACAAAATTATTCACTATTTTCTCAACCTGGCCGACAAATTGCGAGCCGCACAAAACCGCTTACACTTAATATTCTCCCTATTCCTGAAGACTATACGGGGAAAAACTGGCTGCCAGCAGAAAGCCTGGTTATAGAATCTGAAATTCTTGAAAATCCCTCAGACATTGTATCTGGTGAAGCTATCACCCGATATATTGTTGTTCGGGCAACAGGTCTGATGGGCTCTCAATTACCAGCTTTAAGTGTCCCCTCTTCAAAGTCAATAAAAAGCTATCCTGATAAGGAACAACTCAATTCTCAATTAGTCAATGGAAAAGTAGTAGGTTCACGTCGTGATACTATTGCAATTATTCCATTGAGAGAAGGTTCCTTTACACTGCCTGAAATTAAAATTGACTGGTGGAATGTTAAAACCAATCAAGTAGAAACGGCCATACTTGAAGCCAAAATATTAATGGCTCAGAAAAACCCTGATATTCAGGCTGAATCTGTTAGTCCCCCTATTAAGGCCATTAATCCTGAAACAACTGATACTACAGCAGATAAATCCCCCATTAAAAGCATTATTACTGAAACAATAGAAAAAATTGTATATAAACCAGTTGCTCTGACTAAAAATATCTGGTTCTGGATTAGTATAAGCTTATTAATTAGCTGGCTGATTACTCTTATTATATTGATTATGGCTCTTTCAAAGAGTAAATCTAAGAAAACAAATAGCACACAACAAAAGTCAAAGTCATCAAAAGAAGAACAAGATCAGCTTTTACAAAGCCTACAATTCTATTGTCAAAACAATGATGCGCACAATAGTAGTGATGCACTGGTTTATTGGGCACAGTTTTACTTTAATAAGCCATCATTAAACAGTTTGTCACAGATTATTGAATTAATATTAAATGAAACACTCATCAATTCCATTAACACCCTGGAAAGTTCACAATACTCTGCCAATAAGCAAGACTGGTCAGGTAGTAATCTAAGCTCTGCTGTGATTAATTTTATTAGGCAGGATAGCTTAAATAAACAAGCCCATAAACAACATCATCAATTCACCCCATTAAACCCATAAGCTTTCTAATATGCCACAATATGCAAAAATTCACTGGCTTGAAAGCGGCGAACCTTTTTCTGAACAGTTTCAAGATTTTTATTTTTCCACTGATGGAGGCTTTCAGGAAACAGAATATGTTTTCTTAAGTCAAAACAATCTCCCTCAAGCCTTTATTGATCTGACAAACAAGCAACAAGTGTTTAAAATTGCTGAAACTGGTTTTGGCACGGGTTTAAACTTTCTTATTACTGCAATGCACTGGCTACAAAATACTGATTTGAACTCTACTTTGGAATATACCTCAATAGAAAAATATCCTCTAAAGAAAAAAGGTTTAATACAGATTTTTTTAATTTTCAACAAAAACTGGCCACAGTTATCCATCTACTGTGATGAACTACAAACACACTATCCAATTGAATTTAAAAATAATAAAATTCAATTAGCTTTATTTAATGGTAGAATAATTTTAAATTTATTAATTGAAGATGTTTCTTCTGCTTTAAAAAATTTATCCATCTTATTTGAAGATAAGCCAACTAATAAAATAGATGCATGGTATCTGGATGGATTTTCACCGGCAAAAAATCCTGATATGTGGAATCAGGATTTATTCAATAGCATCGCAAGACTCAGCAAACTAGGTACAACTATAAGTACATTTAGTTCGGCAGGGTTTGTACGTCGTGGCTTACAAGAGGCAGGATTTAATATGACCAAAGTACCCGGGTTAGGAAAGAAAAGAGAAATACTATCTGGTGTGATTTTAGCTGGAAAGACAATCAGCTAGAATCGCCTGAGTTTTCTCAACACCCATTTTTCGACAAAGTGCTATATTGTTTTCAGGTATCAATTCCGGATTAGGATAAGTGAGCAATGTTTTTTCAAGACTATCTTCACGAATGATATGTAACATAGGATATGGTGAACGATTGGTATAATTAGCAGCCTCATCTTTTTCACTTTCAGCAAACATATATTGCGGATGAAAACTAGCCAGCTGATAAACTCCTTCATAACCCTGAGAAATAAGCAATTGATTAGCAATATCTAGGAAATCCAGATAATCTTCAAAATCCTCAGCCATTGCCCATAAAATAAACAACGTTGTTTCAATTTCATCATTCTGATCCAGCCGCTCACACTCCAGAACAAAATTTTCCAATACTTCAGCAAGGTTAGAATTTTCATCCACAAAAAAGCGAATACTTCCTTTATCCCTCTCTTTACTTGCAAACGGACAAATATTCAAAGCTATAATAAACTTATCCAACCAACACTGAATTTGTTGTATCACTATTTTATTATCCAATATCTAATGCTCCATATAATTTCAATATGATGATGTGGTCAATCTTTTCCGGACACCCCAGTTAAGCTGCTTTCTTTAATTCAAACTTTTGCATTTCATAATTATTCGGACTCATATAGTTCAAATATGAATGAATTCGTTTACTGTTATAAAACATCGATATGTACTTACTGCAAGATATCCTGCTGTGCTTC
>JAUJGA010000061.1:0-1988 GCA_042095675.1 Gammaproteobacteria bacterium
CCACAACTCACTTTTGTTGCTTGTGTTGGGTGCATAGCATCCATAAATAATATCGTTTCATCAGTTAATTGCGACTTTAAATTATTATACTCTTTAATAAATTTAGCTTGCTTTTGAGTATCAAATTTATGAGGGACTCCCCTCCCTTAGGTTGCTTGTAACTAAAAGCATGCTTGTGAAGCCATTTATTTAAACCGGAAATGCTAAATCGTACCTCACATATTGCCCAAATATAATCAACTATTTGATAGGAATAACGATAAGTTGTCTCTTCAAAGTGATTAACTATTAATTCTGTTTGTTCAGTACTTAAATATGATTGATAACCACCATTTTCAGGCTTTAGTTTTTTCTTGTTAATAAAGTCATCAATATGTCTGGTAATGCTTGTTTCATGTAAACGTAAAGCTTATGATATCATATTGGTTGACCAACTTTCTGAGCAAAGAAATACTGCTTTAATTAGATCACAAACACGCTTATCACGACTGGCTTCATGAAGCGCTTCTAAATCAAATTTTTGTTCTTGTGTTAACCTTATTTCTTTCATAAGGTATATAATGATCCTTATATTTTTATAAATCAAGCACCTTCATTGATTAGCGGTATATATAGTTTATTTAACTGATAATTAATAATATTAACTCATTATTTTAAAAATAAAAAATGGCAGAATAAATATTGATCATACGAGACTATATAATTAAAGAGATTTTAAGATCATTTTTAGGTGTTTTTATAATATTGTTTCTAATTATTTTGAGTACTCAATTAATTAAATCTTTAAGCCTTGTTGCTAAAGGCCAGATTTCAGTTGACTTTCTTCTTGCTTTAATTAGTTATAAAAACATTGAAAGTCTCACTTTGCTGGTACCTCTTGCGTTGTTTATGGCTATTTTGTTAGCCATTAGCCGTCTATATAAAGACAGTGAAATGATTGCCTTATCTTCCTGTGGTGTTGGTCCTGTTAGTCTTTTAAAATCAGTTATGATTATTGTTGTGAGTTTTGTTTTTTTTGAAATGGGACTGGCATTGATAATTACTCCCTGGGCCAGTTCAAGCATTCAAATTGCACAAGAAGAATATCAGGCCAAGGCTGTTATGGAATTTATTGAAGCCGGACAGTTTAATTTTTCAAGTGATGCAAATCGTGTGCTTTATGCCGACTCTTTTTCAGATAAATCTCATTTGGACAATGTCTTTCTTTATATTGATAACAATGATAAAAACAAGAATGATAGAAGTAGTGTGTTAGCCTCTAAAAATTCTAGTTTTATTATAAATCCGCGTAATGGCAGTCGTTATATTGTTTTTAATGAAGGTCATCGCTATGATGGTAGCCCAGGATCCCTTGATTATAGACATATCCGCTTTAAAGATTATGGAGTATTATTAGAAGGAAAAGCTATGGGTAAAATTTCTTTTGAACGCAAGGCTCTTGCATTAGATACTCTTTTAATTTCGGATAATCTGAGACATAAGGCAGAATTACAATGGCGTATTTCTCAGGTTTTAATGATGATAATTCTTGCCATGTTGGCAGTTCCTTTAAGTAAAAGTACACCAAGGCAAGGACGTTATGGAAAGATGGCCATTGCTATTTTACTTTATGTTGTTTACTCTAATTTATTGCTAGTGGCATTAAATTGGATGAAAAAAGGAAAGGTGGAGCCCTATATAGGTCTTTGGTGGGTACATTTCATTTTTATAGTATTATTTCTGGTTTTATTTTTACATCAAATGGGTTGGTTTAATTCGTTGAAAAAAAGAAGACAGGATGAATTTGAAGATTTAGTAAGTACATAGACAGATTTATTTTGTGTGATACAAAGTATATAAAAGATATAAGTAACTATTCAGCGTAATTGAAATTAAAAAAGATGAAAAAAAACACTTGACAGGTATTTTAAGCCACATTTTTAAAAATGACAGTATTTTGATTGCAGTCAGATTATAGTCTTAAACGATCAAATTGATCCATAGCGATC
>JAUJGA010000062.1:0-3178 GCA_042095675.1 Gammaproteobacteria bacterium
ATATTATAACAAATTTGGCTTGGATTTTATTCAAAAATTAGCAGTTCAGCTAAGAAACTCTCTTAAATTGTTAGTTTTGCAAGTACCTCCTTATTTTTTAACTGACTTGCCTTGACGATAGGGTCCACTTTAACCGTTCCAGTAAAAGAACATAAAAAGTACTCATACAAGTTAAAAGAGCTTCAAATTGATCGAGCGAACCAGGTTTGGAGTACTGATCTCACGTATATAAAAATGAGTACATGTATGGTTTATTTACACAATATATGCCGTTAATCAAACTTAAAGGGTAATAATATGATTGACTCGGATGGCTATAGAGCAAATGTTGGCATTATCATTTTTAATGATGATGGTCAGCTTTTTTGGGCTCGCCGAATTGGTCAGGATGCATGGCAGTTCCCTCAGGGAGGGATATCCTATGCTGAATCTGCAGAGCAGGCAGTTTTTAGAGAACTAAAAGAAGAAACGGGACTGACTGCAAAAGATGTAGAAATCATCTCACAAACTAAGGATTGGCTACGTTATGACTTACCGGAACACATGGTTCGTCGTTACAAACGACCTGTATGCATAGGGCAAAAACAGAAGTGGTTTTTACTGCATTTAATTGCCAGTGAGAGTTCAATATTACTCGATCAAAATCAGCGTCCAGAATTTGATTATTGGAAATGGGTTGATTATTGGCAACCTGTCAATGATGTGATTGACTTTAAACGAGAAGTTTATCAATCAGCATTAGAATTCTTCGCACCTGTCTTTAAAAAATAAAAATTATATATAGATTCTAGTTATTGTGGGGTTCTCTTATGCTGCAGAGTCTGCGGCGTATTATTCAGGAAGTTAATTCAACTCGTGATCTCGATCAGGTGTTGGAAATTATTGTCCTGGGAGTCAAAACAGCTATAGATGCGGATGTTTGTTTTGTTTATCTATTAGATGATGCTGAGAATACGGAGAATAAATTCACACTGAGGGCTACGGATGGTCTGAATTTAAACTTAATCGGTCAGGTGACTATGGGGTATAATGCCGGTTTAGTTGGTCTGGTTGACCAAAGAGCAGACCTTTTGAGTCTGGATGATGCTCAACAACATCCTCGATTTCAATTAGTTTCAGGCTTAAATGAAGAAAAATACCATTCCTTTGTTGGAATTCCAATTACTCATCATAAAAATGTACTTGGTGTCTTAGTCGTACAATCAGAACCTGTACAGTATTTTTCTCAATATGTGGTTAACTTTCTAGTAACAATTGCTGCTCAATTAGCCGGGGCCATTACTAATGCTCAGGCAATCATACAAGTTCCTGCTCAACAAAAACAGCAAAGAGATTGTTAAAACTGGTCATAAATCCTTAGTTTCTAACCGACGGCCGTTAATAGGTCAGCATGGAGCATCAGGGGTGGCTATAGGAAAGGCTGTTGCATTTGTTAGTTCTATTAGTCTGGAGGTTATTCCTTACAAACAAGCTATGGATATAGAAGATGAAATTCATATTTTTCATCTTGCACTTGAAGCTGTTCGTCGTGATATAAAATCTTTATCACAACAACTCATTAGCGATGGTATGGCAGCGGAAGATGTGGCTATCTTTGATGCTTATTTATTGATGCTTAATTCAAAGAGCTTAACTGAAAGTATTGATAATAAAATTTATGCAGGTAGATAAGGATCATCCGTTGGATGTACTTTTAAAGGATAAAATAATAGTGGCTGAAGACTTAACTGCTACAGTTCTTGCTGATATTAAAACTAATAATATTGCTGGTACTGTCCTTAAAAGTGGTTCAAGAACTTCACATGTTGCTATTCTGGCCAGAGCTTTGGGAGTACCAACAGTAGTAGGAGTTAGTGAGTTACCCACTATTGAATTGGATGGCAGTCAATTGATAGTGGATGGCTATAGTGGACAGGTTTTTATTTCCCCACCTGAATCTATTATCAATGAATACACGCATTTAATATTTCAAGAAAAAGAACTTTTTGATAAATTAAAAACTCTGCAAAAAGAACCAGCAACCACTATCGATGGTGTTAATATCCCCTTGTATGCCAATACTGGTCTGGTTGCAAATATAAGACCCAGCAAAAAAAGTGGTGCTGAAGGAATTGGCCTGTATCGTACAGAATATCCATTTATGATTCGCCAGCAATTTCTGGGAGAAGAAGAACAAAGCCAAATATATCATGAAGTGATGAGTGCTTTTGCACCTAGACCAGTGGTTTTAAGAACCTTATATATTGGTGATGATAAGTCTTTAAACTATTTTCCGATAAAAGAAGATAATCCTTTCCTTGGTTGGCGTGGAATACGTGTCACATTAGATCATCATGAAATATTTATGATCCAATTGAGATCTATGATGATCGCCAGCATTTGCTTGAATAATTTGAATATATTATTTCCTATAATTAGTTCGATTAATGAGTTAGAAGATGCACTTGAACTCTTAGAGAGAGCCTATCGTGAATTATTAAATGAAAATTATGCGGTGCAAATGCCTAATGTTGGAATAATGGTTGAAGTGCCTTCTATGATTTTTCAAATGAGGCACATTGCACCTTTGGTAGATTTTGTCTCAATAGGCTCCAATGATTTAATACAATATCTTTTAGCAGTGGATAGAAATAATAATAATGTTGCTAATCTATATGAATCACTGCATCCTTCAGTTCTTATAGCAATACGTCAAGTCATTGATGAAGCCCACAACGAAGGTGTCCCGGTCAGTGTTTGTGGTGAAATGGCCAGTGATCCTCTGGCAGTAATTCTATTATTAGGCATGTCTATAGATTCACTCAGTACCAGTGTTGGATCCTTACCTAGTATAAAATGGCTGATTAGAAATTTTAGTCAGCAAGAAGCAAAAACATTATTAGATGAAGCATTAAAGATGCAAAGCTTATAAAAAGCTTGTTAAGCAATACATTAGAGAAAAAATTAGGTGGACTTATTCGGGCTGGTGGTTAGTAAGGTTAAATAGAAAAATAATAGCGATAAATGATAAAAAATAGTTGACGGCAGAGAATCAGAGCGTATAATACGCATCTCTTCAACGAAGCCGTCAAAAGTTAAGTTGAAATTGCTCTTTAAAAAGAAATCGAACAATTTGTGTGAGTTCTTATTAGTCACTAAGAAATAAGAAGTCAGACGAAGTCAAAAACGAATCTATTTT
>JAUJGA010000063.1:0-7164 GCA_042095675.1 Gammaproteobacteria bacterium
CTAGCAAGTGCTATAGTGTGCTTAGTCCTTGCATGATTAGATTGCAGGAAATGGCGTTTCAGACCAGCGTGATTTGAACAATTTTCCTTGTGGAGCATGCCCCTGGAGCCCCTAGCTATTTCATGTCAAACACACCTCTGACATGAACCACTGTTTGGGCACATGCCATCATGCCCCCTTCCCCCACCCCTGTAGCCGATTTCATCAACAATCCAAAGTATACTTTTGTAGCAAAGCATAATTTCAGGGATAAATCCTTGATCAATTTACGAAAAAGGAAAAAAAAAAATCAATTATATGTTGCTGTTCATGAATCACGATTCATGAACAGCAAAATTTATCTGATTTTATTTTTTTCGTAAATTTTGAATGTGTTTATTGCTTGACTATAGCCATTTAACTAATTTTTAGAAATAATACAAACTGTATAAATATTGAAAACTGCTCCCTCAAAGAATCTATTATTGGAAAGTATACTTTGAAATGTTGATGAAATGGGCTACTGGTTGACAGTGACTTGCTCCGAGCTATTCTGGAATATTTACACCTTCCAGCAATTTTCCCTATCTAACACATAGAAAGATAATCTGGTTTATTTGGCAATTAATTTGATAGCGCACGCGCGTGTTTACACGCTAAAAACATGCGACGTAACGACCACAATGATTGGCTCCAGTGATAAACACGGCAGACTGAAATAGCTAAATATAGATCACGGCCGTTTCATATATCGGCCTAATCCCACCGATAACATGTCTATACATGTACCGCAAATTTCAGAAATGGAACATAAAGTAAATACTAATGCACTATACAATGCATAAAAAGGTGTAAATATTCGCGCTTCATGTAATTTCAGCGACTCCCACTATGTTCATGACACCTTGAACATTGAAAAAGAACAATTCAATTCTTAAATGTTTGGGATCCAATGATTTTAGAAACCGTTCTAAAATGTAGCGTTTCGAAGGCACATGGAATATGAAAATAAAATCCATACCAGGCTACACTTTTATTACACATCTTTTCTCCACATGTTTCAGCTGCAGCGGCTTCCTGACATTACTCTACAGCTTAGACACGTTAACTAAGACATACATTAGGAAAATAAGTTTTCGAACAAAGTTATGGGAGCCACAAATGAAGAGCGTTATCATGAAAATAGCGCTATAATGGATCGTGGTATATTATTGGAGCTCCAATGTACCTACTTTTTATTACATATCTTCTACCGTAGACGTGCTACGTACATGTACATGCATAGCGCAGTGCATTATTGTTCGTAAAGCACACATACATGTACATTGGGCCGACAATACAATTATAGTGTTTGTTTCCCCTCCCGCTACATGAACACCATTTACCGTTTGTTTCCTTATTCGATTAGCGGCCTATCAACAACTATGAGCAATTAAGGCCAGACCCTTGTCGTGGGCTTAGTAGTAGCAAGCCCGCTTATTACACGTACCTGTAGTACACCACCACGCGCACATGGGTGAATGTAAGGGGGATGTAAAACCCAGAGCTCAATATTTACTTAATGCATATTCAGCCCTGGAATCGGATTAAACTTGACTAATCTTACTACCTTTATAATGTTCAGTAGCCAAATTCAACTCAGTTAATAAAAAAGCTACGTTTCATTGATCTCTGTAAATTAATGTAACCGATTTCATCAACACTCCAAAATATACTTTCCAATTAGATGCTTTGAGGGAGCATTTTTCAATATTTATACATTTTGGATTATTTCTAAAAAGCAGTTAAATGGCTATATTCAACCAATAAACACAATCAAAATTTAGAAAAAAATATATAAATGTTGTTTTTCATGAATGAAAGCTCCGATTCATGAAACGCAACATTTTATTTTTATCGTTTTTCGTTTCTCTCTTTTTCATCAGGGGATGTACATTCAATTTCAGCCTCACTTAATAATTTTCTGTATTCTAACAAAAATTGTTTTGCTTTTTCATTATTTAACTCACCACCATCCTGATTGACTGCTTTATTGACTTTTTCAAGCCATATTTTCATTTTACCAGCCCATTTTTGCTTGTCTTGCTCATGAGCAAGACAAGCAAAAATGATTGCTGACAGCGCTGGAGTAAGACTCATTGGCCCAAATTGTCCAGGAATCATCACGCCAGGAGAATGCAAAATCGGTATAATGCCCGGAGCCATACACCAGGCAGGAAAAGTGGGCGTTGTTTCAAGATCAGGAACACTGACGTATGAGTGCTTCAAGCAAACATCCGATATCGGATTTGGGCAAAGTACCTGTATTGGTATTAGAGGTGATCCGATCCCCGGAACCAACTTTATTGATGCTTTAGCTTTATTTGAAGCTGATCCACAAACTGAATATATCCTTATGGTCGGTGAAATCTGCGGCACTGCTGAAGAAAAAGCCGCAGAATTTATAAAAAGCAATGTAAACGAATGGGATATGCATGAGCCATTATTGCTGGGGGTAAAGGCACAGCAAACGAAAAAATTTTCGCATTTGAAGCGGCAGATGTTCACACTGTACGTTCACCCGCAGAATTAGGAAAAGGAATACTTCAGGTATCAGGAAGTTAGTAATGAAAACATGCTAAAATGTATCTGTAAGTATGACTATAATTAATAACGGTGATTTTTATGAATAAAAGAACAATGACTCTGACTGATAATGAGACTGGTAAACAAATAGAACTGGAAGTCTCTCAACCAACCATTGGCCCTCCAACCATTAATATCAGCTCACTTTTTAAGGACATGGGATTTTTCACCTTTGATCCTGGTTTTATGTCTACCGCCAGTTGTGAAAGTAGCATTACTTATATGTGTGGAGAAACAGGTGTGCTTGCTTATCGTGGGTACCCTATTGAACAGTTGGCAAAAAATAGTAACTATCTGGAAACCTGTTATTTATTATTTTATGGTGAACTGCCCTATAATAAGGCATTCAATGAATTTACCGATATGATCTCCCAACATACAATGATTCATGAAGCCTTAAAGAAATTTTACGATGGCTTCCGCCGTGATGCCCACCCAATGGCCATTATGGTCGGAGTCACCGGTGCATTATCTGCTTTCTATAATGATCACTGCAACATTCGAAACAGCTATGATAGAGAAGTGGTTGCTCACCGCTTAATAGCCAAAATGCCCACTATTGCAGCCTGGAGTTATCGATATGCCAATGGCCTGCCCTTTGTCTATCCAGACGCATCACTGAGTTACACAGAGAATTTCTTGCATATGATGTTCTCAGTTCCAACCAAGCCTTATAAAGTCAAAGCAATTCATGCCAAAGCTCTGGATTTAATTATGGTGCTGCACGCCGATCATGAACAAAATGCATCGACATCAACCGTCAGATTATCTGGTAGCTCTGAAGCTAACCCTTACGCAGCCATTGCAGCTGGAATCGCCACATTATGGGGACCAGCTCATGGAGGCGCTAATGAAGCCGTTATCCAAATGTTACAAGATATTGTTAATTCTGACAATTCAATTTCTGACTATGTTAAGCGAGCCAAAGATAAAAAAGATAAGTTCCGACTGATGGGATTTGGACACCGGGTTTATAAAACCTATGATCCACGTGCAAAGTTAATACGTGAAGTTTGCCATGAAATATTGGAACATCATACGGATAATGAACAACTTGAAAAAATATTAGATGCAGCTATTGCTTTGGAGAAAATTGCTTTAGAAGATGAATATTTTATAAGCCGTAACCTCTACCCCAATGTTGATTTCTATTCCGGTATTATTTTTCTGGCAATCGGTATCCCTATGAACATGTTCACCGTTATTTTTTCTATGTCAAGAACCATTGGCTGGATTTCACATTGGAATGAGATGATGCAAGCCGATCAACTCCGTATTGGTCGTCCACGTCAGCTCTACATGGGAAAACCGATACGATCATACCCGGACGCAAAAGAATAAAAAGCTTTATTACAAATTGAGGATATAATTATGTTGATTGACTATCGAAAGCATGTGCAGGAACGTTCTGAACAAGGAATTTCACCTCAACCACTCAATGCACAACAAACTGCTGAATTAGTTGAACTTTTAAAACACCCCACTGCAGGTGAAGAAGATTTTATTCTTGACCTACTGACTTATCGTATACCGGCTGGTGTTGATGAGGCTGCTTATGTCAAAGCGGGCTTTCTTTTTGCAATCACCAAAGATAAAACTGTTTCACCCTTGATTAATAAACAACATGCGACCGAACTACTAGGAACCATGCTGGGCGGCTATAATATTCAACCTTTAATAGAAGCACTTGATAATATAGACATTGCACCAATTGCTTCTGAAGCTTTGTCTCATACATTATTAATATTTGATGCCTTTCACGATATTCAGGAAAAAGCTGAGTCTGGTAATGCGCATGCAATGCAAATATTACAATCATGGGCTGCTGGTGAATGGTTTACGTCAAAAAACAAATTAGCAGAAAAAATTACCGTCACTGTTTTTAAGGTTCCGGGAGAAACCAATACCGACGATTTATCTCCTGCACCTGACGCCTGGTCACGTCCTGATATTCCTTTACATGCCAATGCGATGCTGAAAATGCCACGTGAAGGAATTGAGCCTGATGAACCGGGTCAAACCGGCCCTATCAAACTGATTAATAAACTGAAAGAAAAAGGTTTTCCTCTGGCTTATGTGGGTGATGTTGTCGGTACAGGCTCCTCTCGAAAATCAGCAACAAACTCTGTGTTATGGCACATGGGTATTGATATCCCCAATATACCCAATAAACGCGCTGGAGGTTATTGTTTAGGTAATAAAATTGCGCCTATTTTCTTTAACACCATGGAAGATGCCGGTGCATTACCCATTGAAGTGGATGTCAGAAAAATAAACATGGGGGATATTATTGATATTTACCCCTATCAAGGTCTGCTAAAATCTCATGATACCGATAAGGTTATTGCTGAATTTAAATTAAAAAATGAAGTTATCCTGGACGAAGTTCGAGCCGGCGGACGTATTCCACTGATCATTGGACGCGCTTTAACAGCACGTGCACGAGAAGCACTGAATATGCCACCGACTGAACTATTCCGTTGCTCTGTTGATCCTGATGATACTGGTAAAGGTTATACGCTGGCTCAAAAAATGGTGGCAAAAGCTTGTGGGCTTTCAGGTGTTCGAGCTGGAATGTACTGCGAACCTAAAATGACAACAGTCGGTTCACAGGATACCACCGGTCCCATGACACGTGATGAGCTGAAAGATCTTGCCTGTCTTGGCTTTTCAGCTGATTTAACCATGCAGTCCTTCTGCCACACTGCCGCTTATCCAAAACCCATTGATGTCAACACCCACCATACATTACCTGATTTTTTTATAAACCGTGGAGGTGTTTCATTAAAACCCGGTGACGGTGTCATTCATTCCTGGCTAAATCGCATGTTACTTCCAGATACCATCGGTACCGGAGGAGATTCACATACACGTTTTCCCATTGGCCTGTCATTTCCAGCTGGTTCTGGACTGGTGGCTTTTGCAGCCGCAACGGGCGTTATGCCCTTAGATATGCCCGAATCAGTACTGGTACGCTTCAAAGGCACCATGCAGGCAGGAATTACTTTACGTGATCTGGTCAATGCCATTCCTTATGCAGCAATCCAGACAGGCCTGTTAAGCGTTGCCAAAGAAGGCAAAAAAAATGTATTCTCCGGACGTATTATTGAAATTAAAGGTCTGCCTGATCTTAAAGTTGAACAAGCCTTTGAATTGTCAGATTCGTCAGCAGAACGCTCCGCCGCTGGTTGTACTATCAAGTTAAATAAAGAACCCGTCACTGAGTACCTCAATTCCAATATCACTATGCTTAAATGGATGCTGTCTGAAGGTTATGGTGATCCACGTACCCTTCAACGTCGTATTAATGCAATGCAAAACTGGCTGGAAAACCCGGAGTTATTAGAAGCCGATAATGATGCTGAATATGCTGATATTATTGAAATCAATCTTAATGAAATTAAAGAGCCCTTACTGGCTTGTCCTAACGATCCTGATGACATAAAGCCTTTGTCTGAAGTTGCTGGCACCAAAATCCAGGAAGTCTTTATTGGTTCCTGTATGACCAACATTGGTCACTTTCGGGCTGCAGGCAAGTTGCTTGAGAAAACCAGTCAGGCAGTACCAACACGTTTGTGGATTGCCCCTCCTACCAAAATGGATCAAAAGCAATTAAGTGATGAAGGTTATTACAATATCTTTGGCACCGCTGGAGCGCGTATTGAAATTCCGGGTTGTTCATTATGTATGGGGAATCAGGCTCGTATTGCACCAAACAGTACAGCAGTTTCTACTTCAACTCGTAATTTTCCAAATCGTTTGGGTGATGACGCAAATGTCTATCTTGCTTCTGCTGAATTAGCAGCAGTGGTAGCAATCATGGGTAAACTGCCGACTGTTGATGAGTATATGCACTATGCCGCAGAGCTTGATACCATGTCAGATGAAATCTATCGCTATCTGAACTTTAATGAAATTAGTCACTATCAACACAGTGCTGATAATGTGATTCCAATTATTTTGGAATGACAGGATAATGCTTATTAACAATTTCGAGAAAGGTGAAATTTATCTCAATTGTTTTCACACACTCTGAGTTAAAAGTGTGTGAGATAAAATGAAAGCACTAATTTGAGATATTTTTCCAAAGTAAAAGTAAATTAAAAAAGCAGCCATTTCAAACCAATGAAAATTCATATTTCAACGTTCAGCTAAATGTCTAAATTAAACCTGAAAAAACTAGTGATTTACTGTTACTAACCTTTGACGGAAAAGGAATAGTAATGCGTTCCGACAGCTTAAGGGAGTGCACAAAGAAAAATGCACAGAAGGCTAATAAGCTTGCAAGTCGCCTCAGTCAATGTGAGAAAAAAGACAGAAAACGTATGGCACAAGTTGCTGCAGTTTATACAGTACAGCCTCATATTCGTACTGCTGAGTCAATTATGAAGCGTTCAGATAACAATGTTATTCCATTCCGTACTCCCATAAGAAACAAACGGATTTGGGCAAGTGTTGAGAGTGATGCTAAAGTCGTAATATAAGAAGCTTTTTATGAAGCACTACAAAGAGACCCAGATCAAACACGACAGTGGGTTGTTTTAATTGATGGTTTACCGC
>JAUJGA010000064.1:0-2068 GCA_042095675.1 Gammaproteobacteria bacterium
TCTTCAGGTGTTTTTACATCTTTAGCAAGTTCTTCTGCTAACGCTTTTAGTTTTTCTTGATCCATTATTCTGCTCATTAGTTATTACCTTTTGGTATATTAACAAAAATGAACAGTTACACACTTATTTTTACACCCTCAATAACTACGGTAAAGCTGATTTATTGCACTAATACAAACAGGTCATTTTTTCTCTAAGATTGTATATAATTTCTTATTATTCAAAATTTTCATCTATAACATATTGTTTTTTTTACAAATATTATATTTTCTGAACATGGCTGAGCTTTGTAAGTAATCAGGAATTATTATGTATTGATAATACGTTTCAATATATCAGCTTTTAGTTCCAGAACAACTTCAAATCCAGGATTAAGAATAACACCATAACCACCACCAATTTTCTCTATAACCCAGCTAAAGTTTTCTAATAAAACACCTTCATAACCGGGATAATCCTTAGTAAACTCTTTTGCACTTTCCGTACTAGTAAAAAGTATCACCATTTCTATCCCTTCATCGTCTTTAAGTGATAAAGGTGTTGCTTGTTTAGATTCTTGAAAACCACCGATGGCATGCTTATCTAAAATTGGCATAAAAAACTGCATATCCAATATTTCTTTTAAGAAATCTTCTCCACCAATTTCCCCATTTTGGGCTTAAATTAATTTTTTTCTAATTCATTTTCTGCTGTGAACGCTGACATAAATATGACATCCTAATAATATAAAACGTATTTAATAAGTATCTTTCAGATGACAGAGATATTGGGTTAATATAATAAACTTCAATCTTTTCTTGCTTTTATCCTTTAAATCCATAAAACTCTAGAAAACATATAGAAAGGAACATTATGTCTCTATTACAAAAAAATATCTTTATCAGTTTTTTCTTACTAACTGTATTGCTCACATCATCCTGTGCTGAGCTAGACTCACATAATAAATCTTATCGTTTCAATGATTCCATAACTCTGTATAAAAATTCATTAAGATGGGGACAATGGACAAATCTTATTCAGTTACAAAGAACTGAGCCCAGAGCTGACAATACTGACTTTGAAGATCCTGCACAATATAGTCTAATAAAATTAAATAAAATTAAGGTCACTCATATTGAAGATATAGGCACTCAAATGGACCCAAATAAGCGCAATGCAAAAACAAATTTTTTAATTGAATTTCACTTTGATAATAGTTCAATCATTACCTCAATAAACCATACCGTAAATTGGTGGTATGATGAAGAGAATAACCTATGGTTTATCAATACAGCATTACCCAAAGAGTTTAAATTAGCAAAAAAACAGCTAAAAACAATTAAACTATCACCGCAGAAAAATTAAACTTTACTAGGTATTTTCAATAACTCAGCAATATTTTGCAAAGGCTCAGGGCGCCTAATCCCATATCCCTGAGAAAAATCAACACCTATTTTACTAATGGCATATAAATATCTCGGCCGCAAGCGACCGAGTTTTAAAACAAGTCCAGCTGGTCTGAATGTCTTTCTTTTTGATCTAACTCAACTAGCTGTTCTTGAACGTACTTTCTAATTGTTTCTTCATTTGCATTACCAATCGTTTCAACAAAGTAACTTTGCATCCACAACTTACCGCCCAGAAGTATTTTTTCTTAATTTCAGGATAAATCCTGAAAAATTCACGAGCGGTAATACTTTTTATTATTTGCATTACACCACTAGGTGATCGCTTGGGTATACTCCTGATAACCATATGAATATGATATTCTGGCATTTCAAGCTCAACGATATCAATATCGTAATCATATCCAATTTTCTGAATAATCGCCTTCATCGTTGTACGATAAGGTATAGTGGACCCCGAAAACTGGACAATAGGTTAAGATATAATAGCTAACATAACGGGGAACGAAAAATGAGCAGAAAGAGAAAATCATTCAGTAATTAGTTTAAAGCAAAAGTAGCCATTGAAGCGATTAAAGGCCAGAAAACAGTTGCAGAAATTGCTTCAGAATTTGAAGTCCACACCACCCAGGTTATTAATTGGAAGAAACATATGTTGGATGGCGCAGCCGATACTTTTTCCA
>JAUJGA010000065.1:0-10175 GCA_042095675.1 Gammaproteobacteria bacterium
CAGAAGTGCCATTTACTAATAATCAAGGTGAACGGGATATTAGAATGACCAAGGTACAACAAAAAATATCAGGGGCTTTCCGTAGTCTGGATGGTGCTAAAATGTTTTGTCGTATTCGAGATTATTTATCGACTTGTAAAAAACAGGGAGTCACATCTGGCTATGCTATGGATTTACTCTTTAAGGGAAAACTGCCTGATTTTATCAGTTAGTTTTATATGAATAAAAAATTACGCTGAATAGTTACTTTTTATCAATAATTAAAAAGCGTCATTTTTTGTCGTATCAATTAGCTTTTAATATGTTCTTTCAAGTTTCAAACAGGCAAAGTTATGTTGACAGTATACCCATCCAATAAAATGGAAGATTTAGTTGTGTTATTAAAAGCGCTACAATCGTATCATGATAATAATAATATTTTATCTCCTGATACCATTCTGGTTGAAAGCAAAGGGATTCAGCATTGGTTAAATCTGGAACTGGCAAAAATTCAGGGTATTGCCATGAATTATAAGTTTCAGATGCCGGCCAGTTTTATCTGGGATTTAGCCAGAAACCTTTTAGACTCTGATGAAGTACCCAGGCAGTCTGTATATAGACGTGAAATCCTGGCCTGGCGTATTGATAGTTTAATGTCTAGTGCTGAATTTATCAGCAATTTTGAATTTACTCAGGCTTTTCATTATTGGACGGTGGAGAAAGAGCAGCCTGATAAATTAAAACGCTTTCAGTTGGCGACTAAACTAGGGGATGTGTTTGAACAATATATGATGTTTCGTCCTACCTGGTTAACGACCTGGGAAGCAAATAAAAATATAGAAAATGAAACACTCATAGATAAAGAGACTGAGAAATGGCAGTCTTGGTTATGGCAGCAATTAGTTTCACAAGAGCCTTGCCATCCTATTATGTTACAGCAAAAAGCCATTGATGCTATTGCAGATTATTCTGGGGATAACTTACCTAAACAAATTATGATTTTCGCCATCAATACTATGGCACCACAAACATTAGAATTTTTCAATGCACTTTCAGCACAGGGACAATGTAATATCCACCTTTTTTATCTTAATCCCTGTGTAGAGTTTTGGGGTGATATTCGTAGTGATAAGACAATGGCTCGTCAGTTGCGGGAAAAGAAAGTAGAACAATGGCTCGCTGATAATGAAGATGATGATGCCTCGAAAAGCTCAAGTTCAAGCTCAATAACTAATTCATTACTGTCAAATCTAGGCCAGCAAGGCAAGGAGTTTTTTAACTTGCTTCAAGAAGTAAAAGGCTATGAAATCAGTGCTTTCAATGAAGAAGTTAATCTATACCATGATAATAAAAATGAAGCTGTTATAGACTCTAAAGCTATTACTACTCAAACAATTCTATCTTCAATTCAAAGGGATATTTTAACACTAAGTGAACCAGAGTATGTTGCAGAACAGCCAGCCAGTTTAATAGATCAATCGATTAGCATTAGCTCCAGTCATAGTGAGTTAAGAGAAATTCATGCCTTACATGATTATTTATTACATCTGTTTAATGAACATCCAGACTGGAAACCCCAGGATGTCGTGGTTATGTGTCCGGCTATTGAAGATTATGCTCCCTACATAGAAGCTGTTTTTCGTCGTCCCTGGGATAAACAGGAAACTGATGATAAACCTCGTTTACCCTGTTCTATTGCAGATAGAACTTTGATGAATGCCTGGCCTTTGATTGGCACTTTGTCAGATTTATTACAATTGCCTGATAGTCGTTTTGAAATTAGTAAAATTCTTGATTATTTGCGTCTACCAGCTATTCAACTGAAGTTTGGCTTTGAAAGTTCTGAACTGGAAACCATTGAGTGGTGGCTGCAGGAAGCATCTATTCACTGGGCCAGAGATGCAGAGCATAAACAGCAATTGGCAGACTTAGAAGAATCATCAGCAATATTTACCTGGCAATGGGGTCTGGAACGTCTTTTACTGGGCTTTGCTCAAAGTGATTCTCCGGTTATTAATAATAATCGTTTGTTATTGCCCCATGTGGAAGGTCAGCAGGCAGTCTTATTGGGGCGCTTAATGCAATTATTAGAACGCCTGAGCTATCATACAATAGCACTACGAAAATCACGAACAGCAGAAGATTGGCAGACCTATTTGCTGGAATTAATGTCACACTTTTTTATGCTAAAAAGTGAAGAACAATCAGCCAATGAACTTATTCAAAAAGTGGTTCATTCATTGGCAGAAAATACTGCTCAGGCTAACTATAGTCATTTGATTGAATACGATGTGATGCGTAATTATCTACATCACCACTTTAGCCTACCTGATTCTGGTAATCATTTTATGACTGGGCAAGTCACGTTTTGTTCGATGATCCCGATGCGTAGTATTCCCTTTAAAGTTATTGCTATTTTAGGTTTAAATGATGGGCAGTTCCCACGTCAGAGCATGCCCATGAGTTTTGACTTAATGACTCAGAGCCAGTATCAAAGAGGCGATCGTTCTCGTCGTGGTGATGATCGCTATTTGTTTTTGGAAGCCCTGATATCAGCACGTAACAATTTATATCTGAGTTATCAGGGACGTGACATCCATAAAAATAGTGAGCGTCAGCCTAGTCTTATTCTTAAAGAACTAATGAACTATCTTGAAAAATGCTATGGCTGGAAACTATTAGGTGAAACTAAGGAAGAAAAAGCTCAACTAAAAGAAGAAGCACTTCATCCTTTTAGTCAATCTTGCTATTCAGGTAATTCTGCCAGTTTTGATTCCAGCTGGGTGCGCATGGTTCAGAAAGGTCAACTGCGAAATAATCTGCAGCAATTAGAACCAATGGATTTCAAAGATAAGACCATTAGCCTGGAACAATTAGTACGGTTTTTTGATAATCCTCTTAAAGAGTTTTCACTAGCACGTTTAAATTTAAAATTTGAAAGCTATGAGGAACAGATTGAAGATGCTGAACCATTTATGGTGGATGGCCTGACTGATTATCAGATTCGTGATGAATTCTGTGAAAGTCTACTCACAGGGGATATGGATGATTCAGAAGTAACTCGCCTGAGTTATGAATTAAGCGGTCATTTACCAGATTCACCACTGTCAGTCGATAAGCTGGATGTCTGGCAGGAAGATGCAGAAATCTTTTCTCAGGCTATTCTAAATAAAGGTCGAATAGTGGCCAAACACGTGAGTGTCAATATTGCAGGCATTCAAATAGAAGCTGAACTAAACTGGCTGGTGCAAGGAAAACAATTATTACTTTGGCGACCAGCCCGTCGTAAGGCAAAAGATGATATGCGAATCTGGTTAAGTCACCTAGTGGCTATAGTTGTTGCAGGTAATACTATAGAAACACAGGGGCTGTTTTTTAATAAAAAGGAAAAGAAAGTAGAAACTATTATTTTAGCAGAAGGTATTTTTAGTCGTGAAGCAATATCTCTATTAGAGCAATTAATTGAGATCTGGCAAGAGGGCTTATGCAAGCCTGCTTTAATCCATGCTCGCCTGGGAAAGGCATTATTGGAAAAAAACAAAAACATTAATGACTTTGAAGCATTATCTGAAGATCCTAAGCAGTATAAATCCTGGAATAAAGTCATTTTAAGTGGCTATAATATTTCCGGACTTGATGTAGATGCATATTTTCAATGGTTTTATCCTCATGTTCCAGAGTTGACATTAGATATTCATCAGCGATTATTTGAAATCTATCATGTAATCTATCAGCAGTTGATGGAGATGTAATAAGATGGATAATAAAAAAAATACTTATTCACTAAAAAAACTAGATACAGCGACACTGACTTTATCTGGACGGCATTTAATTGAAGCCAGTGCTGGTACTGGTAAAACTTACAATATTACTCGACTTTATTTACGTTTATTATTAGAAAAAGATTTAACTGTGCAACAAATCCTGGTAATGACTTTTACCAAAGCAGCTACTGAAGAATTACGTGGGCGTATTGATAATGAATTGCGTAATGCCATATCAAACTGGGGCTCTTTGGGTGAAACGGATCCCTTTTATAAAGTCATGGAAGCGACTTTTAATAAACAACAGGCGATACAAAAATTAAAGCTGGCCTTATTAGAACTGGATGAGGCATCCATTTTTACTATTCATGGTTTTTGCAGCAGAGCATTAAGCAGTCAGGCATTTTCCAGTGGGCTTTCATTGGAAGTTTCTATGGAATCGGATTGTAGTGAATTATTATTAGAATCCATACGTGACTGGCTGCGTAAGATTGCTCAAAATACTGCTGATTTTAAATTACTGGAAGAAAATAACTGGCATATTCCAGAACAATTTTTGAGTACTTTTTATCGTGCTATCAGTGCTTCAGAAAATTTGCATGCCATTGAAGAAGTTAGTTTAAGCAGTACTTTTTTAGCAGACTTTCAGCAACAAAAAATAAAGTATTTATCAATTTTAAAAGATAATGAAAGCAACATCTTTGCAGAATTTATTAATGGTCATACAGCATCAGAAGTTTTAAATAAAGCCTGGCCATTATTAATTTTATGGCTAGAAGATAAAAATATAAGAGCTTGTTCAGCGCTGGAAGGTGATTTTTTAAAACAAGGTCGTTTTTCCAAAAAATCTTATGTAGAAATAAAACAATTGCTTAGACAGGTTTATGAATTTAAACAAAATTATAATAAGGCTCTAAACGCTCATAATGAGGAATTGAAAAAATATCATAATGCCCTGAGATCAAAACTTATTGTACAGGGAATTAAGATTATTCGTGAAAAGTTTGTCACAGCAAAAGAACAACTGGCGATAATGGACTTTGATGATTTGATTAGCTACCTCAGTCAAAAATTACAAAGTGCAGATGGGCAGGACTTGGCCAATAGACTACGTAAACAATATCCAGTGGCCTTAGTAGATGAATTTCAGGACACCGATCCTAATCAATATGCTATTCTGGATTGCCTATATGCTAAATCTATCGAGCATAGTGGCTTATTTATGATAGGCGATCCCAAACAGGCTATTTATGCTTTTCGTGGTGGTGATATTTTTACTTATTTGTCTGCACGAGAGGCAGCTGATTATCACTGGTATATGGATACTAACTGGCGCTCAGTAGCAGGGGTTGTAAGTGGTTATAATCGTCTTTTTTTAGGTGAACCCCTGGATCAACAAAGTATTAGTGAAGTTTTTGCTTATAATATTTCGTATGAAAAAATTAAAGCTACAGATAAGGCGGTAGCAGCAAAATATACTTTTGATGACCCGGATAAACAGTTTTCAGCGATTAATTATTGTTATTTATCTGATGTTGCCAAGCCAAGTGGAGCAAAGGGAGATGCGACTGGAGATGATTTAAAACAGGGTTTAGCTAATTGGTGTGCTATAGAGATCAGTCGCTTATTAAGTATTGTTAATCTTAATTCTATTTGTGACAATGATCAAATAGGCAAACCTGTTCAAGAAAAAGATATTGCCATTTTGGTTCGCACCAGTGCTGAAGCACAAATTATACGAGATACATTATCCCACTCTAATTTTCCTTCTGTCTATCTCAGTGGAAAAGAAAATATTTTTAAAAGCCAGCAGGCAGAAGAATTATTACATGTACTTAAAGGCGTGCTTGAATGTGAAAACAATACTTTGTTGACTAGTGCTTTATCCACTTATTTAATGGCTGGAAATGCAGAAAAATTAGCTTTATATCATGAGCAGGATTCTGAACAGGCCTGGGAAATAGAGCGAGAACAAGCTGTTCTATTACGTAGTATCTGGGTAGAAAAAGGTTGTATGACTATGTTAATAAAGTTGATTGCTGATGATTATCAGCCTGAACCTTCACAACATGAACGTTCACTGACCAATATGATTCACCTGGCTGAATTACTACAGCAGGCTTCCAGACAATATAAGCATCCACAGCAATTACTCAAGTGGTTTAGTGCTCAATGTCGAGCTGATAATATGCTTGATGAAGCACAATTACGCCTGGAAAGTGATGCTAATCTTATTCGTATAGTGACTCAACATGGTTCCAAAGGCCTCGAATATCCTATTGTTTTTATTCCCTTTGCCAGTGTATATAATGATCCAGTGCGTTTTGGTAATACCTTGCAGGAATATTATGAATATCATGATGCTAAAACATATCAGCCTAAATGCCAGATAGGACAAAGTGAAGAAGCAATTGAACTGGCCACAGCAGAAGGGCATGCTGAAACCATTCGATTATTATATGTGGCCATAACCCGGGCTACTCATCGTTGCTATTTGGGGGTAGCCCCCTTTAAAAAGAGTGCAATGTCATCCCTGGGATTGACGATTAAACTCTCTGCAGATAATGCCTGGCAAGAGTCATTAGAACAATTAGTAGATAGTAGTGAAAAAAGCAGCTCTCTTATTATAATTCAAGATGATCAGGATTCAATACTTGCTCGTCATGCTCATACAGATCAAAATAAACAATTAAGTATTTCAAAATTAAATCATACTATTGATGATCAATGGTCCTTGAACTCATTTTCATCTCTAATGCGTGAAAGCTATGTTATACGTCAGGAACAAAAAGATCGAAGTGATGATGATGCTGAAATTAATAATCATAAAACAGCTGTAAATTTATTACGTTTTTCTCTGCGTAAAGGAGCGGATACAGGTAATTTATTGCATGATATTTTTGAACATACAAATTTTAGTGACACAACAGACTGGCCAATAGAAACTCCTTTACGTCGCTTTGGTGGTTTAGATGAATTAGAGCAATCACAATTGATCTCATGGCTTGAAGATTGTCTGCAGACAACGTTACCATCCATTACGCCTGAAAGTGTAGCATTTAAACTAGCGGATTTAGCCTGGTCACAAACCTTGCGAGAATCTGAATTTTATTTTCCTATGCATGAAATGCAAATAGATTCACTTAGTGCCTGTTTGCAAATTCATCGTGGTGATACACAAACAATAAACCTACCGGAAAAAAAACAATTAGAAGGAATGATGTGTGGTTTTATTGATCTAATATTTGAACATAATGGAAGTTTTTATATGGCAGATTATAAGTCTACTCACCTTGGTGATCAGTTTAAAAATTATGACTGGCAGGCTTTAAAGAATAATAATCAACAGCATTTTTATGACTTGCAATATTTGATTTATTCCCTGGCCTTACACCGCTATCTTAAAACAAGAATCGCTGACTATGATCACGGATTACATTTTGGAGGCGTTTATTATTTATACTTACGTGGTATGAGTGCTGAAAATTTGCAGCATTATGGTATTTTTCATACCGCTATTGAATTAACTTTACTTGAAAAGTTAGATAAGGTTTTTCAGGGTGAAATTATTCAGGAAGCAATGACATGATTTATGTTGATAGTACTGCTTGTCAGCAACAATTAAATGATATTGAGGCTATAGATTATTTTCTGGCCAGTCAGATAACAAAAGAGTTGGGCCTGCAGCAAGAAACTGTGCTTTTTCATTTACTGATAGCCCTGCAATGGTCACTACGTCAGGGCCACTCCTGCTTACCTTTGCTTGAAGTAGCAGATAAAACTTTCTGGGCTGATGAGGATAATAATCAAACAGGTTATATTTTCCCATCTCTGCAAACACTCCATCAAAGCCTGGAAGGTTTGTTCATTCGTATTGAGAATAATGCACCTATAGTTCTGGATCAACAGGCATTATATTTGCGTCGCTATTGGCAGTATGAAGTTGAAGTGGCACAAATTATTGCTCAGCGTATGAATTTATCGTCGCTATCGGAACAAGAACAGTCAAAAGTCAAAACTATTTTCAGCCAATTATTTAATCAAAGTTCGTTAAATAATGATATTGACTGGCAAAAAGTTGCAGTAGCTAATGCTTTGGGACGCCAGCTGAGTATTATTTCAGGAGGACCGGGCACTGGTAAGACATATACGGTGACAAGGATTTTGGCCACTTTACAGGCTGTCCATGATGGGCAATTGAAAATATTAATGTCTGCACCTACAGGTAAAGCAGCACAGCGTTTAAAAGAATCTATTGCTAGTGCTAAAGAGGATTTAAAAATTAATAATGTAGATAATTTCATTGTTAACTCAATCCCTGAAGAAGCCACTACTTTACATCGATTATTGGGTTTTCGTCCGCAGAGTCTAAATTTATCCCATAATGAAAAACACCCACTACAATGTGATGTGTTATTAATTGATGAAGTATCTATGATCGATTTGCCGATGATGGCTCGTGTGATGCGTGCATTACCTGATGAGGCTCGATTAATCTTATTGGGAGATGCTGATCAGTTACCTTCAGTGGAAACCGGTAATGTATTAGCTGATATTGTTTGTCGAAAGCATTCGGGGTATCAATCAGAAGCTGTTTCACAAATAAAGTCCATTAGTGGGCAAGCTGTTCCTGAAAATAATAGCAGTCACTATAGTCATTTGACTCTATTGACACAGAGCCGTCGTTTTGGAGGTGAAATTGGTGCTATTGCAATAGAGGTAATTTCAGCACAGTCTCAACAGAGTTGGCAGAGATTGAAACAAAATGAACAGCAATCTATTTATCTTGAACAGGAAAAAAATAGTGAATTAACATATCTTGCTGATTCACTCTATGAAAGTTGGCTAAGCCAGTCTTGTAAACATTACTTTTTAAAAATATCAATGGCTGAAAATTTAAACGATGCTTTTTCAGCATTGTCAGCATTTAGAATTTTATTGCCTACCAGAGTTGGTGAAAGGGGAGTGGAACATCTCAACCAAATAATTGAACAACTGCTCAGACAAAAAAATAAAGCCATAAATCCCGGAGGTTATTATAAAGGCCGTCCTATTATGGTGGTGCAAAATAGTTATACAACAAATTTATTTAATGGTGATGTAGGAATAATCTGGCCGGATGATAATGGAAAGTTAGTGGCATGGTTTGAAAAAGAAGAGGATCAATATCGTCATATTAGTCTGGCTCGCTTACCTGCCATTGAAACAGTCTATGCCATGACAATTCATAAAACTCAGGGCTCAGAGTTTTATCATGTGGCTATTGTTTTACCTCAAAAAACCATGAGCATCCTAAGCCCTGAATTACTCTATACCGGATTGACCAGAGCAAAGGAACACTTAACTATTATTGGTAGTGAAGCCGTATGGAAATCTGCATTGAATGAGCGAAGCTGGCGTTATTCTGGTCTTAGAACTCGGTTAAAATAGGTTCATCAAAAAAGTTGTACTTTTCAAATGACAAAAAAACAACTGAAAGGGACAGATCAAAAAAAGGAGTGGCATTCGGGAATATAAGGTTTAAGACGTGCTTCGGAGTAGTGTGTTCTATTTCAGGGGACGCTCAAGGCCATCCATGGCACGCTAAAAACATCCATGTTTTTACAATCCCCTGAAATAGAACACACTACTCCAAATCACTCTTACGTCATATTCCCTCATTGGAAGCGTTAAAGAGCCAGAGTCAGAGCAAAGAAAGACCGGAGTCATATAGTGGACCCCAAGATTTGGACAATAGGTTAAGATATAAGAAATAACCAAATATGAAACCTAAAAATGAGTAAAAAGAGAAAATCATTCAGCAATGAATTTAAAGCAAAAGTGGCCATTGAAGCCATCAAAGGTCAGAAAAGTATTGCTGAACTTGCTTCATAATTTGGAATTCACAGTACACAGATCAATAATTGGAAAAAGCAGTTACTAGCGTGTGCAGCCGATAGTTTTTCCAAAAAGTTAGAAAACAAAGAAGCTGAAGAGGTTCAACTGAATACGGATGAAAAGCGGTGTTGCATAGAAAAAGAGCACCCTCTGTTGAGCATCAAAAAACAATGTAATTTAATTAATCTGAATCGTTACAGCTATTACTGTCAGCCTAAAGAGCCTCAAAATAGTAAAGATTTGAAACTAATGAATTTAATTGATGAACTGTACACAAAACATCCATTTTATGGCAGTCGCCAAATTAGAAACGCTCTGCGGTTAAGGGGTTATAAAATTAATCACAAAAAAGTACAACGTCTGATGAGGATTATGGGATTAGTCTCAGTTGCACCAAAACCGAATACCAGAAAGTCCTGTAAGGCAAACAATATCTATCCGTATTTGCTGGGTGGGATTGATATTCATCGAAACAACCAGGTTTGGTGTACTGATTTGACGTATATTCGGATGCCACATGGTTTTGTCTATCTGAGTGCTGTTATGGACTGGAAT
>JAUJGA010000066.1:0-22718 GCA_042095675.1 Gammaproteobacteria bacterium
ATATTCATATGGTTATCAGGAGTATAACCAGGCAATCACCTAGTGGTGTAATGCAAATAATAAAAAGTATTACCGCTCGTGAATTTTTCAGGATTTATCCTGAAATTAAGAAAAAATACTTTTGGGGCGGGTAAGTTGTGGACACAAAGTTACTTTGTTGAAACGATTGGAAATGCAAGTGAAGAAACAATTAGAAAGTACGTTCAAGAACAGCTAGTTGAGTAAGATCAAAAAGAAAGACATTCAGACCATCTGGACTTGTTTTAAAACTCGGTCGCTTGCGGCCGAGATATTTAAAAATAGATAAAAAACAATTTATCCAATGTAGGAAAAAGACATGTTGAGAAAGCTTATGGTGTTAATAATCCTTTCAATGAATACCACAATTTTTGCCAAAGAAGTCACATTGAAACACAACTCATTAACTTTAAATGGCAATTTTATTAAGATTGAAAACTGGCAGGAAAAACCGGTTTTATTAATTACACATGGTGCAGAACATAGTTTCAGAGATTTATATTCAGAAGAAATTATGGAACTTTCTGTAGACCTTATTAACACAATAACATAGGTATTTTTATGAGAGAAGAAAACTTGTCATTGCGTGCCAAATACAATATAACTGCAATGTTTTATGACATATTAGATTATCCATGGGAACGGGTTTACAGACAATGGCGACCATTATTATTGGGTGATTTACGTGGTAAGGTACTTGAAACAGGAGTAGGAACAGGAAGAAATTTTAAACATTATCATGAGAGTGTTGAATTAACTGGCGTCGATCTCAGTGATGTTATGTTAAGAAAAGCCACAAAGAAGGCAAAGAAAGCAAACTGTAAAATCGAACTTTTACATGATGATGCGAGCACTATGAACCTTGTTGAATCGAATCAATATGACTGGGTAATTTCTACCTTCCTATGTTGTGTCATGCCAGATGAATTCCAACCTATGGCATTAGAGCAATTTAGTAGAGTTCTGAAACCTGGTGGAAAATTTAAATTGTTAGAAATGGTTTATTCCAAGAATGAGAAAATAAGGAGACGTCAGGATTTTTTTTCTTCTTTTGTTGAAAAAGTTTATGGTGCCAGATTTGACAGGAAAACAGTTCAATACATTGAAGAATCAGATGATCTAATTATCACCAATAAATGTTTTTTAAAAGATGATGTTTATCTACTTATTGAAGGCATTAAGAAAGGATGATTGTTGCTTATAAATTACTCAAAGGCTATAAAACATCAGAGGCTTTGGAAGCTTTAATATTCGTCACATGCCATTACGTACAGCCAGAAATATCAAAACAGGTGAAATAGTATCTTTGCCGGCTAAATACAAAACTCTCTTTAAGCCCGTTAAAGAATTGCGGAAACGGGTTAATAGTTCAGTTTAATAATTTGCAAGTACAGCCTGATAATCAATTGTTTCACAATCACATGAGGATGCAAAATATGGGGCTGTGTTAGGTGAAGTGACATATTGAGTATGCGTTTTTATAAAGGGTGCGTATTCTGGTGAACGTGAACACCAATTCTGGTTTAATCTGAACACCTAATTTTCTAACGTATCACCTGAGTGCCATTTTAGCCTAAGTGTTCAGATTGGTGAACATCTTTTTGCTTTTTCCTTTTAATCAGATCTTTTAAAAAATAATTCATATTTCAATCCTTGGTTATATTTTCTGATAATTTATCCAGCTTTCTCATTGATTCTCCTTTAAGCTTTAATCGGTGAGAGTTATGCATTAGTCTGTCCAGGATAGCATCAGCCAATGTATTATCATCAATTGAGTGATACCATTTATCATTGGGTAATTGGCTGATAATGGTCGTTGAAAGGTGAGCATGCAGGTCTGACATGGTATAATAGAAATGGACACCTCAGTTAAGCATAATTAACTTAACTGAGGTGAAAAATGACAATACAAAAAAATATATTCAAAAGAATACAAAATGGATGCTATAAGTTTGGTTCTGGAACAGTGTTATAGCCGTGTAGAAGCTGCTAGAAGCTTGGAAATGAATCCTACCATGCTAGGAAGTTGAGTAATAGAGCATCAACAATCTGATAATGGTCAGGCTTTTCGGGGTAATGGTAAATTAACACCAGAACAAACAGAAATAAAAAAACTCAAACAACAAGTAAAACGTCTTGAAATGGAGAAAGACATCCTAAAAAAAGCGACGGTATTCTTGCAGCAGAAACGAAGTGAAGTATTCGTTTGTTACCCAAAATAAGAATACATGGCCAATTAGCCTGCAGTGTCAGGTTTTGTGTGTGAAACGCAGTGGTTATTATGCATTCCAGAAAAAAAGCAAAAATGATGACTTATGTCTAGATATGTGTATTGGGTAAAGAATATTGGTAGAAGCTCTAGTTATACGTATGGAAGCCGTAGAATTAATTAATGCTCTGGGGTTTCCTGTAAGTCGTGATAAAACAAGAAAGATGATGAAAGATGCTGATGTAAAAGTCCGTCATCGGAGGAAATACAAAGTAACAACTAACAGTAATCATAAATTACCATTATTTGATAACCTGGTTAAACGTGATTTTGATGTGCCACAACCCAATCAGGTTTATGTTGGAGACATAACTTATATTTGTACTCAGGAAGGCTGGTTATATTTAGCTGTACTGATCGATCTTTATTCACGTAAAGTGGTTGGCTGGAGTATGGGTTCTCGAATGAAAGCACAGTTGGTTTGTGATGCATTGACAATGGCTATTTAGCAACGCCAGCCAGAAGAAGGTTTAATTCATCATTCAGATCGTGGTTCACAGTATGCCAGTAAAGCTTTTAAGCAATTACTGAAAGCTCATTGTGTTAGAGGAAGCATGAGTCGTAAAGGTGATTATTGGGACAATGCTGTGGTAGAAAGCTTTTTTGGTACATTAAAACAGGAACGTGTTCATTGGCAGAATTATCAAACAAGATACGAAGCACAGCAGGATATCTTGTAGTACATATCGATGTTTTATAACAGTAAACGAATTCATTCATATTTGAACTATATGAGTCCAAATAATTATGAAATGCAAAAGTTAGAATTAAAGAAAGCAGCTTAACTGAGGTGTCCGGAAAAGGTTGACCACGTCATTAGCTAAAGGCTCGTAAATTCATTACTATCGGATCAAAAACCGGTTTTAATTTCTTTCTCATTAAGGTGCCCACTGCTGTACTTTTTGCAATAGTGGGAGCTAATACCGTTTGCGATATTCTTGATAAGCACAATATTGCCTGTAATTGTTGAGAAAAATCAGGAATAATTGCCTGTATCGCTTTTAATTCCTCACTGCAAACAAGCTCCCCTTGTTCATGATATAGTTCATTAATCATGTTCTTAATACCATTAATATCTGTTTGCGGTTGACCATTTAAACTCAAGCCTAATTCATATTGCTGTTGGCTCTGCCCGGCTTCTGCTAACTCAACAAAAGTATAGCGTCTGATTGATTCAATTAAAGCCCCCACCACATCATAGTTTGGCGGACGTTTAAACGCAGCCTCTGCTGTTTTTAAAAAGCTTTGTCCCTGTGTACTATAGAGCTTACAAATCATCAATGCATAAGGATTTTTTTCATCTAATAAAGTTGCTAGGGAGTGTTGCAGTTGTGCATGATTTTCATGCTCTGGAACAGGTTCGGGAATCGCATTAGAACGAATATCCAGAAATCCCACATATAAAGTATTTTTACTCTTGGCCTTTTTCCATAATTTCAGAACATCTTGCTCTGAAATCAAATCATCGTATAATACCAATCGAATACTAATCAGCATCTTCATTGGATCTTCTTCAAATGGCAAAAACTCAATTAAAAACTTAGCTAATTCCTTACCAATATCAGCTTCAACAACTGCCTGATTCATTAACATACTACGTGCGTTATCAGCAGATTGTACAGCCCACCATGCACTATTAGCGATATCTGCCGTAATATCTTTATTATTAACAATGGCCGCAATAGCTTCTTCTTCACCCAATAATAATAATTTATCCAGGTTGGTATTACGTAGATCACCCATACGATTCCAGCTGGATATATACATGGGGAAGCCATCAGGCACTCCCAGTGCTTTAGTGGAAAGAAAGTCTTTCACTTCTTTAACATATTTATCTTTTCTGGATGAGGGATTAAGCTGAATTTTCGCTTCACCATTTTGCGTTAAAGCATAAACAATCAGCTTGCCCTCATCAATACGAATGGCACTGACTTTTTGGGCTAATAATACATTTAATCTTAGACTGTCTTCATTTGATAGGGGCATATTCTTATTTTAAGTTCTTGCTATATTTGTAACGACTCATCATAAAACAATCAAAGTTTTGTTGTTGCTTTTTTTAGTACTTAGAACTATCTAAGCGTAGCGAGTTTTCTAAGTTCTAAAAAAGTAACAACAAGGCTCAGCTATTTATTGCTAGTATACATGTTAAGTAATTATAGTTATTTTTAATTCAATTGAATTCTTTGCCCCCATGGGACTGGCTCTTTTCCTTTAACCAACCAGACAACGGGATATTGTGGCTGTTCTTCAGGAAATTCACCTTCTGCATCGGTGAAGTATAACAAAAGATCAGGTTGCATATCCTGTTTTTCTATCCATTCAAAAACTGGTGTAAATCGGGTTCCCCCGCCACCTTTAAATTTAATGGGTAATTTAAGTTCATCCCAGGGTTCAAAATCCCATGGACCTTCATCGGTAATCTCAGTATCACAGGCATGCAAAATAATATGCGCTCTTACCTGAGCCTTTATTTGATCAACTTCTGACAGAAATTCACGAATTTCCTTAATAGAAATAGAACCACTAATATCTAAGGCCACCACAATATCTATTTTATGGCTTCGTAAACGGGGGTAAATAGCCGGTTCACCACGACGACTAGAGGGTCTAGTATAACTATAATCTTCTCTGGAAGTTGCACTCATATAACGAGCCAAGAGCATACGCCAGGGCAATTGTGATTGTAATAAATGATCCACCAAGCGAGCCATAGACTGGCTTAACTTACCCGCTTGCAAAGCCTGCTGTGCCGCCCCGGCTAAACGTTGCTGCCATTGTGCAGAAAGGCTTTGAATTTCATCATTATTAGGTATTGGAGGAGGCTCTTTTTGGGTACTTTCACTGGAGCCCTTTTCAGATTCTTTCCCTTCTCCTGTTTGTTCCTTTCCTCTTTCACCACTCTCCTGTTGTTCACTATTGAGTTTTTGATGTTCAGTGGATTTAGCATCACCCTGTTCCGAGAATTCACCTTGATTATCATCCCCCTGATCCTGATTTTGACCTAATTCATTATCTGCATCATTTTCATTATCAAGCAGAGTAGGATAAATTTCTTCTGCTGACATCCCTGCATATTCACGCAGGTAAAAAATATGCGGAGGTGGTTTTAAGCCATCTTCAATTAAAATAGGATTGATTGCATAATCACAGGCCATATCCCAACGCAACTTAACTCTATGCTGACGACGGGAAAAGTGTGATAAAGCACAGTGCAGAGCTTCATGGGCCAGGACAAACTGTGTTTCTTCTGCAGTCAGTTGCTGAATATACTCTGCATTGACATAAAGCTTTTTCATGTCCGTTGCAGTGGTTTTACACCAAGAGGGATCGGCATCAACAATAGGCAGTCGTAAAACTAATGCACCCAAAAATGGTTTATCCAAAATCATTTTGGTACGGGCAGCACTGAGCTTATTTTCTATACTTTCATCTAACATAAGGATACCGGAAGCTTTTCTCTAGCGGAAGGCTCTCACTCATAAAGCATGATATCTGCAATAGCATCAGCCCAATTGGAAAATTCCTCTACTGCAAATAAATCTTCACCAATCGCACTATGCATATCAGAAACCAGCATCACCCCCATTTCCTTTTGGCGGAAACTAGCAGCATATTTAAGAATGTTAGTATAAGTTTCATCTGCATCATCAGAGCCTTTAGCACGAATTGCACGACCCACCAATGCAGCGGCTATGGCATATTGTAAATCAATCTCAGTCGGTGTCGGCACCTTCCCACCATTAACAATAACATCCAAGTCCGGCATTTGATCCAGATTAGCAATAAATGCATTTAACTCAATACCAGCAGCAGGACCTACACAAGATTGCAATGCACCGACAAACAACTCCGGATGGTCCATAAACTTATTTAAAGCATTATGTACAAATTCCCAAGTTCTTGGCGATGGAAAAGCCACAGGATTATGACTGGGATCAAAATCAAATAATAAGTCTGGGCGGAAACGTAAAAAAGCAATAATACGCTCATCAATACTATTTTTATAGGCCCATGCTACCCAGTCATCCAGATTAATATCAATCTCATAATGGGAAAAGCGATTAGCTAGAGGAGAAGGCATACTATAAGTAACACCTCGATCACCCTGACGATTACCAGCAGCGAATATTGCCCAGCCATCAGGAATTTTATAATCTCCTAAACGACGATCCAAAATTAACTGATATGCAGCAGCGGAAACACTAGGCGGTGCTGAAGTTATTTCATCCAAAAATAAAATACCCTGCTCGCCATGCTTTTCAGTATTGGGTAACATTGAGGGCACAGCCCACTCAACTTTATCACCATCTTTAAAAGGAATACCCCGTAAATCACTGGGTTCCATTTGAGACAAACGAATATCAATCAAGGTTCTATCATGCTTTTCAGCCACCTGATTCACCAGCTGAGACTTACCCACCCCCGGTGGTCCCCAAATCATCACCGGTGTATGATGCCCGGTCTGGGCACCTTTAAACTCTTGATCTAAAACTACAAATAATTGTGAAGCTCTCATTTAATCTTTTACCGTTAATACATTTAACTCAATTTGTTTAATAATCACCGTACAAGTTTCTAAAGTGTTAATCTAAAAACAAATAACTTTCTATATTCAAATCTAATTTTTTTAATTTTGATCTATACCAGTGAAAAAATGATAAAGGGAGTGATGATGTTAGGAGCTTGATTACTTTCAGGGGTTTAGAAAAACATGGATGTTTTTCTAAAAGCGTCACATGGATGTGCTTGAACGCCCCCTGAAAGTAACCAAGTTCCCAATATCAGCACGGATTATTATTACCTAAAACCCCGCCAACTTTAACAAGCGTTCTGCCTCTTCAGGATTTTTTTCTACCCCGTTGCCTTCTTTATACATCATGGCCAGAGTGGTCATAGAACCAATTAGACCTGCATCAATCCCTTTAGTAAACCATTTTATGGCTTCCTGAGCATTTTTTTTAACACCCTCTCCTTCCATAAACATAAAGCCCATACCATGCCAGGCAAGCTCATAGCCCTGATCAGCTGACATTTTCATCCATAGCGCAGCTGCAGTCTCATTTCTATGTATACCTAAACCATTTTGGTACATCACAGCCATACGATGCTGGGCTTCAGGCTCACCTTTTTCTGCCAAAGGTGACAATAGCTGTACTGCACGGGAAAAATGTTTATCTTCTAGTGCTTTGAGACCACTATTTAAATCCATTATCTCTGATTCTGATAAATTCATATGTTCCTCTGATATATCATAGTGTTTTACTTGGTTATTTTGGTATCATACATTTTTTTAAAGTTATTGACAAAATATTTTTTCAATAACCTCAAAAAACTCTAATGTATATCCATTTTGAGCAGGTAAAATAACTAGAATTTTATAAAAAAATCGTTTAATATAAGCGAATTATTATTTAACCTCGGTCCACTAATGAATCACTATTAAATAGTTAATATTGGACTTTTTATACTTTAATGACTAGCAATATACATAAGGAATAAACAATGAATCAAGCATACTATGATTTTACAGTAAAAATGGAGGCTGATGGTGTTAATCCAGAATATATCCAGGGCTGGCAAGGTGGTTATGTTAATAACCCAGAACGTGAAGAGCAGCGTGTTACTGAAGCATATAATGCTGGTTACGAAGCTGGTTTGGAAAAGAACACTGATGGTTCTGGTGATTGGAAATAATCTTTCCTAAACTATAAGTATCATTAAAAAAACCGGCTGATGCCGGTTTTTTTTTACGCTGTAGAAAATAATATAAATACCTAAAAAGCAGGCTTATATAAGTCATCTAATGCTTTTTTCAACTGTTTAATAGCGGCTGGTGCATTAATTTCAAGTACCTGAGTTTCGATCCATTTATTATGCCTCTCCCCCATCACTTCCTGTACCTTAGTACCTAAATAGCGGCGCATTACAAAACTATGCTCACCTTCTTCAAAAGACATTTCTGAATAATCAGACATGCGCTCATTAACTAAGTTAATAAAGTCATCTTTATAATCCTTTATTCCGGCAATATCTTCCATACTGGATTGATGCATTCTGGCAAGATGTTTGACCATGGTCACAACAAATTCCTGACGTTCTTCTTCTGAAATAGTTTCAAAAGTAATTCTATCGGTTAGATGTGCCAGAAATATAACAAATTCAACCACAACATCCATTCTTTGATTTAGACTATCAGTCTGATAATCTTCATTTTCAAGTTCCAATAGAGCATCTTGAGCAATACGCCATGAGATAAAAGCTGCAGCACTGGCATTATCAGCAATACTACGCTGCTTACCATTTTTACCCCATTTAGTTCTGATTCTTCTCATTATACCTTGCCTATGCTAATTCTAACTGGGTTTCTTGAATTTCACCTGTATTATCAATATGAATCGTCATAATATTAGGTACTCGGGATAAAATATAACCCGCCATCATAGCCTTCATTTGCTCATTGTCCTCTTCCAGTGCGGTAAGCAATTTATCACCCACAACCTGACAACGTTCAGTGACATTTAAAGATTCAACAAAGTCCTTGCCCAAAGTCCAGCCCTTGTTCATATCTTCATCCATTTTATTAAACAAAGAAGAGCCTGAAAGTATCATTTCTTCTTCAACATTGATTGCATACATTTGACCATCTACTACAACATTTAAAATTCTTACCATAATGTACTCGTTTGAGATAAAATAAGTTTTCGATTAAATTAAAATGGGGTTTTTTACATAAACTTCAAGTGATAATCATCAGACCATAATCTATTTATAGAGAACCTAGTCATGTTAATTCAAATACCCGATGTTATTAATCACCAACAACTTAAATCTATTCAATCCGTATTAAAAAAATCAAATTTTGTGGACGGTAAAATTTCTGCTGGTGATGTTGCACAGGGAGTTAAGAAGAACGAAGAGCTAATTCAAGATAATTCACCTCAAATGCAATCCTTAAATAATATTTTAATGGGTAGTTTGATTAATAATGAAACCTATAAAGCAGCAATAATGATGAAAAAAATTGGTGCTCCATTTATCGCTCGTTATACAAAAGGTATGTGCTATGGAGGTCATATTGATAATCCGATTATGGGTCAGATGCCTAATGTCTATCGCACAGATGTTTCAACGACAATTTTTCTTAATGATCCTGAAGAATATAAGGGTGGTGACTTAGTCATTGTCACTAAATATGGTGAGCACCGTGCCCGCTTAAAAGCAGGTAGTGCCATAGTATATCCATCAACCAGCTGGCATTATGTAGATGAGGTAACTGCAGGTGAAAGAATAGTTTGTGTGACCTGGGCTCAAAGTATGATTCAAGATCCAAACAAACGTGAATTACTCTATGAATTATGGAAAGCCAGAGATAAATTACTGAGAGAGAATCCTAAATCTGAAGAGGCACAAGGTGTAGATGTCAGTTATATCAAACTCATACAAATGTGGGCAGATACATAGCTGATTATCGTTCGGAAATGTGAGTTTTTAATACGTGCTTTGGATTCTGGGCTTATCTTTCAGGGGACGCTCAATGCCATCCCTGGCAAGCTATATAAAAACATCCATGTTTTTACAATCCCCTGAAAAATAAGCCCATAATCCAAAGCACTCTTACGTCACATTACCTCACTTGGAGCGAAAGGACAAAAGAAAAAGCGGAGCCAGATCTATATCAAAAGATATAGATTCCTGCTAACCAAAAGTAGGGCCTCCTAGTGCAAGAATGCAGGAATGACGGAGTTTTACTACTATTATTGCTCTAGCTCCTTCCCCCTGTCTTTTGAGGGGGAAGGTTAGGATGGGGGTGATTTTTGCTCTTTCGCCTCTAGTGAGGAATATGACATAAGAGCAATTTGGTATGCAGGTTATAATTCAGGAGGCTTTTCGAGCCATGGATGGCGAGGTTGAGCGATACAGGGATATACTTGAACGTCCTCCTGAACTATAAACTGCATATCGAAGTGCATTTTATATACCATTTCTGAACGTCCATATTTTAATTATAACGACCCATGATATTTTCTTTAGCATCTTTGTACTCACCTTCAGAAATTATTCCTTTTTTATAACTTTCATCCAGATCCATAAGTTCTTGTCCCATTGTTGTTGTGGTTGTTTCAGATGATGTTCCACCGCCACCACAGGCGACAAGAAATTAAAAAATGAAACAGATAACAACGATTTTAATTTGTGTCATGTCAACTCCAGTATTTATATTTAAATGTATTAAATCATATTATGCAAAAAAAAACCGACTTGAGGTCGGTTTTTTTAACATTCACTTAGTTATTACTTTGAATGGGGATTAGCAATCTCATCAGCGAGGCTAATTGGTAAAAACTTTAAAGCTACTATAGCTATAGTAACAATAAGTAAAGTAACTCCTATGCCACCAATGCCTAATAATAATTCTGGTAAGGATGGAGCATAAGAAGCAACTACACCATCGTAAAAGCTACTAGAAACTTCCATTCCTGGAAATAGCTCCATTGGATATGCCTGACCACCGATTATGATGACATAAAGTTGTGCTAAACCACCTAGAATAATTAGTACAGAAGCTAATGAAAACATCTTCCTATTTTGTGTACTTGGAGAATATAACAAAAATAATGGTAATAAAGAGCCCATAAAGATTTGAGCTACCCAGAATAAAAAAGTATAGATTCCACCACCTGATAAAACAAATAATGTGACATCTCGATGTTCTGCTGAATATAAATTAGTGACATGATAGACAATAGCAAAGTATAAGACGGCTGCAACAAATACACCCAATAAATTCTTAAGGCGGTTGACAATATAATCACCTAGCTCACGCTGTGTATACTTATAACTGCCCATTAATACTAATAAGAAAAATGCCAGTCCGAAAGAGAAAGACATAATGATAAACATTGGTGCCAATAAAGCACTATCATAAGCTTCACGAGAAATAAGAAAGCCAAAGATTGAACCTGTACCAGTAGTTAATATTAAACGCCAGATGAATGCAGTCAAGCCCGCTTTTTTAGTCAGATTATTGTATGGTCTATCCATCATTGTCCATAAATAAACACCAACAATACCCATAAAACCAGTATAAAGAAAAATATTCCAGGTAAAGATAGAAACAAAATTAAACTCAGTCATAGCAACAATCAGACGATCTGGTCGACCGAGATCTAATAATAAAACAACCAAACCACCCGATAATAGTGCAATAGAAAGCATTCCAGATAGGCGTGCTAAAGGCTTATAGGCAGTCTTAGAAAAAACCGATGAGATAGAAGCGACATTCAAAGCACCAGAGGCAGCAACAATCAGGAAGATAGCAAAAACATGAGGGGTTCCCCAGATAACCTGATTATTCATTCCTGTAACCCAGTGTCCATTATGCTCCATGTAATAAGCAGCAAGGATACCAATTAAAGAAATTAATCCAAAGAGACTTAGAAAAGCAAAGAAACCTTTTGTATTTCCTTCAACTTCAATAAAATGTAGTTTTTTCATTATAAATACTCATTACACAAACGGTTAAATGCAGTTAGAGAAGCAGCATCAAAAAGAACTAAATACCTTGATAATGAACACCCGGGTTCAATTTCAAATCAGCACGTATTTGTTTACCACCATGTTTCGCTAATAACTGTGAAATATCACTCTGAGGATCATTTAAATCACCAAAAATGATTGCACCTTCACTGGCTTCGACACAGGCTGGTAATTGTCCATTATCTATACGTGTTACACACATATTACATGATTCAACACAACCCTTACCACGTGGTGTATTTTCAGTTTGATCAGTTAATACTTCATGAACAAATGAGCGAGCTTTGTAGGGACAGGCCATCATACAATAACGACAACCAATACAACGATGTCTATCAACCAGAACAATACCATCATCACGTTTCATAGAAGCGCCCGTTGGACATACATCGACACAGGGCGCACTTTCACAATGCTGACACATCACTGGTAAAGACATTGAATAACCAGTAGTTTTATTTTTTACATCAACTACTCGGATATATTGAGTTTTTTGATCATCTCTGGAATGGGTTTCATTATTGAGACCATGTTCTTTATTACAGGCATCAACACATTTATTCCAGCCAACTTGCTTAGTTGTATCAACTAACATACCCCAGCGAACCTGGGAAGAAGCTTTTTCATTTAAGCTAAAGTCACTTAAAGAACGAGCATTAGCAGTTTGGTATAACATCATTCCAGGAGCCACAGTTAAACCTGCTGCTGCAACTGAACCAAAAATAAAGTTACGGCGCGAAGATTCTACTGCTTGTTCTAAATCCTGAGATTCACTAATCTTTTCGTCAAAATTATTTATCATCTGAACTGACCTCAGGCGAAATATTGGCCACATCTTTAATCGTTAAACTATAAGTACCTAGCACTTGATTACTATAGTACTGCTTGCTTCCTGTAAGTACATGAAAATTACCACTACCTTCGGGGATATCACGATGGCATTGGAAACAATCGATACTTACAGCTGCATATTTATGGCAGGAAACACAAAAGTGTTCATCATTATCAATACGCACATACTTATCTTCACTCTTAATGGCATGACAATTAACACATTGTTTTAAACTACCAGCTAGAGGAGAACCATCTTTCTCAGCTCTCAAGCCTTCACGCAATGTCTGAATTCTATCATGCTTAAGCAAATCAGGGTGTCTACGGCGCATTTCAGCAGCGGGTAGAACGCACTGTTCGCCACTCGTTTCCGGAATGGTGACTTTTGGTCCCAGTTCACTTTGACCTGCATTGGCAATAGATGAAGCTGCTAAAAAAGCCAGCCCTGCTATTGTCAGTGGTAATTTGTGCAAGCTTAAATTAAGGTGCAATCCCACATTCATTCTCCTGATTAGTCTAGTCACCCAAACCCATGTCAATATAACCTGTAGGACAAACATCTTTACAAATATGACAACCAATACAACGGTCATAATCAGTATAGACATAACGACCTGTAGTAGACTGAGCCTTTGGAGTTTTATGAACAGCATCCTGAGGACAATAAATAATACAGTTATCACACTCAAAACACATACCACAACTCATACAACGTTTGGCTTCATCTACTATATCTTCTTCTGAAAGTGCCACTAAACGCTCAGAAAAATGGCCTATTACTTCTTCAGAGCTGACATCAATCGTGGTACGCTTATGACGTTCTTCATAGGCAAAATGTCCCATAAACAACTTATCATGACTGATGATATCGTTGGAAGAACGATTTTCATAGTTATGAATAGCAAAACCAGATGAATCTGTGCTACGAATACTATTGTGGCCGTGAACAGGACTTTCTTCAGGCGCAAGACCTGTATCATCTAATTTTTTCTCTAAGGAGAAAGTGTGCTTATCTACCTTAGGACGTTTTTTAATTTCTACATCACCATGTGTTAAATAGTGATTAATCGATTCAGAAGCTATAGATGCCTGACCAATAGCAGTCGTTAATAGATGAGGACGTACAATATCACCAGCAAGGAAATGACCTGGCTTGCCTTTCACCTGATAGTGAGCATCACCATCAATAAAGCCATAACCATTATCCATATCTTCAATGCCAGTCATATCACCTTTCTGACCAATAGCAGAAACAATCAATGTGGCTTCGATATCATATTCAGAACCTTCAATAGGTGTTTTACCATCTTCTTCAAGTTTAATGACACGCAGTGCAGTAGCACGTCCACTATCATCTCTGACAACAGCAATAGGACTAACACAACCAATGATTGTCACACCTTCACGAAGTGCATCATCAATTTCATGCTGTGCAGCAGGCATATTTTCAATTGAAGAACGCGAAAGTAAAGTAACATTCGCACCATCTTTTGTAGCAGAATCAGCAACATCATGTGCGGTATGGCCTAACACCACATTTTCTGCAAAATCTTTTTCTGCAATACTTGAAATATTTCCTAAACGACGAGCAACAGATGCCACGTCAATTGATGTATCACCACCACCAATACACACAACTTTATCTGAAGATACGTGTAAACGACCATCATTAAAAGCTTCAAGGAATGCTACACCACTAATACAGTTGGGTGCTTCATCAAAGCCTTCAATTGGAAGGCCACGACCATCTTTACAGCCGATAGCCCATAAAATAGCATCATAATCTTTTTCAAGTGTCTCGACAGTAATATCTTTACCAACTCGAGTGTTCAATTTAACATCAACACTCATTTCAACAATTCTATTCATTTCGTGATCAAGCATGTCACGTGGTACACGATAACCCGGGATACCATACATCATCATACCACCCAATTCTGAGTGGTCATCAAATACTGTACAAGCATGGCCTAAACGACGCAGCTGATAGGCAGCTGCCAAACCAGCAGGTCCACCACCGATAATCGCTACTTTCTTACCCGTTTCCTGATCAGCAGCTTTAAACTTATAATTATTGGCTCGTGCCTGATCACCAATGTATTGTTCTACAGAGTTGATACCGACATTGTCATCTAATTCATTACGGTTACAACCATCTTCACAAGGTGCAGGACAAACACGTCCCATTACAGAAGGAAATGGATTTGCATTGGTTGAACGCTGGAATGCATACTCTTCTTTTGTCATACCTTCATGTTTAGGTTTCTCAACACCACGAATAATATCCAACCAACCACGTATATCTTCACCTGAAGGACAACTTCCCTGACAGGGAGGCGTTCTGTTAATATAGGTAGGACACTTATGTGACCAACCCGCCTGAAAAATATTGTCAGTCCAATCATCCCACTCCTGTGTACCGGTATGTTCCAACCGTGTTTCACTATAACGGGTATTTGTTAGATTCTCTGCATTCGGAGCTGTATCAGCAGTTGACATTCATCTTTCTCCTATCAAGCCAAAAAAGGCATATTAAATTACTTAAAAACAATCTTAAATTTATGAAATTTGCAAAATCTATTCTGTAGCTTCTGCTTCTTTCGTATCTTCTTCAATACCATCTAAATCTTTTTCTTGTTCACTACCCGTCATAACAATTGCATCACTGACAAGTTGATGAACACTCATTATGGCATCCATTTCGAAACCATAATATGGTAATACTTTGGTAAACTGACTCTTACAGATAGCACAAATGGCAGCAATATTAGTGACATCACTCTCTTCTGTTGCGTCTTTCAGGGCTTTCATTCTTGGTAAAGCACCTTTAATACGAAGTTCCATGAGGTCATCTGTTAATAATCCACCACCACCACCACAACAGAATGTTGCATCATTAATGGTATCAGCATGCATATCAACATAGTTGTTACAAGCAGCCTGAATAACGGCACGAGGAATATCAAATTGACCACCAGGCTTATCACCCATTCGTGAACCGCGAGCCACATTACAGGAATCATGGAAGGTCATGGTCAAATGATCATTTTCTTCCTTATTCATACGCAACTTACCTTCTTCAAGAGCACCATATGTTACTTCAAGAATATGTTGTGGAACTGGATAGTTTTGATCAAGAAAATCAAAAGGACCAGCCAAAGTATTTAAAAAGCTATAAGCTACACGCCAGGCATGACCACACTCACCAAAAATTATACGTTTTACTTTTAATTTGATAGCAGCTTCACGAATGCGCATGGAAATTTTTTGGATATTTTCATAACTACCGATAAACAAACCAAAATTAGCTGCCTCAGATGCCTCGGAACTGACTGTCCAGGTAATGCCTAGTTCATGTAAAACCTTACCATAACCAATAAGACCATCGATGTGAGGTTCTGCAAAGAAATCAGCTGAAGGTGTCATAAGTAATGCTTCACAACCTTCTACATCCATATTAAACTTAACTGGAACGCCAGTATCTTCTTCAACTTCTTCTTCAAGATCTTCCAGAATGCCATTGAGAGCTTTTCCAGGCAGGCCTAGATTATTACCAATTTTGTAAACTTTCTGGATAATCTGGTTGGAATATTTTTGTGATTTACCAATGTGTGACATAATTTCACGAGCAGCCATGGTAATTTCAGCCGTATCAATACCCATTGGGCAGAATACTGAACAGCGACGACATTCTGAACACTGGTGATAGTAATTATACCATTCATCTAACACATCCTCGGTAAGATCAACGGCACCAACCAGCTTTGGAAAATATTTACCGGCAAAAGTAAAATAGCGACGATACACTTTTCTCATTAAGTCCTGACGTGCGACAGGCATATTTTTAGGATCATTAGTTCCAATAAAATAATGACACTTATCTGTACAAGCACCACATTTAATACAGGCATCCATAAAAACACGAAATGAGCGATAGCGACCAAGCAGGTCTTTCATCTTATCTAAAGCTTGCTCTTTCCAGTCATCTGGTAATTCGCCAGGATAACCAAGATCATGATCAAATTCAGGACGGGAAATAAAAGGTCCCTTTCCTGCCATTGCATCATCTTTGATCTGGGGAACTATCGGGTACTCTCTAAACTTGGGAGTTTCAAAGTCTGCCACTTTTCTAAATCCTCAAAATTGCTATAAAGCTAATGTTTGCTAACTGTTATAATCTACAAAGCCAGTTAAATAACGATTAATAACTAGGGTTGCATTTTATTCTTTTCAGAATCCATTTTAGCAGCCCAGGATGAAATATGTCTTTTCTCACGAGGATTATCAACTTGATTTCTCGTTGGTGCAAAAAATAATCCCGGAATATGTAATAACTTACTAAAAGGGAATAAAATCATTAAAATTGCTACTAAGAGTAAATGCAGCATTAATGAAAAATCTAATGGTAGAGCCTGCCAGTTAAAACTCAGCAAACCCAGGGAAAATTCTTTTACAGCAACAATATCTGTATGTGAAACAAAGCGCATAATAATGCCTGAGAAGGCAATAAACATCAGTAAAATCAACCATAGGTAATCTGAAGGTGATGAAATATATTTTACTCTTGCAACATAGAAACGACGAATCAAAAGTCCGGTAAGACCAATAAGCATTGTAAATGCAGCATATTCACCAACATTTTGCAGCAATACTAATGGTAGAGGTACATCTTTAATAAAGAAACGTAAATGATTTGCAAGTACCACAAATAAACTCATATGAAACATCCAGCCAAATAGCCAGGTCCATTTATTAGAACGGAATAAAGCAGCAAAAAAGATAGCTTCTTTTGCTAGTCTTAATACGACACCACTCTTAGTGATAGGTGCAGGTGTGACAGGTATTTTTAAAGGTGCTGGCACCATAGCATATTGAATTATCTTGAAAACCAAGCCCAATACCATAACAGAGAAAGCTACTGTAAAAAGTAGTGCATAAAACTCTGACATATTACCTACCCATTAATTATATTTAATACAAGGCATTAGGGACCATTTTAAAGTTCCCTAATACATGAACTTCTCATAGTTTGTTATGAATATTTATTAATAACAAACTATGCAGAAATTTCTACAACTTATTTATACACAACCTGTTGGCTTAGGAAGACCAGCAAATTTACATGCTTGCTTACCAGGACCATAAGGGAATAATTGATATAAATACTTAGAATTACCCTTTTCTTTTCCTAACTTTTTAGCCACTGCTTTAGTTAGAACACGAACTGCTGGTGCAATTTGATATTCTTCATAATATTCACGAAGAAAGTTAATGATGTCCCAGTGGTCATCACCCATTTCAACTTCATCAATTACAGCCATAGCTGATGCAACTTCTGGAAACCACTCATCCAGATTTACCAGATAGCCTTCCTCATCAACTTCAAGATCCTTACCTTCTACAGAAATAGTAGCCATTATTTAAACTCCAATATTGTTATGTTATTAAATTAATTACAGCCAAGACTGAACGTTTGAATGCTCGGCTACCAAATCAACAAAACCTGCATAATCAACGATTTTTATACCATCAAGTATTTCAGCTTCTGTGAAACCACGTGTGTTAAGGTCTGAACCTAATACACAAACGTTTTTATTTGCTATTGCAGAAGACAGTTCGTCTGCAACAACAGTACCTTTTAACGCACCAACCACTGCATCTTCAATCAAAAGTATAGTCGAACCTTCTTTTGACTTTCCAAGACAGGATTTTAGTGAATTACGTTCAAAAGGTGATTTATTTACAATATGTAACTTTGCCATTAAGTCTCTCCCTAAGAACTAATTGTAACGTCTTGCTCATCTATCAGATCAGCAAGTTCCGCACGTGTCACTAAATACATTGATGTTTTTTCTGCCCAATCATCATCTTCATCTTCATAGGTCAGTTTCATCAAATTATCCATGGTTAAACCACGCTCTTCTAATGATTCTTTTTCAACATAAATCTTATTGATATCATAATCACCCAAAGCTTTGTATGCTGTAGAGAAATTTTTCATACCGGAACCATCAGTTTTCTGATTATCCGTAATTTGAAAAACACCATCATCACAAAATGCTAAACTCACATCCTGGTCAAATGCCGCACTAATTAAAACAACTTCTAGTGATTCTAATGCGTAAACTGTTCCATAAGGTGCTTTAGTATTCATAAACATGAATTTTTTAATACCTTCACTCATATTTATTCTCCTTAATCACCAAATGTTAATAAACGATCAGCCTGAATACCACCTTCGACCAACTGACCTAAGCCAGAGATACGAAATGCAGGATGAATATTATCGGCATCTTTGCCTTGTCTACCTGATTCATCAGCATCTAACATGCCTCGACGTTGCGCAGCAGCAATACAAACCACCATATCTAATTCATGCTCCTTAGCCAATGCTGCCCAGTTTTCCGTAATATTACGGTCATCCTGAGGAGGGATTGCTAAACGAGTAGCATTATTCACACCATCGTTATAAAAGAACACACGATATATTTCATGACCTTTTTCTAAAGCAGCCTTGGCAAACTGATATGCTGTATCAGATGCCTGGTGCTGGTAAGGTCCTTCATTAATTAATAATGTAAAATTCATTAAAGATTTACCTATTTGTCTATAAAAAACAATTTCAACTAGAAGTGAATATGTGTAGAAGCATTTAAGCTATTACGCGCGCCTCTCCAGTCATCAATATGGAATTTAGTGAAAGGTAAACCTGTCTTCTCAAAGAAGCCAAACCAACCAATACGCTCAATCCAGTCATTCATACGTTCCCAATCTTTTGCATCTTCTTTATAAACGCTTAAGATACGCTTGACTAGAGCTGTTGCTTCAGGCCAACGAGGTGGGTTGTTTGGAATACCAGCCGCCACTAACTTTTGGAAAGTAGGCTTACCACGAGCATTTGAGTGATTACCACCAACCCAGATTGCAAGTGTTGTATGAACCGCATCGTTAATTAGCATTGGAGGACAAGGAGGATAACATGCACCACAACAGATACATTTCTTCTCATCTACTTCTAATGTTGGGTTACCATCGACCATTGCAGGACGAATAGCAGCTACCGGACAACGCGCAACAATTGTTGGACGTTCACAGGCATTTGCAACTAATTCATGAGCAATTTTAGGTGGCTTAGTATGTTGAATATTTATCGCGATATCACCTTGTCCACCACAGTTAATCTGGCAGCAAGAAGTTGTAATATGTACACGATTAGGCATTTCTTCACGTTTAAATTCTGTTACTAATTCATCCATCATTGATTTAACAACACCAGATGCATCAGAACCAGGAATATCACAATGTAACCAACCCTGTGTATGTGAAGGTGATGTAATAGTTGGTCCTGTACCACCAACAATTAAACCTGCTTTTTCAATCGCTTCAATCATTGGAGCAACTTTAGCTTCACTATCAACCATATACTCAAGGTTAGAACGAATGGTAAAACGAATAAAACCATCACCTAATTCATTGGCAATACGTGTTATTTCACGCAGGATAAATACATCTAAAATACGTGCAGTACCCACACGAATTGTGTAAATTTCATCACCACTATGGGCAACATGCTTTAAGACGCCTGGGCGTGGTCTTTCATGATATTTCCATAATCCAAAATTTCTACGCATGGTTGGATGCATGTATTGAAAGCCATCTGGAGCTCCAGATTCGATAGGCATTTTAGGTGTTTCTTTAGCCATATTGATTTCCTATTCTAATAAATTTATTTATCACATCAGGAGAAACTATCCCCTGACACTCTTAATATTTAACGATTACTGAATATTAAGCAGAGACTGCTTCAGCTTTCTTGTCATACCATTTTTTAACTTCTTCGTCCCAACCATCCATACGTACATATGAACACTGACGAGGCTCACTCACCATATTAGGATCAAGGTCAAGACCAATACCTTCAAGGTAATTCACCAGGCCGATACGTTCAATCATTTCACCAGTACGTTCGTGCTCTAATGCATTCTCAGCAAAGAAATCAATCATCTCACCAGTTAATTCAACCAGGTACTCAATTTCTTCCATGGTGTCTACTTTCAAGAAAGGAGCAACTACGGTTCCCAACATGTCACCAATCTTCAGAGTGCGCTTACCACCAATTAGAATTGTTACGCCTTTATCATCGCCCGGAGCTAATGCTTTAGTCATAACATTTATACAATGCATACAACGTACACATTCTTTATTGTTCACTTCTAAAGTATTATCATCGGCTAATTTAATAGCATTAGTAGGACAACGGCTGGTGACATTATCAATCACATAGTCACGACCTTTATCAGCAACAAAAGCCTTTACTTCTTCCTGATCAACTTTCATCTCATCACGCCAGATACCAATAACTGCCATATCCGCACGTTCAATAGAATTAGTACAATCATTTGGACAACCAGAAACTTTAATCTTCCACTTGTAAGGCAATGCAGGTCTATGTAGATCATCCTGAAATTCATTCACCAAGTGACGCATCATGCCATGCTCATTAGTACAGGAATGCTCACAACGGGCAGCGCCCACACAGGCCATAGAAGTACGTACGCATGGACCCGCTCCACCTAAGTCCCAACCATAGGAGTTTACCTTATCAAAGAAAGGCTGCATTTGTTCTGTAGTAGAGCCGATAAACATAATATTACCGGTCTGACCATGGAATGTTTGTAAACCAGAGCCATGAGCTTCCCAGTCATCTGCTAACTGATTTAAGATATCAGCTGTATAGAAGTTGCCGGCTGGCGGCTGAACACGAACAGTGTGGAATTCTTTAGACTCAGGGAAGTGCTCAGCAACTTCAGAGAAACGTGGAATAATACCACCACCATAACCGAAGACGGAAACAGTACCGCCCTTCCACCAACCCATACGAGTTTCATAAGAATGCTCTAACTGACCTAAAAGGCCACTCACCATTGAATTGATACGTTCATCCGGATGTTCATCTCTCAGACGTTTAATACCACTGATAAAGCTAGGCCATTCTCCACTTTCCAATTCATCTAACATTGGCGTATCATAGATCTTAACTTTTGGCACAGTTTTCTCCCTTAAGGTAAAGTTGGTTCTGCCAACAAAATATCACTTAACTCACTTAAACTTGAGTGCTCGTCTTGTTTAAGTAAAAAATTTTAACCTTGAGAAGATACAACAATTCCAAATTTTTCTCAAGGTGTTTGAAAATTAATGAGATGAATTTTAGGACTTAATAATAAACTATAATACCCTTCCTTTGGGAGACACCAAGGCATTACTACTATCTAATTATGGGTATATTAACTTCTAAGCTACATTAATATTTAATAATAATATAATTATTTCAATTGGTTATGCCTTATACTTATATTTGACATTAATAAAAGTCTTTTATAGGTATATTAGGGGCTGTTGATCTTTCGTGATTAAAAAATAAGCAACATTGCAATCAAGTATGATGGTTTTACCACAAATCAACATACGAGAAGACCATGCCAAGAACAATGTTAACAGATGAATACTGGGAAAAGCTATCACAATTAATGCTTTATAGTGACCGAATTTATAATAAGGCAGAGCATAGAAGTACATTGGAAGGTATCCTTTACCGAATGCGAGTCGGTTGTCCATGGAGAGATATGCCAGAATCTTTCGGCCATTGGAGTGCAATTTATAGACGATTTAACTTGTGGTCAAAGAAAGGCATTATGCTCGAATTATTTAATGCTTTGAAAAAACTATCTGATATTGAATGGGAATTTATTGACGGTAGCATTATAAAAGCTCACCAACATAGCATGGGAGCTGCAAGTGATAGTGTGAGGCGATTGGAAAAAGCCGTGGTGGCAATACAACTAAAATACATATTGCTGTCGATAGTTATGGTTTGCCGATTGAATTTATTCTAACAGGAGGTGAAGTATAGTGGACCCCGAAACTGGACAATAGGTTAAGATATAAGAGCTAACCTAACGGGGAACGAAAAATGAGCAGAAAGAGAAAATCATTCAGTAATGAGTTTAAAGCAAAAGTAGCCATTGAAGCGATTAAAGGCCAGAAAACATTTGCAGAAATT
>JAUJGA010000067.1:0-3308 GCA_042095675.1 Gammaproteobacteria bacterium
AGATTTTAGCTCTTCATAAGCTTTCTTAAAGGCTTCTTGCTTTTCAAGATCAACCTTATAAGGCATATTTTTGGGTTTCTTGTAGCTAAACCCATTCTTGTGAAGCCATTTATTGATCCCTGAGACGGTATACTCAATTACCCCTGTTTGTTTAATATATAAAATTATCTCTTTTTGCTGAGAATAGGTATGATTGCTTAATTGCTCTATCAGTTGTTGAGTCTGTTCTTTGTCTAACAGACTTTCTGAACCACCATTTTCTGGTAAAAGCTTTTCATTTTCAATATAGCCATTTATATGACGGGTAATCGTGTTTTTATGTATTCTTAGAGCTTGAGCTATTCTTGATAATCTCCAGCCTTCATCACGAAGAAGAATTGCTTTGATTCGATCACTCTCACGACTATCACGAGCAATTGAATGCTGAAATTCTAGTTTTGTTTTTTGCTATGTGGTTAGATGAAATGTGCTCATAGATATATTTTGATCCCACTATATTTAAAATGCAAGCATCTTCAAAGATCATGGGTATATAGTTTCCATTGTCAGTCCCTGATTTGATCTTTTGAATTAGTATTTAAACTATTTGATCATGGACTGACTCTTTTTTCAATTATTTTTGTTTTCTTATCCAGTATTCAGGTTTGTTAATATCTAAAAAGGTATTATGTGGAGCTCCACATAATGTCCAAAATCAGAAATTTAGCATCTACTAATATAGTTTTCAGAACCATAAAGCTGCAATTTTGTGTGGTTGATGATATTTGAATTTGATACTGCCAAGGTTGTCTACATCAAGTCTGTCATAAATCTAAGCATTTTTTTAGAAATTTCTAATATTTATTCGTTTTTTCTACTTAGTGGTCACCCATTAGGACTATTTTGTCTGACTTGACTTGGATTGGCTCTTAATTATACCGTTGAAATTGATGGTTTGAGGCAGATCAAACATGGTTGCGCTCTCATTTCTACGATTGCTATTAATTGATGATTTTACTGTTTCCAGAGTCCAGTACATCACCCATTTCGATCATTTCAGATACCTCGAGTGTTCCGTTAATTTCAAGAAAAGGACATGACTGTGCCGTTTTCAGTGCTTCCTGCATGGAATTGAACTGAATAATACTCAATCCGGAAACTCTTGACATGGTACCGGGATTGACGGTTCCATTAGGCTGTATGGTATGCGTGTCCTTAAATGGTATGGTCGGACTGATAACTGCATCACCAAGAGAATCAAGCCATTGCTGATATTTTTGAAAATGTTTCTGGCTTTCCGTGGGGCTTTCTGGAAACTCACCTCCCAGATAAACAAAGATAAATTTTGACATAATTTTAAGGACTCCTAAAGATAAAAAAATTATAAATACTCATAGCAATAGCTCAATAAGTCTGCTGTATTTCCAGGTATCAGAGGCACATGCTTTATTGTAATCGCAATCTAGTCATTGTACACGGCTACCAGATAGCAGACAAGATGCAGCATTGTCCAATGTGAAATGAGTCTGAACAAAAGGTTCCATTCCAACGTGAAATGAGTCTGAAGTAGCGTAATTTATTTAAAAATCATTCATGATCAACCAATGAAAACGATCATGAAATTAGAAGAATTAGAAACAATTGATCATTTGGATCAATTTCCCAATGGAACTCAAGCGGTAATATTTGAGACTGTTGCTGTTAAAAAAGAACGATACGTGTGAATACAACATGAGTTGGTTCGCTTTAATTATCTAAGCCTGAGAAAGGCCAATAAAGGGGTTATTGTTCGTTATCTGGTTAAAGTTTCTAGCTATTCCAGGCAGAAGATAACACGCTTGATTGAACAATATCGTGATACTGGATATATAAAACATCGCCATGTCTGTGTCGAAATATACCCGTGATGATATCAGCCTGATGGCTAAAATGGATGAACTCTATGATACACCTTGCTATAGTCACAGCCTTTTAAAAAAAATTGGCTGGGATTTTAGCAATCACAGCCATGACAGCACATTATGAAGAATCTGTCAGAGTGAATTCTATATAAAAAGATATGTCGTAGTAATTAGTCTTTCTTACATTCTTTACAGGTATTTATTCCAATTAAAGGGTATAAAGGACAGAAGTTAAATAATCCAGTTGCTAGAGGTATGACACCAACCCAACCCCAAATCTGCAGACCTGGTACAAAAAAAGTTGAAGCGATTAATGCAATACCAACAACAATACGTAAATTCTTATCAATTCCACCGACATTCTTCATTTTTAAATTCCTTAGTTTTTATTATGATTGTTTTGTAACTTGGAAAGTATTTTGCCAGTAACAAAAAATAAGTTAAGTGATATAGTCACTTAAAAATGATAATAATCAATATTTTTAGAATATTTTGAGAAACCTATCACAATTTTATCCAGATTCTTGTTTTAATCTCAACTTTTACTATAGCTGAATTCGTATAAGTAAGTGCATGACCTCTGATAGTAGCTGAGCAAACACCCTGTAAAATAAACAACACTCAGGGTTACAATGCTAGGTTACGAGACCAACAGCAGAGGCTACAAATGAGTTATAAACACCTGAGTCTTGAAGAAAGACATTATATCGAAATATCACTAAGAAACGAAGAGAGTCATAAAGTAATTGCAGAATCACTTGATCGTTCACAGAGTTCAATTACAAGAGAAATTGCACATAATACAGGCTTGAGAGGATATCGGCATAAACAAGCCCATAAAAAGACCATAGAGCGCTATCATAACAAATTTAAAGTCACAAAAGTCACAAATGAAGTCAAGGACACAATCAGTGATTTACTTACAAATGACTAGAGTCCAGAACAAGTATCTGGCTGGCTAAAAAAAGAAGACAGTCTGTCACTACATCATGAAATAATTTATCAATATATTTTATCAGATAAGGCTGTTGGGGTGTTTTGTGTAAGCATTTAAGGCATCAAAAGAAGACTTATAGAAAGCGCTATTGCTCTTCTAATAAGCGCAGTAAGAACGTTATCCATGATATGGTTGATATTGATGAAATGCCAGATGTTGTCAATAGCAGAGAGCGTGTTGGTGATTGGGAAGCAGATACCATTATGGGTAAAAATAATCGTGGGGCGATAGTCACACTGGATGAAAGAAAATCCAAATTACGACTGGCCATGCCAACTGGAACAAAATATACTCGTTCAGTCACTGATGCAATAAAAAGTTTATTTTCTCCCATTGAAAAGTTTATAAAAACAGTAACATTTGATAATGGTAAAGAGTTTGCGTACCACAAAGAAATAGCCACTACATTGAACTGTAAAACGTATTTTGCA
>JAUJGA010000068.1:0-18174 GCA_042095675.1 Gammaproteobacteria bacterium
AGATCTATCACTTTCTACTCTACCAACCAGTGCATTAGAACTTAGTGTATATTCTTCTACTCTTAATAATTCCAGAATGCTAATGAGTTGTTGCTGTTTTTCAGATATCTCACCAATCTCTTCTACTATCCAAGGAAAAAGTGAGCCTTGTATTTGTTCCAAATTCTGTGCTAAAGTGTCTCTTAACGTACTAATACTCCAAACTTTTTTTGTTTTTGTTCGCAAACATATTATAACAAATTTGGCTTGGATTTTATTCAAAAATTAGCAATTTAGCTAAGAAACTCTCTTAAATTGTTAGTTTTGCAAGTACCTCTAAATATTAACTTTTGTTAACCTTTAATATCTTTCATACAATGAAATAACAGAGTAGAATACTTAATTTATAAAATTATCAGGATAATATAGATTGTTCAAGGTGTTTCTTAGTTTATTAAAGCGTGATTTACGTTTGGCATTCAGACACAAAAGTGAAATATTAAATCCACTTTTTTTCTTTGTCATTGTGGTTACACTTTTCCCTTTAGGTATCTCTCCTGAGAAACAAACTCTTGCTGAAATAGGTCCTGGAATTATCTGGGTCGCCGCTCTTTTATCTTCCATGCTCTCACTTGAATCTTTATTTCGTTCGGATTTTGATGATGGTACTCTGGAATTAATGCTATTAAGTGAAACGCCCTTATCTATTATTGTACTGGCTAAAATTGTAGTTCATTGGCTGATTACCGGTTTTCCAATTATTATATTTTCCCCCTTGCTTGGTACGGTGATGTTTCTCAGTAATGATGCCATTGTTACCCTGATGATCACTTTACTATTGGGCACTCCCATTTTGAGTTTAATCGGGGCTATAGGAATGGGTCTTGTTGTAGCCTTAAAACGAGGCGGAATGCTGCTGTCCTTATTAGTATTGCCTTTGTATATTCCTGTGTTAATTTTTTGTTCCAATGCTGTGGGAAGTAGTATGGCTGGCCTTTCAATTAGTGGGCAGCTCTATTTTCTGGAGGCATTTATGGTTTTTTGTCTGACTTTGGCACCTATTGCCACATCTGCTGCTCTGAGGGTTAGTTTAGAATGATAAAAGCAATTATGGCTTTTTTTGTAAGAGTGTTCTATCAACTTGCATCACCGAAACATTTTTATCGCATTGCGGGGAAGCTGATCCCCTGGTTTGGCTGGTTTGCTGTTGTGTTATTGATTGTTGGTACTATTGATGGGCTATTTATTGCTCCAGTAGATTATCAACAGGGTGATAGTTATCGAATTATATTTATTCATGTGCCGGCAGCATGGATGTCTATGTTTATCTATATGGTGATGGCAACATCCGGTGCCATTGCATTGATCTGGAAAATAAAATTAGCGGATGTGATTGCCAGTAGCAGTGCTCCCATTGGGGCAGCCTTTACTTTTCTGGCTCTGGTGACCGGTGCAATCTGGGGCAAACCGATGTGGGGAGCCTGGTGGGTATGGGATGCACGTTTGACTTCTGAGCTTATTTTACTATTTCTCTACCTGGGCTATATTGCTTTAGAATCAGCCATTGAAGACCCCAGAGCTGCAGCAAGAGCTTGTGCTATTTTAGCCATTGTTGGTGTAGTTAATATTCCAATTATTCATTATTCGGTGGAATGGTGGAATACCTTACATCAAGGGGCAACGGTTTCCAAAATGGACAAGCCTTCCATTCATCTTTCTATGTTGATTCCGCTGATATTAATGGCGGTTGGATTTAAACTCTATTATGCGGCAGCTGTTTTATCCCGGGCACGTAATAAAGTATTGCTCACAGAGCAAAATAGATCCTGGGTAAAAGAAGTGGTTGAGCTTGAAACAGGAGTAAAACATGGCTGAGTTATTTCAAATGGGTAAATATGGTGCCTATGTCTGGTCTTCTTATGGACTGGCAGTTATTGTGATGGGCTATGTTGTGATTAAGCCTGTTATGGATAAAAAAACATTATTAAAAGAACTCATGATGAAATATCGTCGTGAGAGCCATCAGCGTATTGAAAGTCAACAGAATAAAAATCAGGAACAAGAATCATTATGACACCTAAACGTAAAAACCGCTTGATATTAGTATTATTAATTATAGTCGGTTCAGGACTAACTATAGCATTAGGTGCAATAGCACTTAAAGAAAACATTCAATATTATCTTAGTCCTTTAGATGTAAAAGCTGGAAAAGCACCGCAGAACCAAACATTCAGGTTAGCTGGTCTGGTTGCTAATGGTAGTGTTAAACGTGATAAAAATGGTTTAACGGTACATTTTGATATTACCGATAATGTTGAAACAATTACTGTTACTTATACAGGAATCCTGCCGGATTTATTCCGTGAAGGACAGGGTATTGTTGCTACAGGAAAACTAGAAGGTGTAGTAGCAGATGGCAAGCCCCATTTTATGGCTGAAGAGGTTCTTGCAAAGCATGATGAAAGCTATATGCCTCCACCTGTTCAGGATGCCCTTGATAATGCTGATAAAGTAAATGCTGAGAGAGTTAAAGCTGCAGGGGAGAAAAATCAATGATACCTGAGATTGGAAACTTTTCTCTGATTATTGCTCTGGCAATTGCTTTTTTTCTGGCTACTGTACCTATGATTGGTGCACAAAAAAATAACCTGCAGCTAATGCAGTTTTCACGTTATGCGGTAGTTGCACAGTTTTTCTGTATTTTAGTTTCTTTTGTTGCTCTGGCTTATTCTTTTACCATAGATGATTTTTCTGTGCGTTATGTAGCAGCTAACTCTAATTCAGCTTTGCCGATGATGTTTAAAATATCAGCAGTTTGGGGTGCACATGAGGGGTCATTTTTATTATGGTTATTAATACTTTCAGGTTGGACAATGGCGGTTGCTTTTTTCAGTAAAAGCTTACCTATTGCCATGACCTCCAGAGTTCTTGCTGTTATGGGAATGCTGAGTATTGGTTTCTTATTATTTATTGTTTTTACTTCAAATCCATTTGATCGACTATTTCCAGCCGCTCTGGATGGTAAGGATCTGAATCCTTTATTACAGGATTTTGGCTTAGTGATTCACCCGCCTATGCTGTATATGGGCTATGTTGGTTTTTCAGTGGTTTTCAGTATTACCATTGCGGGATTAATTTCCGGACAATTAGATTCTGCATGGGCGAGATGGTCACGTCCATGGACGGTAATAGCATGGGTATTTTTAACTTTAGGTATCGCTCTGGGAAGTTGGTGGGCTTATTATGAATTAGGCTGGGGTGGCTGGTGGTTTTGGGATCCTGTTGAGAATGCCTCCTTTATGCCCTGGTTAGTTGGAACGGCTCTGGTACATTCATTGATGGTGACTGAGAAACGGGGTGCTTTTAAAAGTTGGACAGTACTACTCTCTCTGATGGCTTTTTCCCTGAGCTTATTAGGTACTTTTTTAGTTCGTTCCGGTGTTTTAGTCTCTGTACACGCTTTTGCTACAGATCCTACTCGTGGTTCATTTATTTTGGCCTTTTTAGTGCTGGTAATCGGTGGCTCTTTGATGCTTTATGCTATACGCGGCACTTCAATGAGCGGCGGTGGTCATTTTAATTTATTTTCCAAAGACACCTTTATGTTATTGGGTAATATTTTATTAACGGTTGCTTGTGCAATGGTGCTGTTAGGTACTTTATACCCATTATTAGATCAATTAATTGACTTAGGTAAGCTCTCTGTAGGTGAACCTTATTTTAATGCTGTATTTGTGCCGATTATGCTGCCGGCTCTGGTGTTTATGTCGATGGCACCATTAATGCGCTGGAAAAATGATTCTGTGGCACGAGTAGCTAAATTAATGATTATACCTGTCAGTGTTGCATCACTGATAGCAATATCCCTGTTCTTCTTAGAAAAGGGCTCAGTGATGGTTTCTTTAAGTGTTGGCTTAGCATCATTAATTACCATGAGTGTGGTAATGAGTTTTATTAAGCGATTAAATACCCAAAATGGTGTGTTTGCTGGAATGAAGAAAATCCCCTTATCACACTACGGCATGAACATTGCTCACATTGGTGCCGCTGTGTTTATCGTTGGTGTGGCATTCACTGAATCTATGAGCCTACAAAAAGACTTACGCATGGAAAAGGGAGATACCATCAGTTTAGGCGATTATTCATTTACCTTTGAAGGTGCAAATTCTCGTGAGGGACCCAATTATATTGCTTATGAAGGGCAGGTAAGTGTGATAGGTCCTAAAGGTGAGTCTGTGGGCATGTTGACACCTGAAAAACGTACTTATTATGTACGTGGAATGCCGATGACTGAGGCAGGTATTGATGCAGGATTATTTAGAGATTTATTTGTTGCACTGGCAGAAAAGTTAGACAATGGTGCATGGAGTCTGAGAGTTTATTATAAGCCTTTTATTCGCTGGATCTGGTTAGGTTGTATATTTATGGCTCTGGGTGGACTTGTGGCGATTTCGGATAAACGCTATCGCTTGAAGGTTAAGAGGGGGTAATATGTGCTTGGGAGTCTGGTTCTGTTTTATGAGGATGCTCGAGTACATCCATGTAACGCTTTATGAAAACATCCATGTTTTCATAAAGCTCATAAAACTGAAATAAACTCCCAAGCACTCTTATGTTATTTGTGTTTGGTGGCGTTGTACCAGATCAAGAGCTTAGAGCAAAGCTACACTCATTAGCATGGAATATTTACTTAAATGTAATTAAAAAATAAAGAATCTACAAATGAAAAAACAATTTTTAACACCGCTGATTATATTTGGTTTTTTAGTCATTTTATTAGTCGTCGGTTTAATGAAGTCTGAGACTGTGCGGGATGTGCCTTCGCCATTGATTGGTAAGGCTGTGCCGGAGTTTTCTATTTCAACAGTGGAAGATCAGACTAAGTCATTTAGCAATGAAGAATTAAAGGGGCAGATTTCACTAGTAAATATCTGGGCTTCCTGGTGTGTATCCTGTCGTGCTGAGCATAAATTACTCAATATTTTGGCTCAACAAGGAATTAAAATTTATGGTATTAACTATAAAGACGAATTAGTGGATGCACGTCGCTGGTTATCTGCCTATGGAAATCCTTATGTTAAAAGTGCTCATGATATTACTGGTCGTGCTGGGATTGACTGGGGCGTTTATGGTACACCGGAAACTTTTGTCATTGATAAAAAAGGCATGATTCGATACAAGCATACAGGTCCGATTTATCAGGATGATATTGTAGATAAAATTTTACCCCTTCTTGAACAATTAAAGGCTGAAGCATAATGTTGAAGACTTATGTGTTTGTTATTTGCTTTATTCTATTTTCTATAAGTTCAGCATTATTATTGGCAGGTCCTAGAGGCGCACCTAAAGAACCGATTGTTTTTGATAATCCCCAGGTTGAAAAAGACTATCTTGAACTGTCTGAAGAATTACGTTGCCTGGTTTGTCAGAACCAGAACTTAATTGATTCTAATGCGGAACTGGCTGACGATTTACGTCGTGAAGTGGCTAAAATGTTAAAACAGGGTAAGAATAAAGAACAGGTGAAGGATTTTATGGTTGATCGTTATGGTGATTTTGTATTGTACAATCCACCATTAAAATCAACTACTTGGTTACTCTGGGGTGGCCCATTTGTACTGATGTTTTTTGCTTTATTTCTGATGATGAAGAAAATATCATCATCTAAAAAAGATGAAAATAAAGATAGTGCTGAATTGTCAGATCAAGAGAAAGAAAAGCTTCAATCAATTCTTAAAGATAAATAGAAGAAAGGTATTTTATTAATGTGGATTTTATGGGTGTGTTGTACAGTTCTTCTGGTTATTGCTGTGGCTTTAATGGTCAGTCCTTTATTTAGAAGTTTATCTGAAAGTGAATTAGCTGAAAGTCAAAAACAGGCTGATCAGCGTAATGCTTTAAATATTGAATTGTTTGAACAGAAGAAAGAACAAATAGAGCAGGATTATGACAATGGTTTATTGGATGATGAAGCTAAAGTTCAGGCAATTAATGAAATTGAGCATAGTCTGATTAAAGATGCTGAAAACTCTCAAAATTCTCCATTAATACAACTTTCTAATAAAAATGCCAAAGCATTATCTCTGGTTTTTATCCTATTCATCCCTGTTTTCTCTATGACTGTCTACGCATTTATTATGCCGCAAAACTTTGAGCAGGTTGTCATGGGGACTCCGGGAAAGACAGCTCATCAGGGAGAAGGACAGCAGCAAGCACCTGATATTGGAGAAATGATTACTTCCTTAGAAAGTAAGTTAAAAAAAGATCCGGCTAATGTTCAAGGCTGGAATATGCTAGGTCGTTCTTATATGGTAATGAAACGCTATGCTGATGCTGTTAATGCCTATGAGAAAACGATAGAATTGAATAAAACAGCTCAGGAACAAATACCTGATCTGGAAATTAATTATGTTGAAGCCTTAATGCAGACTGGTGAAAAAGATAATTATGTTAAGTCTGCCAGTGTTTTGACTGCTTTATTAACAGCTGATCCTGATAATGGTGATGCATTGTGGTTTAAAGGCTTTATTGACTATGAAATGGGCAATAAAGCATCTACTGTAGAACATTGGACCCATTTATTAACATTATTACCTCCAGTTGGCGAACAAGTTGATATTGTTAATACTTATCTACAACGTGTTGTGGCTGAACTTAATGAAACCTTACCAGCAGATCAACAAATTGTAGTTCAATCTTCTGAAACTCAACAGCCTCAAGCTGCAAAATCTAGTGGTCCTGCTCCCGTTCAACAAATGACAGGCTCTAAAGACGAACAGGTGTTTATTGCCAATATGGTTGCCAGAGTAGAACAAAGAGTGAAAGATAAGCCTCAGGATATAGATAGCTGGAAAAAACTGGCTAAGTCTTATGATGTGCTGGGTCGTACTAATGATTCTGCTAATGCGTATTCTAAAGCGGTAGCTATTGATAATACGGATGTTGATTTATTAATCAATTACTCTAATACAGTTATTAAAAGTGGTGAAATAAACCAATTAAATAATGCGCGAATTATTTTTGCACAATTATTAGATGAAAATTCTCAAAATCTAGATGCTTTATTTATATCTGGCGAGCTGGCAAGTGCTGCCGGTGATAACGATGAAGCTAAATTATTTTGGGGTAATCTATTATCACTACTGACTAAAGATAGTCCAGCCTATCAGAATGTTGAGGCCAACCTTCGCTCATTACAATAACTTAGTAATTTACTATATTATTGACTTCTAATAATGTAAGGGAATTCTTGATCTACATCAAAGCTCTGCTTTCAAGTGTGACGTATGTTACAACTATTGTTTTCTTTTGAGGAATCTTATTTTTTAAATGGCTCAAATAAGTCGTATGCAATTATTAAGAGGGGATTTTAAAGGAGAAAAAAAAGCCTTTCGTCCTCCCTGGGCACTTCCCGAGCAATATTTTATTGATTATTGCACCCGCTGTGATAAATGCATTGATGTTTGTTTTGATGAGCTCATTGTTAAAGGTCGTGGTGGCTTTCCTGAAATGGACTTTAACAAGGGTGGTTGTGATTTTTGTAAAGATTGTTTGAAAATCTGTGAAACCAGCGCCCTGAAAAAAATACCTGCCTTTGATGAAAACTCTCATAAAATAGAGGAAGATTTACAATCCTATCTCCCTCCCTGGCAGTTAAAAGCCAGTATTGAACTGAATAAATGTTTATCCATGAATGCTACGATTTGCCGCTCCTGTGGTGAGTCCTGTGATGATGGAGCATTAAAATTTGACTTAAAGCTTGGTGGTATTGCTGAGCCCTTAATTGATATTGAGAAATGTACAGGCTGTGGAGCATGTTTTTCTGTCTGTCCGGTTAAAGTCATTAGCATTAGTACTATTGAATTAATAAGCAGTACTGAATAATTAATTTTAGTCATAAAAATATCAAATATAGAGAAATCAAATGAATATTTGTAGTGTAATTGTGAATGCAAAACCTGAAAATGCCCCAAAAATCCGTGATATTTTAGCTGCAATGGATGGTGTGGATGTTTTTGGTGGTGTAGAAGAAGGTAAGCTGATTACTACTTTAGAAGACAGTGGTGAGAAAGCTCTGGCTGACAAGATGGCAGCTTTGAATGATATCAAGGGAGTGATTGATGTGGCAATGATTTATCACCAAGAAGCAAATGACCAAGCTATGGAAGAGGAGATTGTATAGTGAGTATAACAAGGCGTGAATTTATAAAAAATAATGCAGCTGTCGCGGCCGCATCAGTTGCAGGTGTTACCTTACCAGTTAGTGTCACTCAGGCAGCCGATGCTGCTGATGATGGGATTCGCTGGGATAAGGCTGCTTGCCGCTTTTGTGGTACCGGTTGTAGTGTTCTGATTGGTACCAAGGGTGGCAAAATGGTTGCCAACCAGGGTGATCCGGATGCTCCAGTAAACAAAGGTTTAAATTGTATTAAAGGTTATTTCCTAACCAAGATTATGTATGGTAAAGACCGTTTAACCAAACCATTACTGCGTAAGACTGATGGAAAATATGATAAAAACGGTGAATTTACTGAAGTCTCATGGGATGAAGCATTTGATACCATGGCAGACAAATGGAAAGCCGCTCTTAAAGATAAGGGACCAACTTCTGTAGGTATGTTTGGTTCTGGCCAGTGGACAGTTTGGGAAGGTTATGCGGCTTCCAAAATGATTAAAGCGGGTTTTCGTTCTAATAACCTTGATCCCAATGCACGTCATTGTATGGCTTCTGCCGTTGGCGCGTTTATGCGTGGTTTTGGTATTGATGAACCAATGGGTTGTTATGATGACCTGGAACATGCTGATGCATTTGTTCTATGGGGCTCTAATATGGCTGAGATGCATCCTATTCTCTGGTCACGTATTACTGATACTCGTCTAACTAAGAAAGATTCTGAAGTTCATGTTCTTTCTACTTTTGAACATCGTTCATTTGAATTAGCTGATAATGGTATGGTTTTCAAACCACAAACTGACTTAGCCATTTTGAACTATATCGCAAACTATATTATTGAAAATGATGCGATGGATAAGGACTTTGTAAAAGAGCATGTGGCATTCCATCAGGCAACCACTGATATTGGTTATGGTTTACGTCCTGAACATGCACTGGAAAAAGCAGCTAAAAATAATGGCAAGACTAAGGGTAAGCATCCAAAGATTAGCTTTGAAGAGTATGCTAAGTCGGTTAAGCCCTATACTTTAGAAAAAGCCAGCAAGTTATCTGGTGTTCCTAAAGACAAATTATTAAAGCTTGCCAAGTTATATGCTGATCCTAATAAGAAAATTACTTCTTTGTGGACTATGGGCTTTAACCAGCATACACGTGGTGTGTGGGTGAATGGTCTGTGTTATAACGTGCATTTATTAACCGGTAAGATTTCTAAGCCAGGAAGTGGTCCATTCTCATTAACGGGTCAGCCTTCAGCTTGTGGTACTGCACGTGAAGTAGGTACCTTTTCACATCGTCTGCCTGCTGATTTAGTGGTCATGAAAGAAGCACATCGTGATATTGCAGAGAAAATCTGGAAATTACCTAAGGGTACTATTGCTCCTAAGCCGGGTTACCACGCTGTATTACAAAATCGTATGCTGAAAGATGGCAAGTTAAATGCGTATTGGGTTCAGTGTACTAATAATGCTCAGGCAGCGGCTAACTTTAATGAAGAAACATGGCCAGGTTATCGTAACCCTGCTAACTTTATTACCGTTTCTGATCCTTATCCAACTGTTACAGCGATGGCAGCTGATTTGATTCTACCAACAGCTATGTGGGTGGAGAAAGAGGGTGCTTATGGTAATGCAGAGCGTCGTACTCAGTTCTGGCGTGAGCAGGTTTCTGCACCTGGAGAATCTAAGTCTGACTTATGGCAGGTAATGGAATTCACTAAACGCTTTAAGATGACAGAAGTCTGGCCTGAAGAGCTATTGGCTAAGATGCCGGAATATAAAGACAAAACCATGTATGAAGTCTTATATGAAAATGGTGAAGTCAATAAATTCCCAGCTCAGCAAGTGACGGATAGTGATGGTAACAAATACAATAATCACGAGATGGAACATTTTGGCTATTATGTGCAAAAAGGTCTGTTTGAAGAATATGCGAGCTTTGGACGCGGACATGCACACGATTTAGCTGACTTTGATGTTTATCATAAGGCGCGTGGTTTACGCTGGCCTGTGGTCGGTGGTAAAGAAACGCTATGGCGTTTCCGTGAAGGTTATGATCCTTATGTTGCCAAGATGAATCCAAATGGCAAAAAAGGTGCTGCCTATTTTTATGGTAATCATAAGAAAAATGGTGGTAGAGCAAAGATTATTTCTGCGCCTTATGAGCCACCAGCAGAAAGTCCGGATAAAGAGCATGATCTGTGGTTATGTACCGGTCGTGTCCTTGAGCATTGGCATTCCGGGTCTATGACTCGCCGTGTACCTGAACTTTATCGTGCGGTACCTGATGCTGTGATCTATATGCATAAGAAAGATGCTAAGAAACGTAAACTACGTAATGGTTCAAAAGCTAAGCTGATGACTACTCGTGGTGAGATTGAGGCACGTGTAGAAACTAAGGGACGTAATAAGCCACCTCGAGGTTTAGTATTCGTTCCCTGGTTTGATGCAGGTCGCTTGATCAATAAAGCAACTTTGGATGCTACTGATCCGCTTTCAAAAGAAACCGACTACAAGAAATGTGCTTGTAAGGTTATGAAAGCTTAAGTCTAATTAATAGCTTGGAAATATTAGTACTATACATGTGTTGATACTATTCTTTTTAAAAAGAGTGTCGATATTATTAACATTACTGAAAACGAGGATTATTTTTTTATTATGTCAAATTCACAAGGACGGGGGGATACTGTCCAGACTGAAAAAAAGGCAAAACTAAACCGACGCAAGTTCTTAGGGGATACTCTAAAAACTGCCTGTGGTGCAGGTTTGCTGGGACTTGGGATGGGCACTTATGCTCGTCAGGTTGAGTCCACTCCAGCTTGGGTTATCCGACCACCGGGTGCATTACCTGAACCAGATTTCTCAGGTGCCTGTATTCGTTGTGGACTCTGTGTCAGAGATTGTCCTTACGATATGCTGAGATTGGCAGAATTAGGTGAGCCGGTGGCTTTAGGGACACCTTATTTTATCGCTCGAGATAAACCTTGTGAGATGTGTGAAGATATTCCTTGTGCAGCTGCTTGCCCAACCAATGCTTTAAGTCATGAATTGGACAATATCGATGATGCCCGTATGGGTCTTGCCGTATTGATCGATCAGGAAGAATGTATTGCGTTTCAGGGCTTGCGTTGCGAGGTGTGTTTTAATGTCTGCCCGTTACTGGGTGATGCAATTACAGTTGAAATGCAACATAACCGTCGTTCAGGTAAACATGCTTTATTTATACCGGTGGTTCATTCTGATAGTTGTACAGGCTGTGGTCGATGTGAAAAAGCCTGTATTCTGGAAGAGGCGGCAATCAAGGTTTTACCTATGGAAATTGCAAAAGGTCTGGTAGGTGAACACTATAGATTTGGCTGGAAACAAAAAGAAGTGGCTGGACAAAGTCTGGTTACTCCGGATGTGGAACATCAGTATAATTTACCTGAAGGAGTGACATACGATTTCAATAAGGGTGGACTTAATGTACCACCGGAAGTGCAGTCGGATGCCACACATTATTCTTCTAATCCCCTGGATAGCCTGAAAAGGTTACAGGAACAGGAGAATAAATAATGGCAACTAGTACAAAGGAAAAAAAACGACCTAGGAAACAGGCTGTTGGTTCGCAGGCTATAGAAAAGAAAGGCTGGTTGGGTGCATATAAATGGCTGATACTTCGCCGTATTAGTCAGCTCTCAATTTTAGCCCTATTTTTAGCCGGTCCCTTGTATAGCGTTTGGATAGTTAAAGGTAATATGGCCTCCAGTTTAATTCTGGATATTTTACCATTATCTGATCCCTATGTGATGCTGCAAGGTTTGATGTCGGGGAATTTACCAACTCAGGCTGGATTGATTGGCGTCATTATAGTACTAGCGTTTTATCTTTTAGTGGGTGGTCGGGTTTACTGCTCCTGGATGTGTCCTATTAATATGGTGACAGATGCAGCTGGCTGGATGCGCAAGAAACTCGATTTAAAGGTATCAAGTCAGTTTTCCAGAAGCTCACGCTACTGGTTATTAGAATTGACTTTGATTTTGCCATTGATTACCGGTGTTATTGTATGGGAGTTGTTCAACCCTGTTTCTTTGATGTTTCGCGGCATCATTTTTGGAATGGGCTGGGCATGGATGGTGATTATTGCAATCTTTTTGTTTGACTTATTTGTCAGTCAACGAGGTTGGTGTGGTCATCTCTGTCCTGTTGGTGCTTTTTACAGCCTATTAGGTGTAAAAAGTCTGCTTCGGGTGAGTGCTGTTAATCGTGATCAATGTGATGATTGTAATGACTGCTTTGTTGTGTGTCCTGAACCGAAGGTGATTAGACCTGCATTAAAAGGTGCTGACAAAGGAATCAGTCCATTGATTGATGAGATGAATTGTACCAATTGTGGTCGTTGTATTGATATTTGTGATGTGGATGTATTTAAATTTACCAAGCGTTAGAAAAGACTATTAACTATAAATCTTAAGAATTTGTGTATTTGTATACAAATTCATAATTCCAGATTTTAAATGGAGAATAAAAAAATGTTTAAACCAGTAAAAATAACTCGCTCTCTATCAGGAAAAGTCATTTCGATATTTCTCGTGGCGATAACGGCAGTTGTGTTTTCATCAAGCGCAATGTCTGTTCAATCTCTACGTGGTGATAGCGCATTAGATAATGATTCTAATAAAATTGTTAAGCACAAGGTGGATACCGTGGAAGGAGGTATTAAACGCAACTTCAAGCTACAGCCTCCAATGATTCCACATACTACTGATAAGTATAAAATTTCACTTAAAAATAATGGTTGTATGAAGTGTCATAGTGATAAGGCATATAAGAAAGAGAAAGCACCTAAAGTTGGAGATAGCCATTATGTGACTCGTGATGGTAAGACTTTAGAGACTGTTTCCAGTCGTCGCTATTTCTGTACTCAATGCCATGCCACTCAGACTAAAGATACACCTTTAGTTGAAAATGTTTATGAAGGTATTTAATCGCCTTTAGTATTAATTACCTTTTAGTACTTTATTTAAAAGCACTAAAAGGTGATCAAGATTAAGTTTGTAATAAATTAAGATATTAGTAATATAATACATTCTAATAACCTTATAGTTAATGTATAATCTCCTAATGAATTTATATTGTTTATCAACTTACGGTGGGGAACTGTATTATGGCCTTATTCTCAAAAGAAAATAGTTTTAAAATGCTGTTTTTTAGTTTTGTTCTAGGTGTTATTTTCTGGGGTGGTTTTAATACTGCGATGGAATCGACAAACCAGGAATCATTTTGTATATCCTGTCATGAAATGGAAACAAATGTTTATGAGGAATACACTGAAACTATACATTATTCAAATCGAACCGGTGTAAGAGCAACCTGTCCTGATTGTCACGTACCTAAAGAATGGATACATAAAATTATTCGTAAGATTAAGGCATCTAATGAGTTATATCATAAAATTCTGGGTACTATTGATACACGTGAAAAATTTGAAGGCAAGCGCCTACAATTAGCTACTAACGAGTGGAAACGGATGCTGGGTACGGATTCTCGTGAATGTCGCAATTGCCATGACTTTGAATCAATGGACTTTGACAAGCAGGAATCCCGTAGCTCAGATCGTCATGAGGAAGCCATTGATAATGGCTGGACTTGTATCGAATGTCATAAGGGAATTGCACACCAATTACCTGAAGGTTACGATCCAGCAGATGACACACCTTCTGTAGAAGATGAAGAAGACTAACTAGATTATTAGTTTTCTTCTAAAAAAACCTGCTAAAATTTAGCATGCTTTTTAATATAATAAAGCTGCTAACTTGCTACGATATTTTCTAGTCAAAGGCTCCTGTGCACCGAGTAGTTTAAAAATCTTCAGCATAGCAACCTTTGCTTCTCCTTCCTGAAAACTCATGTCTTTTGCTAGAATATACATGAGTGCTTCTAGAGCCTGTTCATATTGTTTGGCAACTATATATTGATTAGCCAGTTGTACTCTGAGTGTATGGTTTTTCGGTTCAGTTTCTAATTGTAAAAGAATTTCTTCTATTTCAGGTGCATCACTGATCGCTTTGGCAAGATTAAGTTCATCAATTATTTTCGAGGCTTCGTCACTGGTTTGTATATTAGCAGGTAGGGCTTTTAATACGGCTTCACAATTATCAAAGTCCTCTGCTCTAAGGTAGACTTTAGCAATAGCGAGATACACCTGAGTATTGGATGGGTCTGTCTGGTTCAGAGACTTTAATGCTTCAATAGCCTGCTCATATTCACCTGATTCAGATAGGGCCAGTGCATTATCAATTTCATTATCTTCTTCATTAACTCTTTCATTACTGAGGTGGCTATCTAAAAATGTTCTCAGCTCCCCTTCAGTTTTGGCACCGACAAAGTCATCTACAACGCTTCCATCAACAAATAACTTAACGGTGGGTAAGCTTCTAACTCCAGCTTCAGTCACTATTTCATGCTGCTCATCTGCATTGACCTTCGCAAGAATAAAAGCCCCTTGATATTCTTCAGCTAACTTGGTCAGTAAAGGGATTAATGTTTTACAAGGCTGACACCAGTCTGCCCAAAAATCAACTAAAACTGCCTGTTGTTTTGAACCTTTAATAACTTCTAAATTAAAGTGTTCAGAGTCTTTAATATCAACAACAAAAGGGGAGTTACTCATACAAAAATCCTATTTTTCTCCTTCCCCTGGTTTTTGAGGGGAAGGTTGGGATGGGGTTAGGCTCTATGAAAACAACTTTTGTAAACGCTCAATAGCTGCGACTAAGTTTTCCATACTGGTAGCAAAAGAAATGCGAATATAGCCCGAAGCACCAAATGCTGACCCAGGTACCAAAGCCACTTCTGCTTCTCTTAAAATATAATCTGTCATTTCTACATCATCATTAATACCATCAGTTTTTTTAATTAAATCTTGTATATTAACAAAAGTATAAAAAGCCCCCTGTGAAGCCAAGGCCTGCATGTCAGGGATCTTATTAATAGCTTCTACTACAAAATCATGTCGTTCTTTAAATGCCTTTAACATGGTTTTAATACAAGATTGATCGCCATTGAGTGCTTCCAATGTTGCTGCCTGAGAAATAGAGCAGGGATTAGAAGTACTTTGTGCCTGAATCTTAGTCATAGCATTAATAATATCTTCATGGCCTGCTGCATAGCCAATACGCCAGCCGGTCATAGAATAAGCTTTACTGACACCATTCATGGTTATTGTCTGATCATATAGTTCCGGACAGACTTCAGCAATGGTACAAAATGGTTCATCTCCCCAGACAATATGTTCATACATATCATCACTGGCAATAATAATATCAGGATAAGTCTTTAAAACTTCACCTATCGCTGCCAAATAACTACGTGTATAAGTAATTCCTGTTGGGTTGGAGGGACTATTTATAACCACTAAACGGGTTTTATCGGTAATAGCTGACTTAATTTGTTCTGGTGTAGTTTTAAAACCTTCTTCAATACCAGTATTAATAATAACTGGTTTGCCACCTGCCAATATCACTATATCAGGATAGGAAACCCAATAGGGAGCAGAGATAATAACTTCATCACCATCATTAAGCAGTGCCTGACATAAATTGTAAAAACTTTGCTTACCACCACTGGAAACTAATACTTGATTGGGTGTATAGTTCAGAGAATTATCACGCTTAAACTTATCACAGATTGCTATTTTTAATTCAGGTGTACCACCTACTGCCGTATATTTTGTAAAACCATTATTAATGGCTTCAATCGCAGCATTTTTGATATGTTCGGGCGTGTCAAAATCAGGCTCACCTGCACCCAGTCCAATAATAGCTTTTCCTTCTGCTTTGAGGGCTTTAGCCTTAGCTGTAATTTCTAAAGTTGCCGATGGCTTGACTGATTGAACACGATTTGACAATTTGTTTTTGTTGGAATGTATAGCCAAGTGAAGTGCCTCTAGCGTAAAATAAAAGGATGCTTAATAGCCTGAAGTAACTACACTCAGATTCTATCACAAGTCTATTATCAGAGCATTCACTAAATTATATAAAAAGAGAAAAATATTGTTATGGGCAATCCATTTGAACTAGCCTCATCTTTTACTCCAGGAGGAGATCAACCAGCGGCAATTAAAACCTTGATTGATGGTATCTATGATGGTGAGGTTGCAATGACTTTACTGGGCGTTACAGGTTCTGGAAAAACATTTACTATGGCCAATGTCATTCAGGAACTTCAGCGCCCGACTTTAATTCTTGCCCCGAATAAAACACTGGCGGCTCAGTTATATGGTGAAATGAAAGAATTTTTTCCATATAATTCAGTGGAATACTTTGTTTCCTATTATGACTATTATCAGCCGGAAGCTTATGTACCTGCATCAGATACTTTTATTGAAAAAGATGCTTCGATTAATGAACATATTGAACAAATGCGCCTTTCAGCCACTAAGGCTTTATTAGAAAGAAAAGATACTATTATTGTTGCTTCAGTTTCCTGTATTTATGGTTTGGGTGATCCTGAGTCCTATATGAAGATGTTATTACATGTAGTGAAAGGAGATATTGTTGATCAAAGAACCATTTTAAGACGTCTGTCTGAATTACAATATAAACGTAATGATGTGGAATTACATCGTGCTACTTATCGGGTACGGGGAGATGTGATTGATATTTATCCGGCAGATTCTGATAGTGAAGCGGTACGTATTGAATTATTTGATGAAGAAGTAGAGTCTTTAAGTTATTTTGATCCTCTCACAGGTGAAGTATTACGTCGTGTACCAAGAATAACAGTCTATCCAAAAACACATTATGTGACGCCTAGGGAGACTTTACTGGCTGCAGTCGAAAAAATAAAAGATGAATTAAAGGAACGTTTGGAAGAACTCTATTCTTTAAATAAACTAGTTGAAGCACAGCGTTTAGAGCAACGGGTTCAGTTGGATATTGAGATGATTCTTGAACTAGGCTATTGCTCTGGTATTGAAAATTATTCACGCTACCTTTCCGGCAGAAATCCAGGAGAAGCACCACCTACATTTTTAGATTATTTACCAGATGATGCATTGATTTTTATTGATGAAAGCCATGTTACTATCCCTCAAATAGGAGCTATGTATAAGGGGGATAGGTCACGTAAAGAAAACTTAGTGGAATATGGCTTTCGCCTACCTTCAGCATTGGATAATCGTCCACTTAAGTTTATTGAATACGAACGTCTTGCTCCACAATCTATTTTTATTTCTGCAACTCCTTCAACCTATGAAGCTGAACATGCAGTGGTTATTGCAGAACAGGTTGTAAGACCGACAGGACTGATTGATCCAGAGGTAGAAATAAGAACGGCTAATACACAGGTTGATGATTTACTTTCTGAAATTCATAAAAGGGTAGAGCTCAAAGAACGAATTTTGGTGACTACACTAACCAAACGAATGGCAGAAGACCTCACTGATTATTATCTAGAGCATGATGTAAGAGTACGCTACCTGCATTCTGATATTGATACTGTGGAACGAGTAGAGATTATTAGAGATCTTCGTCTGGGAGAGTTTGACGTACTGGTAGGTATTAATCTCTTAAGAGAAGGTCTGGATATTCCGGAAGTTTCATTAGTGGCAATCTTAGATGCGGATAAAGAAGGTTTTCTGCGCTCTGAACGATCACTTATTCAAACAATGGGAAGAGCGGCTAGAAATATTAATGGCCACGTAATTCTATATGCAAATAGGATTACCGGTTCAATGCAACGAGCTATGGATGAAACTGATCGACGTAGAGTCAAGCAAGTTGCCTATAATGAATTACATGGTATAACTCCTAAGGGAATTAAAAAATCAGTTAAAGATATTATGGAAGCTACTATTCCTGGTGCCGGCCTAGCCGTGGCGAAAAAGAAGCGCATTGCTGAGGAAGCAGGTCAATACACTGCTATTTCAAGAAAAGATTTACAGAAAAAAATTAATGAAACAGAAGAAAAAATGTATACTCATGCCCAGAATATGGAGTTTGAAGAAGCTGCGCAGCTAAGGGATCAGTTAAAGGTTTTACAGGA